>JBDSSY010000353.1:0-10628 GCA_039928585.1 Gemmatimonadaceae bacterium | reverse complement strand
GGGCGGTGCAGCGTCGCGCCGACGGGAAGCCCTGGCTCGATGCCAAAGGCAATCCATGGCTGGATCCGCATCATCGTGCCGTATGGGCGTACGCTGCTGACCTCGCGGATGAAGCCGTGCGGCTCGGCT
This sequence comes from Gemmatimonadaceae bacterium, assembly GCA_039928585.1. Lineage (GTDB taxonomy): Bacteria > Gemmatimonadota > Gemmatimonadetes > Gemmatimonadales > Gemmatimonadaceae > AG11. Next base: position 10,499 of record JBDSSY010000353.1, on the reverse strand, counting down.
TCAGCGAAGTGCAGTTCGATTACGTGCGCTTTCCCGACGATCGGCGGTTGCTCGCGGAAGCCCGCTTCCCGCTCGCCAAGGGTCGCCGCCGTGACGCAGTGATTCGCGAGGAGCTCGGATATCTCCGCCAGCGCCTGGCCGCGTCTGGTGCATCGATGGCCATCGACGTGTTCGGTGCGACGACGACGATCGACAACGACATGGGGATCGGGCAGACATGGGAGCAGTTCGCCGATCGCGCGGATGTCGTGCTTCCCATGACATACCCGTCGCACTACCCACGCGGCAGCTACGGCATCGCATATCCGAACGCCGAACCGTACGCCGTGCTCGATCGTGCGCTGCGTGGCGCCAGGGTGCGCAACCGCGTCATCAGGAATGCCGGGCAGGTCGTGCCCTGGTATCAGGATTTCACGCTGGGCAAGCCCCGGTACGGGGTGCCGCAGCTCCGCGCACAGATGCAGGCGGGCTACGACAACGGGATGTTCAGCTGGATCCTGTGGAATCCGGGGAGCCGATATACAGTGAAGGCGTTCCGGCCGGCGATCCTCGCCGCGAGCGAGGAATCGCCAACATGGATTGCGCGCATGGCGAGCGACACCATCGCGCCGTCCGCAGTGATCGCACCGCTCAAGTCGGCCGCGCCGCCGGACACGCTGCGACGGCCGCTACCGCCGGACACGCTGCGACGGCCGCTGCCACCTCGCTGACCGGAGGCTTCACCGCGTCAGGAGCTCGGCGAGCGCGTCGGACACCTGGCGAGGCCACTCTTCGGGAAGCACGTGTCGCGCCCCGGGAATGACCTGCATCGTTGCACCGGAAATCGCCCTCGCGAGCCGGTGGCCGAGCGACACGGCGAGAAACGGGTCGTGTTCGCCCCACACGATTGCTGTGGGGCAGGCGATCTCTCCCAATCGTGCGCCAATCGCCGCTGTCTCGCGCGTGTCCAGCGCGCGCAGGTGGCGCACGAGTGTGTCGCGACCGTCCAAAGTCGCGAAGGGTCGCAGATAGCGGTCGATCGAATGGGCAGCGCGCGACCGGTCGTCGTAGCCGCGCTCGAGCTCCGTCCGCACCATCGACAACAGCCATGGCGGAGGCAATCGACGTAGCAGAGGCAACATCGCGCGCGCGATACGGAGGTCGCTCGTAGCCCAGTCAGCAAACCCGGTGCTCGACAGCAGCGCCAGCCGCGCCACTCGGCTCGGCGAGTGAACGGCCAGCGACTGTGCGATCGCGCCGCCGACACCGTGCCCGACGACGCACGCGGCGTCCACGCCGAGGACGTCGAGCAGCTCCACGATGCGCTCACCGTGTGCGCGCATCGTGAGCGGGCGCTCTCTCGGTGGATCGCTGCGCCCGTGCCCGAGCACGTCGAGCACGATGAGGCGATGCCCCGCGGGCATCAGGGAAACGACATCCGTCCACAGGTGACTGGACGTCGCGAAACCGTGAACGAAGACCACGGGCTCCCCGGCTCCGCGCGTGCCAGCGGCGTAGTAGTAGAGTCGCGCGCCGTGGAGATCGACGAACTCACCGCGCACGGCACGAGAGGCAGGAGCGACATGCAACGCGCGCGAAACGGATCATCGTGTGCGAAAGATGCCGGGCGCCGCGATGCGCGACAAGCACGACGTGTGTCCCGTCATGAGCGACGGAAGGCGTGTCTCGAAGAACGATGCCGTGCGGAAAACGGTAGGTGGGTAGGTGAGTTACCGACCGACCGACTTACCGACCTACCGACCTACCGACCTACCGACTTACCGAGGTGACTGGCGCTGCGCCTGCTCCATGCGCGCCTTCATCTCGGCCGTGTGCTTGTCGAATACGCCCTGTTGATCGAGGGTGAGGATCGCACGGATGTCGGCACTCGAGCGATCGCGGAGTGCGCTGCTCTTTCGCATCAACTCGGCACGGTCGCCGCCATTCTGCAACTCGGTCCGAAGCGCCATCATCTCGGGCTGGTACTTCTTCTGGATCTCGTCCAGCCTGGACTTCTGAGCGTCCGTCAACTCGATCCCATCGAGCTGCACATTGCGACGCGACTGCCCACCCTGTTGCATCGCTCCCTGCGCGCGAGCAACCGCGGCGCCGGTGATGAGCAGAGCGGCGACGAACACCGCGATGCGGATTGCCTTCATGAGCGTATCCTCGTGAGGATGGAAAGACCGTGCTAAATTCAAGTCGTTGTGACGACGTAAGTTACCGAGACCCCTCTAGCGGGCGCGGGTGAATCTGCTATGCTTACCCGCCGTTCGCAGTCGCGTTCCGTCCGGCACCGCGATACGTCTGCCCGGTTCGACCGCCAGCCATGCGAGCCCCAAAGTGACCCTGCCGTTACCGCCCAACACTCCCGTGACTCTGTCGACGCCCCCGGCACCCGCTCCAGCCGGGCCAGTTGCAGTGCCCGCCCCAGCCGCCGCTCCGCCCCCTCCCGCGCCCTCGGGTCCGGTCAGGTTTCCCCTGGACTGGATCATGGCGCACGCGGCACCTGCCATCAAATATCGCTCACTCACGGAAGTGGTGCGCGTGACGCCAGCCCAGGCCGAGAAGATCGGCTCACTCCCATTCGCGCATAAACCTGCGCTGATGCTGGCGATGCAGCAGGCGCCGGATGGCACGTGGGACGGCGGCATGCTGACCGTCCCTTCCTCGCGTGCCCTCCACTTTGAAGGTGTCGGGACTATCCCTGCAGTAAGACGATTGATCGAGTACGGATGGCACAGGGATTCGCCTCCGCTGGCGCACGCGCGCCGCGCACTTTTTCGCCTCCTCGCGGAGGACGAGGACCCCGCGTACCTGTACGAACTGGGCGGAAAACTGGCGCCGGATGAGGATTCCGTGCGTCGGGGCCGGGCGTTGTTGCGGGAGGCCGCCGCAGCGGCACTCGCCCAGGCGGGATACGAGGGGGACCCCCGGCTGCGCGGGGCGGCGCGCCGCATCCTGAATCGCATGGCGGACTACCTGCGTTCCCCACTCGCCCAGAAGCCGTTCATCCGCCAAGGGAACCAGCACATGTTGGCAGCGGAAGCGTCGCCACCGTCGTTCTACACGGTGATGATGCTCGCGTACATGCCGCTGTTCCGGGCCGAACATCATCGCGAGATGGATGCCCTGTATACGCATCTCGCGCAGCCGCAACCGCGTCAGGAGGCGGTTCAGCTGGTGGGGAAGTCCGCGATGCCGGTGCCCCATCTGGTACTCGGCGACATGCTGCCGCACCGCAATGCGGCCGACGCGGACGTTCCGTTCGCGCTGTACTGGCTCGAGTTGATGGCGCGGCTCGGTTTCCTGAAGCGGAACGAGAACTGGTGGAAGCTCTTCGAACGCTTCCTCGAGGATCGGGATCGCGAGGGGGTCTGGCATCCGCACAAGGGGACGGTCAGCCCGAAAAGCACGAACTCGTTCGTCTGGCCCACCTATCCGCTCGAAACCCTCGAGATGGGTGAGGAACGGTGGGCTGACATGACGTTCCGTCTGGGCCTGATCGCGCGTCTCAGCGGGCGACCCATCGAGATCGCCTGATCCATCCTCGCGTGCCCGGCGAGCCGACACTCGCCGGGCGGCTCGCCCCCGAGGCGATGTTTCCGGCCGGTCAGGCGGCAATTCGAACACGGCGGGCGGCGCTTCCCGATGGCGTCGAACTTCGTGTCGCCGAGTCCGGACCGACGACCGGCCTTCCCATTCTCCTGCTGCACGGATGGGGCGCGTCGATCTACATGTGGCGCGATTGGTTCGCGCCGCTGGCCGCCGCGGGACGCCGTGTCATCGCCATCGACCTGCCTGGTCACGGGCTGTCGGATAAGCCGGGGAACGCGACGGCGTACTCGTTGGCAGGCATGGTGACCAGCGTGCGCGAGTTCCTCGACGTCGAACGCATCGGTCGCGTCGACATCGTGGCGCAATCGATGGCCGGCACGATCGCGATCGAGCTGGCCCTTGCGGGCGATGCGAGGGTCGCGACGCTGGCGCTGGTCAACCCCGCGTGCTTCGGCCGAATTCGCCTCCAACGACTCGCGAGGGCGGTGAGTCCCGCAATCGTCGATGCCATCCTGCCTCGCCTGGTGGGGCGGTGGGTGGTCGCGCGGGCGCATCAGCTCGTGTACGGCGACCCCTCGAAGATCACGAGGCACGATGAAGATGAGTACTGGGCACCGTCGCAGTTTCCCTCGTACACGCGCGCGATGCGGCGCTTGCTGCACGAGTTCACGTGGACGCGGCCCGTGCCGTCCGTAATGGCCGGGCGGCTCAGGGGACTCGGCTCTTCCGTCCTGGTCGTTCTCGGGATGCGCGACAGGCTGGTGCGCGAGGCCGGCCAGTACGTGACGGCACTGATTTCCGAAGGCGCGCCGTTGGTGGTCCGTGAGGTGAGCGCGGGCGGGCACGCCGTCAACGAGGAGTGGCCTCAGGAGGTCGTGCACCATGTGTTGTCGTTCATGGCAGACCGCCGATCTACAACCTGACAGCACCGCGCCACGTAGCCGCCACCACCCAGCTGTGCTATATTACGTGCACCAGAAGAGTTGAAAGACCAGGTCGGCCGGGGGTGATCGCGTCATGCGTCGCCCCTCATCCGACCGGCGGTGGAGAGCACGCGCACCGGGCGCGTGAGGCTGCGGACCCCTCCACGACCGTCCAGCATCGGGCCGGACGACACATTCCGTGCGCGATCGCGCTCAGCAACGGGCGAGATCGCATCCTTCATCAACCGCACCGCTGCACTCGCGGCAGATCCGCGAGCGTTCGGTGCATGCGCTGGTCCCGGAGGTCCCGGGATCGCGGCCCCGGCGCACAGCATCAGGACGAATGACCGACATTTCATCGACCCTCGCCCAGGCCGAGGCGGCTGCGGGACCGGCGCTCACGTTCGCCGATCTCGAGCTTCACCCGCTCATTCTTGGCGCCATCGCCGACGCGGGATACACGAGTCCGACGCCGATCCAGCGCGACGCCATTCCGCTGGCTCGCCGGGGACGCGACATCATGGGCCTCGCACAGACCGGCACGGGAAAGACCGCTGCCTTCACCCTGCCGATCATCGACCGGCTCATCGACGGCCCGCGGCGGACCCGGGCGCTGATTCTCACGCCGACGCGTGAGCTGTGCGTGCAGGTGGAGGAGAGCTTCCGCAAGTACGCGAGCCATGCGCCGATCTCCGTCGTTGCCGTCTACGGCGGCGTACCGCTCGATCCGCAGGAGAAGAAGCTGCGAGCAGGCGTCGATGTCGTCGTGGCCACACCGGGTCGACTGATCGATCATCTGGAGCGCCAGAACGTGGTGTTCGACGATCTCGAGGTGCTGGTGCTCGACGAAGCGGATCGCATGCTCGACATGGGCTTCGCTCCGCAGATCAACAACATCGTGGGCCAGATTCCCGTCTACCGGCAGACACTGCTCTTCAGCGCCACCATGCCGCCGGAAGTCGAGGCACTCGCCCGAAAATATCTGCGCAAGCCGGTTGTCGTGCAGGTGGGCGTTCGCTCCGCCGCGGCGAGCACGGTGACGCATGCCGTCTATCCCGTGCCTCGCGAAAAGAAGAACGCGCTGCTGGTGGACCTGCTCACGAGCAAGGTGCACGATTCGGTGCTGATCTTCTCGCGAACCAAGCACGGCGCCGACCGCATCGTGCGGGATCTGGAAAAGGCCGGGCTCAAGGCCACGGCCATGCACGCCGACAAGACGCAGGCGCAGCGCACGCGCGCGCTGCAGGATTTCAAGGATGGCGTCACGAGCGTGCTCGTCGCGACAGACATCGCGCAGCGTGGGCTCGACATCTCGGGGATCACGCACGTGATCAATTACGACGTGCCGCAGCAGGCGGAAGATTACGTGCACCGCATCGGCCGCACGGGCCGCGCGGCGAAGGAAGGCGATGCCTATACCTTCATGTCACCGGACGAGATCGGCATGGTGCGGACGATCGAGCGCATGATCGGCACGCCCATCCCGCGAGTCTCGGTGCCAGGATACGATTTCGGGACGGTCGCGGCCGACTGACCGGCCCGACGACAGCATTTGCGAGCCGAGGCATATGGAACAGTCGGAGACAGCGGCGCCCCATCGGCCGGCCGCGGCGACGGCGAAATGGAGGAGCTGGTTCGCGATCGAGCACCTCGGCCTCGCCATCACCATGGCATATCTGGCGCTCGCCGGACTGGGAATGCTGCACCGTGCGCTCGTATTCCTCCGCTTCCGCATCAACGTGCTGGACTACGCGGAGCCAAGCGATTTCCTCATGGCCGCGCTGCGCGATCCGCTCATCGTGCTCGTGTGCATCGCGCCGATTCCCGTGCTCGCGCTGTACTATCGGGGAGCGACGTGGGTGCGCAATCGACTGCCGCAGAATCATGTGCTCACGGGTGGACGGCGGGCCCAGGATTTTCAGCGTCGCCATCGGTCGACGCTGTTCGCGTTCACCGTCGCGCTCTGGGCACTGGCTGCTTCACTGCACTACGCGAAGCACGTGGCGACGGAGCTTCGCGAGGGCAGGGGACGCCGCGTGCAGATCGAGCTGCTCTCCGGTAATGCGCGCTCGCCCGGCGACACGACGACGCTGTTGCTCCTCGGCACGACCCAGAAGTACGTGTTCCTGTACAATCCGGCTCGTCAGGTGAGCTCGGTGATTCCGGTGAGCAACGTGGCACAGTTGTGGTACGAGCGGCGTCAGCCCGCGAAACGGCCGGTTCAGTAGCGCACCCGGCCCAGCCGAGATACCACGAGCGTGTCGGCAGCCCGTCCCCGACGTGCGATGAGCGTCAGGTTCGCTGCCCCGTAACCCAGCCCGCGTACATCGAACGCGATGGAGTCACGCGTGGTGGACAGCGCCACGCCGTGCGCATGTCCGAGCGCGTGGTGAGCGACTCGCTCGTCGCCGGCGTGTACCGCCAGGGTGCGCTGCGCCGTATCGATGCGAACCCGCACCACCGTGCGTCGTGCCAGCGCCTCGTCGCGGGCCCTGCCGAGTGCGCCAGCAGCCTCCGCGATGGCATTGCGCACGGCCAGACGATCGAGCTGCAGCGACAGCGCATGCACGACGGTCGCGGACACGAGCCCGACGAGCGTCATCACGAGCACGAGTTCGATGAGGGTGAACCCACAGCGGTACGCGTCGGATCTGCGTTGCATGGAAGCACGGTAGCTCGCCCGCGCCCGGCGTGCGCCATCCATTCCACGCACTGATGATCGATGAACGCGCCGTGACGTTGACGACGGCGGCCCGAGCGCCATCTTCTCCGCTCCCTCCTCCCTCGCCGATCCCCCATGTCCCGACGCTCCGTCCTCCGGTTCGCTGCCGCGCTGGTGCTCGTCGCATCCGGCACGACGTACGCGCAGCAAGCCAACGATTCCGCCTACACGGCGCGAATTCGCGAGCTCACGCCCACCGACCCGCACTGGTCGTTCACGACGGAGCTCGTGGATCATCTCCCGGCGTCGTCGACCGTTCCGTCGCCGCTGAAAGTGCTCGGCTACGTCCCGGGGACAATCGCGCGGCTGGCGTACGTCGAGGAACTGAATCGCTATTTCCGCGCGGTAGACGCCGCGTCACCGCGCGTGAAGGTATTCTCGCTGGGCATGAGCGACGAAGGGCGAGAGATGATTGTCGCCGCTGTCGCCGATTCTGCCACGATCGCGCGGATCGACGAGTATCGCGCGATGACGGCGCGTCTCGCCGATCCACGGGGCCTCGCACCGGCCGAACGCGCGCGGCTGGTAAAAGAAGCGAAGCCGATCTACTGGCTGACGGGGAGCATTCACAGTCCGGAGACGGGCAGTCCGGAAATGCTGATGGAGCTGGTGTATCGCCTCGCCGTGGAAGAGAGCGATTTCGTCTCGTCCATCCGCAATGGAGTGATCACCCTCATCACGCCGTCTACCGAGGTCGATGGGCGCGACCGGCAGGTGGACGCGGCGCGGCTCTCCCGCTCGCTCGGACTGGGACCGAGCGGCGTGTCGCTGACGTACTGGGGCAAGTACACCGCACACGACAACAACCGAGACGGCATGGTGCTGTCGCAGAAGCTCACCCAGCACGTGATGAACGGGTTCCTGCACTGGCACCCCACGGTGATGCACGACCTGCACGAATCCGTGGCATTCCTGCACACCAGTACCGGCACGGGGCCGTATAACGACGAGTTCGACCCGATCGTCATCAACGAGTGGCACACGCTGGCGTACCAGGAAATCAACGAACTCACGAAACGCGGACTGCCCGGCGTGTGGACGCATGGCTTCTACGATGGCTGGGCGCCCAACTACATGCTGGCCATCGCGAATCTGCACAATTCGATCGGCCGCTTCTACGAGACGTACACGGCGATGAACGCCGACTGCCACATCACGAATTTCGGTGTCGCGCAGACCGAGCGCCGCTGGGATCGCCCGAGCCCACCGGTGAGCGGCGTGAAGTGGTGCATCCGAAGCAACATCAATTTTCAGCAGTCGGGTGTGTTGACCGCCCTCAAGTACGTCGCCGATCATCCGGCGACGTTCATGGACAACTTCGTCGCCAAGGGGGAGCGGCAGATTGCGAAGGGAAAGCGCGCGGCGCCGTACGCGTTCGTCATTCCGCGCGGCCAGCGCCGCTCGGCTGAAGCGGCCGACCTGGTGAACCTGTTCCGGCAGCACGGCACGGAGATCCATGTCGCGTCGGCGGACGTGTCCGTTGCGGGAGCCACCGAGAAGGACGCACGCGTCGCGGTGCGAGCCGGTGACTGGATCGTGCGAATGGATCAGCCCTACACCCAGACCGTGCGCACGCTGCTCGCCATCCAGCAATTCAAGCCTGACCTGCCCTCGCCATACGACGACACGGGCTGGACGCTCGACGAATTGCGGCACGTGGAGACGCTCAAGATCGCCGATGCCGCGATACTCTCCGCACCGATGTCGATCCTGACGGCCGACGCAACCGTACGCGGGAGTCTGGCCGGCGACGGTGGGGTGCTGCTGGTACCGCACCTGGGCGACTGGCGGTCGGCGGCGCTGCCGTGGAAGACCGGAGTGGCGCGGGTATCGGTGGCGGATACCGCGTTCAGCGCCGGTGGAAAGAGCTGGACACGCGGCACGTTCATCGTGGAGGGTGCGAATGCCGGCGTGCGCGATGCCATCACAGCGCTCGGGCTGGCCGGAACCGCGATACCGAGCCTACCGAGTGTGCGCCGACATGCCATCGCGGCGCCACGCGTGGCGCTCGTCCACTCCTGGATCGAGACGCAGAACGAGGGTTGGGTCCGCTATGCGTTCGACCGGATGGGCGTTCCCTTCACGTATCTCGCCGATCAGAAGCTCGACCAGCCCGGGTTGCTCGATCGATTCGACGTCGTGGTCTATCCGCACGTGAACGGGCCGGCGACGACGATCGTGAACGGACGGTCGCAGGTGGGGCCCGCGATTCCGTGGAAGCAGTCAGCGCTCACGCCCCACCTCGGCAAGTGGGACGAGACGGATGACACCCGGAAAGGGATGGGACTCGGCGGACTCGCCGCCTTGCGTCGGTTCATCGAGCGCGGCGGACTGCTGGTGGTCGAAGGGAACAGCTCGCGAGTGCCGATCGATTTTGGGCTCGTGCCGACGGTGAGCGTCGCGGCATCGCCGAAACTGCTCGCGCGTGGCGGCGTCTACCGCGCGCAACTCGTGAAGCCAGAGAGCCCCATCGCGTACGGATACGAGCGCACCACCTTTCCGTTGTACTTCAATCAGGCACCCCTGCTGACGGTACAGGCGCCGCCGACCGCAGCGCAGCGCCCGGTGGGCGTCGACAGCGCCATCACCAACGCGGGGGAACGACTCCGTGCCCGCACGATCGTGCGATGGACGCCGAAGGCGGAAGACCTCCTCGTCTCCGGCCTGCTCGATGCCGGTGAGGAGATGGCTGGTCGCTCCACGGTCGTGGACGCGCCGCTCGGTCGCGGACACGTCGTGCTGTTCGGCACGCGTCCGATGTGGCGCTGGCAATCGCAGGGGGCGTTCGCGCTCATGCTGAACGCGATGGCGAACTGGAACTCCCTGGACGTGAATGAGCGCGGGCCGCCGCCGCCGCCGAGCACCGCTGCGGCTGCGAGCGGACGGTGACGCTATATTGCACCACCTCTCATACTCGCCATGAACATCTCGATCGAATACTGCACGCTTTGACAGTACGAAGCCCGAGCCGCCGGTCTGGCGGCAGAGATCGCGGAACACTTTCCCGGCGCGACGGTGGTACTCACGCCGAGTTCGGGAGGGCGATTCGAAGTCGTGCGGGATGGCGTGCCCGTCTTCCAGAAGTCGGCGCTTCGACGGCATGCGGAACGAGGCGAGATCGTGCGCCTGCTCCAGTCGGTCGGTTGAGCGCTGTCGCGAGGTAACGTCCGAAGGGGCGGCGCGTCCTTCAGGCGTGCCGGCCCATCTGACGTCGCACCCTGTTCGCACCACCGTATCACGCCCCTCTGAATGCGTATTGCCCTTTCCACCGGTGGCGGCGACGCCCCGGGTCTCAACGCGGTCATTCGTGCCGCCGT
>JBDSSY010000352.1:0-4667 GCA_039928585.1 Gemmatimonadaceae bacterium | reverse complement strand
GGATCGCAATATCAAGCGGCTGCGCCGAATCGAGGGGCAGGTGCGCGGACTTCAGAAGATGGTCGAGGACGACCGCTATTGTGCCGACATCATGACGCAGATCTCGTCCGTGCATGAAGCATTGCGGTCGGTGGGCCGGGAGCTCATGCGAAACCACCTGAAGCATTGCGCCACCGCCGCCATCAGGTCGGGTCCGGAGCGGTCGGAGCCCATGTACGACGAGCTCCTGAACCTGATCTACAAGCACAGCCGGTAGAGAAGGGTGGCGTGCGACGTGCATGTGTTCATCGAATTGGAACGAACAACCCGAGCCATCAGTACTCTCCGAATGATTCGTCGTCTGGTCGCCTTGCTCACGTCGGTCACCATGCTCCACCTCTCGGTGGCGTCTGGCGAATCGGCGTGCGCCAGCCCGACGATGAGCCAGCATCACTCGGTCATGGCGAGCTCGGCCGGCGAACGCCAAGCGGTGGTGACGGTGGCCGGGCATGTGATGCCCATGGGAGCGGCCGACGGCGCTGCATCAGCAGTGCACGGCATGCCGGCCAGTACTGCCGGTTCCGCTGACGTACCACCGTGCGAGATCCCGACCCAGCAGCACTGCTGCGGCGCGCTCGTCGGGTGCAGCGTGAGCATCGCGATCACCAACGCAACGCAGGTAATCGCTTCCACTGTGTCGCCTGCGGCACGCATTCGTGTCGCATTGCACGACGCGCCCGCGTCGTTCGCGCCGGCTCCCGAGCCGCCGCCTCCGAAGGCCTAGTCCGAACCTCCGCCAACTCGGTGTTCGCACGTTCGTTCGGCGCAGTCGCGCCGGCGAGCCACGCGCGGGGATCCATACGCGCGACAGGCAGCCTTCCTTCATCCGGCCAATGCAGTTCATCCAACGTTTCGGTGCGGTGCTCGCACCGCTCGATGCTCCTCGTCGCATCCTCGCGCTCGTCATGCTCGCGAGCGTCGCCACCATTGGTGGCACGGCGCGCCTTGAGGCGCAAACCGACTACTACAACACCGATCGCGGACGCCCCATCCAGATCGAGGACGCCTACGTTGCCGAGCGATACGGCATCGAACTCAAGCTCGCGCCGTTGCGGCTCGAGCGTGCGCGCGGCGGCGTCTACAACTGGGGGCTCGAGCCCGAGATCGCGTACGGCATCCTGCCGCGCACGCAGATCGAGATCGGACTTCCGCTCTCCTACCAGGAAGTGGGAACGGAGCGCCAGTCCGGAATCGCCGGCCTCGAGTTCTCCGTCATGCACAACCTGAATGCGGAGACGGAAGGCTGGCCCGCGCTCGGCATCCGCGCCGACGTCCTGGCACCGGTCGGCAATCTCGCACCGAACCGCGCGTATACGAGCATCACCGGCATCGCGACGCGCACGTACAGGTGGGGTCGCGTGCACATGAACGGCAAGTACACGGCAGGCTCGTCACTATCGGCGGCGTCGACGTCGGATGCCGGCGCGGAAGAGCTGTCGCGGTGGCTCATCGGCGGCGCGGTCGATCGGACATTCCCCCTGCGCTCCACGCTGATCACGGCCGAGTTGTACGGGCGCAAGCCGCTCATCACGGGTGAAGACGTGGAGTACAACACCGGCGCCGGCGTTCGCCATCAGTTCACGACGACACTCGCACTCGACGCCGGACTTGGCCGCCGCCTCAACGGTGACGCGCCCGGCTGGTACGTCACCTTCGGCAGCTCGTTCGCGTTCGGCGTGGCCTCACTCATGCCGACCGGTCGCTGACCACACACACCATGATACGCACCCATATGAAGCACTCCATGCGCATCGGCCTCGCAGGCGCGATGCTGTTCGGCCTCGCCGGATCGATCGTCGCGCCGCGCGCCGCGTCGGCGCAGTGGTCGCGCACGTACGAGCAGTTCTACCTGCCCGGAAAGTTCAACTTCACTTTCAGGCGCGACTACGCTGCCGCCGATCGACTGTTCAATGCCTTCGACTACGGGCATGCCATTCTGTACGAGCGGCTGTACAACAATCCCGGTGCCCCTGCCAGCGAGCTGGAGAGCGACGAGTACGACTTCATCACGAAGAAGCTGCTCGTGAGTCCGCCGAAGCTGCCGCTCGAGGAAGCGGCGATCGAGATCAACTATGCCAAGCTCGCGCCCGAAGCGAAGATGATGTTCGACTGGGCGCACCTGCTGCACCGGCAGATCTACGACGTACTCGCCTCGGAGCAGATGTCGCAGGCCGACAAGGACGCGAAAGTCGCCGAGCTGGTGGCGTACTACAAGACGCGCCCTGACCTCGCCTTCAGCTCCCTGCCCAAGAACATGGACCTGATGGAGAGCCAGCCCTATTCGCTCGCCTTCCGCCAGCGGTACCCCAAGTTCAATGGCCTGATCTGGGGCTATCACTGGTTGCAGGTCGGGCTCTACGAGCCGCTGATGGTGGGACGGAACCAGGAGCAGCGGCAGGCCGGCGTGCTGGCGGCCGTCTCGCGCTTCCGTCAGATGCTGGACAATGCGCCCGAGCACATGCCGCGCGTCATGCCGATGACCTCGGCCATCGCGCCCACCTTTGCCGCGCGCTACCAGGAAGCGTCCATCATCTTCGACAACCTGCACTCGATGCACGATGTCGTGTCCGACATCCTGACCAACAACACGGTGGTATCCCGTTCGCGCAAGCGCGCCGCGATCATGGAAGCGGCGAGCCGCTACCGCGACAACACGTCGTTCCTCATGCCGCTCGACGAATGGAAGTCGATGGGCACGATGATGGGCGTGGAAAACATGGGCGGTCCCGCTGTGGGATTCCTCGCCGGCTTTCCAACACCCACGCTCGCGCGCGGCGCGAGCATGGCGGAAGCGATGAAGGGCATGACCGGGATGCAGCACGGCGCGTCGGGACAGAAGGGCGCAGCAGGCGCAGCGATGGCCGGCATGCAGCACGGCGCCGCCGGCACTGGTGACTCCGCAAAGACAGGAGCAGTGCATCAGATGCCGGGAATGGCCGGTATGCCCGCGATGCCTGGCATGGCACACGGGGCGATGGCAATGCCATCCGACAGCATGAGCGCGATGCACATGCCCGCAATGATGCAGATGCACGAGCGCATGATGCGGGATCCGGTCATACGCGAGCGCATGATGGCCGACACTGCCATGCGCCGGATGATGCAGGGCATGATGAAACCGGCTATGCCGGGAATGCAACATGACATGCCGGGCATGAAGCACGACATGCCGGCCATGCAGCACGACATGACTCCGGCTGTCCGCCCGACACCAGCTCGGCCCATGATTCGCCGGGCGCGCAGCACGTCCAGCAGCAGCGCTTCCTCGGCGAATCCGACCGCGCGATCGTCGACAGCAAGGAAAGCGTCGGCAAGGAAGGCCGCACCGGCGAAGAAGGCTCCGGCCAAGCCCGCACCGGCCAAGCCGGCGCCGATGGATCACTCGAAGATGCCGGGAATGAACATGCCCGGCATGAAGCCGTAGATGCGTGGCGTCCGCATCCGCGGCGCACTCGCCACGCTGATCGCGATCATCGCGTTGACGATGTCGACCCCCGGGTCGGCATCGGCGCATGGCCGGCTCAAGAGCTCCACCCCGGCGGCTGGTGCGCACCTCGCGAGTGTGCCGGCGCAGGTGCGCCTGGATTTTTCCGAGGCGCCCGAGCTCACCTTCACCACGATCCGGCTTCAGACCGCCGACGGCCGAGCCATCGCACTCACTGCACCGACGTACGCTGCGGATTCCCGACGCTCCATCGTGGCGCAGGTCGCGGAGGCCATGGTTGCCGGTACGTACGTCGTGATGTGGCAGATCGCGGGCGACGACGGACACCCGGTGCGCGGGAAATTCGACTTCGTCGTCGCACCAGGCGCGGAGGGAGTCGGTGTCGTGCCCGTCGCCGTGAGCGGAGCAGTTCCCGGCAATTCCGCCGCGACCCCGCCGCACGACATGAGCACGATGCACCACGATCCGGTCACGATGCCGCAGGGCGACGGCTTCGGCGCTGAGTCACCCGCCTACGTGATCGTGCGCTGGATCGGGTTCGTGGCGCTGCTCGTCGTCGTGGGCGCCGCGACCTTTCGCGCGTTCGTCCTGCGCCGCCTGCGCACGGACGGAGATCGGGAGCTTCGTGGGGAAGAAGGGGCGATGACGATCGCGGCCGAACACGGCGCCGCTCGACTCGGATTACTCGCGGCGCTCCTGCTGGCCACGACACTCGGATTTCGCCTGTTCGCGCAATCGTACGCCATGCACGGCGCCAGCCGCTCGCTCGACATCGTGCTGGTCTGGCAGATGATTCGTTCCACGACGTGGGGCGCGGGCTGGATGCTGCAGCTCGTCGGCGTCCTGCTCGCTGGTGCGGGATTCTACGGCGCACGCTCGGCATCGCGCCGCGAGCGTCAGGTGCCGATGGACGCGCAGGACACGACGCCCCGGCCCCGTACCACGTCGTGGTGGGCGCTGGCGTCGGCGGGTGCCATCGCCTGTGCCTTCTATCCCGCGTTCTCCGGCCACGCGTCGTCGGCTCCGCGGTTGCGCGCACTCGCCGTACTCGCGGACGGAGTGCACGTGCTCGCGGCGAGCAGCTGGCTGGGAACGCTCGCCGTCGTGCTCATGGCGGGGATCGCCGCGGCACGGATGCAATCGTCCGAACGGCGTGGGCCGTTCGTTCGATCGCTCATCACGG
>JBDSSY010000351.1:0-5533 GCA_039928585.1 Gemmatimonadaceae bacterium | reverse complement strand
GCGAACGTCGTGACGATCTCGAAGTAGAGCAGGGCCTTGCCGCCGACACGTCCCACCTTCCTGAGATCGCTCATGTTGGCGATGCCCAGCACGATGGTGAGGAAGATGACGGGCGCGATCACCATCTTCACCAGATTGATGAAGGTGTCGCCGAGCGGCTTCATGGCCCGTCCTGCCTCGGGAGAGAGCAGTCCGAGCACGACGCCCAGCGTGATGGCGACGAGAACCTGGAAGGTGAGGTTGTGGTGGAGGCGGCGAATCATCGAGTGCGCGATTGGAAGGGTCTATCGGCGGGCCGGCGCCAGAATGGTTTTCGCCAGGGTGACATCTTCCACCGCACGACGCGAGTACTTCGCGGGGAAGTACCGGTCTTCCTTCCACAGCTCGAACAGGTCGCGATAGTGCGGGCTGTCGACGTCACCGGACTGACCGGGCGAGTTCGTGCCGACGGCGGCATCCCAATCGTTCGCTTCGACGATGAAACGGAATGACGCGCCCGACGACTGGTTCTCTCCTCCACCGGTTGCGCCCACTGTGTTGCCGTCCCCTCCGCGCGGCCAGGGCCCGACTTCGAAGCGCGCCCGCTGGTCCGCATTCATCGCGGCACTCATCGGGTGCGGCAGAAGTGCGGCGTGATACCGGCCCCATGTCCAGCGCGCCATGTCCGGCCCGTTCCGCTGGGTGAGCTCGAAGACCGCGGCGTCGAGACTGTTCAGCAGGGTACTGTCGCGCGCCGCCCGTGGATTGGCGCCGAAGTCGCTGCCCGGCGCCGTGAGCCACGCCACGATGCGCGAGGTGGGAATACCGCGCGCCGACGCGCGGGCGGGCTCGGGTACCGCGCGCAGCGTGACCGCGGCCGCAAGATGGCGATACCATGCCTCGTAGATGCCGGCTGCGGCGGACGTTTGATCGAGAACGCGATCCCATCCGAGCAATGCCTGGCGCGCGCGCTCGGTCGCCGGGTTCGGAGAGGGGAGCGTCGACAACAGCGGCACGAGGGTACGGGCGGGGAGCGAGGTGTAATCGGTTTGCAGCCGCATCATGTCCGCCATCGAGACACGCCGCGCCGCGCTGAGCACTTCGGTGATTCGGGCAAATCGGTACGGATCGGCCCACGTCCACCCGATCGCGTTGCGGTATGCGAAGTTCTCTGGAGTGAGATTGTTGTTCGCCGTGGCGATGAATCCTTCCGGCGGATTGAACGCGTGCGGCTTCTGGAGCATCGGGAGATAGCCCGCCCAGTCGAACCGGCCGTCGCCGGGTACGGGGACCAGTCCGCTGGACGCGGGACGAATAGGCGCAATGCCCACCGCCTGCCAGCCGATATTTCCGGCGACGTCGGCCCACACCATGTTCTCGCCGGGAATGTTGCTGAAGGCGCAGGCCGCGCGGAACTCGGCCCACGTCGTCGCCTGATCCATCCGCAGGGACGCCATGTACGGCGCACCTCCAGGTTCCAGCCACGCTGCGCGCACGGCGTACGCGAGGTGCCTCGCGGTATCCTCGTACACAACCGGCCCATGTCGCGAGTACTTCAGCCTGACCGAAGCGGGTGCCGCGCCCTTTACGGGGATGGATTCGTCGATGGTACGCATCGACTCCCACCGACCGCGATACCGATATCGCATGGGGTTCGATGGATCGGTGCGATAGACATACAGGTCCTCACCATCGGTGGAGAAAATGGTGAGGCCCCACGCACCGTGCGCGTTGTGTCCGATCGAGACGCCCGGAATCATCGGCTCGCCCCCACCGATCACGTCCCAGCCCGGCGCCGAGAGATGCACGAAGGAGCGGAGCGACGGCGCGGTAATGGCGCGATGCGGATCGTTCGCCATCAACGCTCGTCCGCTCACCGTGCGCTGGCCGCTCACGACCCAGTTGTTGCTCCCGATGTCTCGTCGGGCGCTCCAGCGCGCGTCGTCCTCGCGCAGGGAATCCAGCCGAGCGAGACGCCGGTGTGCCGCACTGTCGCCGCGGAATGCCGTGCGCAGGTCGGACGGCAGAAAGCGAACGGGTGCGCGATACGCGTCGTACAGCGCGAGAATCGGCGCCTCGAGCGCGGCGCCATCGATCGTCGGGTCGAGCGTCAGCGCGGGCGCGCCGGGCCCGGGATGGAACCACTGCACCTTCTCGAGAAGCGCGGGGCCGAACTTCGCGACGAATCGTCCATTCGCCAGTTCCTCTCCGATGTTGCTGAGCAGCCCCTGGTGCCGCGAGATGACGACGTCGGCGGTCCACCGGCCAGGCACGACGCCGAGCATGCGAAGCTCGAGTGGAATGAGCGCCGGGTTGCGTGTCGCGTCATCGACGTACGCATTGACGCCCTCCACGAACGCGCCGACGATGGACGCGCCGCGCGGATGGTACCGCGCAAGGTCGCGCCCGAGGCTGCCGCGATAGCGGAACAGCCGTGCGCCGTGGTCGCGCGTGATCTCGCGTGCGCCGAGGACTTCGGCCATCGTCCCGGTGGCTTGGCGCCGCCACATCTCGAACTGGAAGGCACGATCGCGAGCGGATGAATATCCCTGCGCAAAGAACAGGTCGTGCTCGTTTCGCGCGTAAATGTGCGGGATGCCCCACCGGTCCCGGAGCACTTCGACCGGCGCACGAAGACCGGGGAGACGCACGGTGTCCGACCGCATGGCAGGCTGGCTCGCGAGCGCCGGCGCGCCAGGCAGCGCGCCAACGACCACCATGAAAGCGATCGTCAGCACGCGCCAGCTCACGCGTGAATCATCTTGCCAAGCGAATCGAGCGACGCCTCCGCGATCGCTTCCGACAGCGTGGGATGCGCGTGGATCGCCAGGTCGAGTTCCTCGACCGTGTATTCGTTGGTACGGGCGACCACGAGCTCGTGGATCATCTCCGTGGCGTGAGCGCCGACGATATGCGCGCCAATGATCTCGCCGTACTCCCCGCCGCGGATGATCTTGACGAACCCGTCCGTCTCTCCCGACGTCCTGGCACGGCCGTTGGCCGAGAAGGGAAACTTGCCGACCTTGTACTCGAGCTTGCGATCCTTGCACTGCTGTTCGGTGAGCCCCACCGAGGCCACTTCCGGGTGGCAGTACGTCGCGCCAGGCACGTTGGTGTAATCCAGCACCTGCGCGTGATGCCCCGCGATCACCTCGGCCACGATCACCCCTTCGCGCTCGCCCTTGTGCGCCAGCATCGGCGGGCCAGCAACATCGCCAATGGCGTAGATGCCCTTGACGTTCGTCTCCATGCGCTCGGTGATCTTGACGAATCCCCGCTCGGTGAGCTGGATACCGAGTTCCTTGAGGCCCAGGTTCTCGATGTTGGGCGCGCGGCCGGCGGCGACGAGGCAGAGATCACTCTTGATCTCCTTCGTCGCTCCGCCCGACTCGACGGTCATCGAGACGGAGTCCTTCGCGACTTTCACGTTGCCGATCTTCGCGCCGGTGACGACATCGATCTTCCGCTTCTTGAACGCGCGCTCGACTTCCTTCGAGCAGTCGGCATCTTCGACGGGGAGGATGGCGGGCATGACTTCAACGAGCGTGACGTGCGAGCCGAAGGCGGCGAAGACATCCGCGAATTCGCATCCCACCGCGCCTGCACCGACGATCGTCACCGATTTCGGCGCCCGCTCGAGAATCAGCGCCTCATCGGAGGAGATGACGGTCTTCTTGTTCAGCTCGAGGCCGATCTGGGGAAGTCCCTTGACCCGCGAGCCGGTGGAGACGACGATTGCCTTCTTCGCCTCGTGCCGCTCCTCCTTGCCGTCCATTGACTTGACCGCGACGCTCGCGGCGGGGCCGCCGGCGGTGGTCGCCTTGCCCGCCAGCAGCGTCGCCGTGCCCTTGATCCACGTGACCTTGTTCTTCTTGAACAGGAACTCCACGCCCTTGGAGTTCTGCGCACTCACGCCGCGCGAGCGCTTCATCGCGACACCGAAGTCGAGCTTCACGTCGCCAGGAACGACGCCGAATTCGGGAGCCTTCTTCATCTTCTCGGCGAAGGACGCCGATTCGAGCAGCGCCTTGGCCGGAATGCAGCCCCACAATACACACGTACCGCCAAGGCCCTCTCGCTCGATGACGGCGACCGAGAGCCCGAGTTGCGCGGCACGAATGGCACCTACATAACCGGCGGGCCCGCCGCCGATGAAGATCACGTCGAAAGAAGCCATCGTGGCCTGTGCGTGCGGGTTAGTAGACGAGCATGAGCGGATTCTCGACGAGGCGTCGCAGCGTCTGCAGGAACTTCGCGCCGACGGCGCCGTCGATGATGCGATGGTCGCAGCTCATCGTGAGCCGCACCCGCTTGCGGATCACCGATTCGCCGTTCACGACGACCAGTTTGTCCTCGCCGGTTCCGATGGCGATGATGCCGGCTTCAGGCGGATTGATGATCGCCGTGAATTGATCGATACCGAACATGCCCAGGTTGCTGACGGAGAACGTCGACCCGGTGAACTCTTCGGGCTTCAGCTTGCGTTCGCGCGCCCGCTTGGCGAGCTCCTTCGACTCGCGCGAGATCTCGCTCAGCCGCTTGGTATTCGCATCCCAGATGACCGGGACGATGAGGCCGTCGTCGGTGGCGACCGCCATGCCGAGGTGCACGCGATTGAAGTAGCGAATGGAATCGCCCAGCCAGTGCGCGTTCACTTCGGGATGCTGCGACAGCGCGACGGCGATCGCCTTGAGCAGTACATCGTTGACCGACACCTTGAACTCGTCGCCCAGCTCTGCCATCGCGCCCCGCATCTCCATGACGCGCGTGAGGTCGAGCTCGACGGTGAGATAGAAGGTGGGGATCGGACCAATCGACTCGCCGAGCCGCTTCGCGATGATCTTGCGAATCTGCGAGAGCGGGACGTCCTGATGATCGCCCTCGAATGCCGGGCGGGGGGCGGGTCGCGCCGCGCCACTGGCGGCGGGCGCGGCGACCGAGGTCGCGGCGGACGGCGCGTTCTCGATGTCGCGCTTGATGATGCGTCCACCGGGTCCGGACCCCTGGATGGCGCCGAGACTGACGCCGCGCTCGCTCGCCAGCCGCCGCGCGAGCGGCGACGACCGAATGTGTGCGCCGTCAGTGGGCGGCACCGCCGCCGCGGCGGACTGCGGTGCCGGTGCGGGTGCGGGTGCGGATTGCGCCGCGACGGCCGACGGGGTCGGCGATGGTGCAGCTGGCGCCGCAGCTGGCGCCGTGCTGTCGGCGGGGGCAGCCGCAGCCGCAGTGGCTGGTGCGCTCCCTCCGCTCACCAACGCGTCGATGTTCTCGTCCTTCGACGCGATGATGCCGACGAGCGTTCCGACCGGCGCGGTATCTCCCTCGTTGACGAGCCGCTTGCGGAGCACGCCGTCGCCGCGCGCGACGAGTTCCATGATGGCCTTGTCGGTCTCGACCTCGCCGATCGGCTCACCGCTCTTGACGGTATCGCCTTCGTTCTTCAGCCACTTGACCAGGCGCCCCTCTTCCATCGTGGGAGAGAGCGCCTCCATGAAAACCTTGGTTGCCATGTTCGGTGATCCGTCAGTCGAGGTACATGACTTTTCGCACTGCG
>JBDSSY010000350.1:0-6703 GCA_039928585.1 Gemmatimonadaceae bacterium | reverse complement strand
CGGGTCGTGAACGAGATCGACCACAGAAACTTCAATCTCGACGTGCGGTTCATGCAGGGAGTGATCCCGACGTCGGAAAACATCATCGTCGCCATCTGGCGCGAACTGGAGCCGGCAATTCGCCCCGGCCGGCTCGCCCGACTGGTGCTCTGGGAGACGCCCAACAACTATGTCGAATACGCCGGTGAGTAAGCGGTCGGCCGCGGCGCCGCTCGCGCCTGCCCTCCACCCGTCGCTCCAGCTCGCGGATGATACGCCGACCGACGCGTACGCTGGTCTGGTGCGGGAACAGCTCGCGCTGCTGGGCGAGGATTCACAACGCGAAGGACTGCTCAAGACACCGGAGCGCGTGGCGAAGGCGATGGGCTTTCTGACGCGCGGCTACTCGATGACCCTGTCGGACGTGGTCGGCGATGCGCTCTTCGAGGAGCAGCACGAGAACATGGTGATGGTGCGCGACATCGAGCTCTATTCGCTGTGCGAGCATCACCTGCTCCCCTTCTTCGGCAAGGCGCACATCGCGTACATCCCGAACAGGCGGATCGTCGGCTTGTCGAAGCTGCCGCGCATCGTCGACATGTTCGCGCGCCGATTGCAGGTGCAGGAACGGCTCACGGAGCAGGTGGCCAAGGCGATCGAGGAAGTGCTGCAGCCCCGCGGCGTGGGCGTGGTGATCGAGGCATTCCACATGTGCATGATGATGCGCGGCGTGGAGAAGCAGAACTCGCGGACCATCACTTCTGCACTGCGTGGAGTCTTTCGCGACGACGCCAAGACGCGCGACGAGTTTCTGCGCCTGGCCTACGCGTCGCACCATTGACCGTGGCCGGGACGGAGCTGGTCGGGCGGACGGCGCTCGTCACGGGCGCCTCTCGTGGCATCGGCGCTGCCGTGGCGCGCCGGCTCGCAATTGCCGGCGCGCGTCTCGTGCTCGTCGCGCGCACGGAGCAGGCGTTACGCACGCTCGCGGCGGAACTGCGCGGTGATGCGATCGTCGTGACGTGCGACATGCGCAAGCCGGACAGCGCCACGCTCATCAGGCGTCGACTGGACGCCGCGGGTATCGCCTGCCCCGACATCATCGTGAACAACGCTGGCGCCTTCGTCCTTGCACCCGCGCACGAGACGTCGGTCGAGCTGTTTCGCGAGACACTCGAGGTGAACCTCACGGCGCCCTTCGGCCTCGTGCATGCCTTTCTGCCCGCCATGCGCTCACGCCGTACTGGACACGTCGTCACCATCGGGTCCATCGCCGACCGGGCGGCGTTTCCCGGCAATGCCGCCTACGCCGCCAGCAAGTACGGGCTCCGCGCACTGCACGAGGTGGTGCGCGCCGAGACGCGCGGCACGGGAATCCGCGCCACGCTCATCTCGCCGGGACCCGTCGACACCGAGTTATGGGATCCGATCGATCCGGATAGTCGGGACGGATTCACGCCGCGAGCGCAGATGCTCGAACCCGCCGCGGTCGCCGACGCGGTGCATTTTGCGGTGACGGTGTCCGTCGAGATCAACGTCGACGAGCTGCGACTCTCCCGACGCTGAAGGCCGATCGGGCGACGCCGCTAGATTTCGTCGCATGTTCATCGAGCTGGTCGACGCCCTGCGCTGCCCGAATCCCCACGAGGAGAGCTGGCTCGTGGCCTCCTCCACGCGCATGGAGTACCGGCACATCGTCGACGGCACGCTCGGCTGCCCCGTATGCAAGGCGCAGTACCCCGTGCGCCGCGGCGTCGTCGACTTTCGCCGTTCGGCCGCCGGCGATGGCCCGCTACCGTGGCAGGTGTCGGCGGACGAGACGCAGGCCGCGCGCATCGCCGCCTTCCTCGACCTTACCGATCGCACGGGATTCGCCGTGCTCCTCGGTGGCTGGAGCACGCACGCTCCACTCGTGCGCGGGCTCGTCGAGACGCCGCTGATCATCGTGGATCCGCCGGATGGAACGGAAGGGGAGCCTGGCATCTCCGTGCTTCGCTGCGACGGTCCGATCCCGATCGCCGCCGGATCGGCGCGCGGCATGGCGATCGACGGGGGTGGAATAGAGCGTGTCGCGTCCGCGGTGCGCGCGACCCGCGCCAAGGGCCGCGTCCTCGCTCCCGTGCAGGTGCCGATCCCCGACGGCGTGACGGAGCTCGCACGCGACGATGCAATGTGGGTGGCCGAGCGCGGAACGTCGACGTCCGCGCTCGTCACACTCCACGTCCGTCGTGGCTAGACGCCCACCGGCTCGTGGTCGACCGCGTACATCGCGTCGATCACCGCCTTGTACGATTTGTCGACGACTTTCCGCTTCACCTTCAACGTCGGCGTGAGCTCACCGCGGTCGATCGAGAAGTCATGCTCGAGCAGGGCCACCTTCTTCGGCCGCTCGAACTGCGCCAGGCTCTCGAGCTGCGAGAACACTTCCTTCTCCATCTTCGCATGGATCGTCGGCATCTCGAGCAGCTGCCTCCGGTCCGTCCAGATGATATTCTTGCGCTTCGCGTACTTCTCGACCTGCTCCCAGTTCGGCACCACCAGCACGGCGGGGAACTTCCGCTTGTCGCCGATCACCACGGCCTGACTGACGTACTTGTTCGTCTTGATCAGGCTCTCGATCGGCTGCGGAGCGATGTTCTTGCCGCCGGAGGTGACGATGATGTCCTTCTTGCGGTCGGTGATGGCGAGCATGCCGTCGCGCAGTTCGCCGATGTCGCCAGTGTGGAACCAGCCGTCACTGTCGATCGCCTCCCGCGTCGCATCCGGCTTGTTGTAGTAGCCCTGCATGACGTGCGGTCCGCGCGTGAGGATCTCGCCATCCGAGGCGATCGTCACCTCGACACCCTTGAGCGGGCGGCCCACCGTCCCGATCCGGAACGCCTCGGGCGTGTTCACGGCGATCACGGGCGACGTCTCCGTGAGACCGTATCCCTCGAGGATCACGAGTCCCGCCGCGTAGAAGAACTTGTTGATCTCCGGCGCGAGCGGCGCGCCTCCCGACACGAAGTAGCGCAGGCGGCCACCGGTGCGCGCCTTGAGCTTGGAGAACACCAGCTTCTGCGCCACCTTGTATTGCAGCGCGAGCAGTCCGTGCGGGGTTCCGCCGGCCAGCGTCACGTCGGCCCATCGATCCGCCACGCGCCGCGCCCAGAAGAAGATCCGGCTCTTCACCGCGCCACCGGCGAGCGCGTTCTCCAGGACCCGCGCGTACATCTTCTCGTACAGCCTCGGCACCGACAGCACCAGCGTCGGCCGCACGGTCTGCATGTCCACCGGCACCGTGTCGATCGATTCGGCATAGGCGATGGAGCAGCCGACGTGGAACATCATGTAATGCCCTGCCATCCGCTCGAAGATGTGGGAGAGCGGCAGGAAGCTGAGGCCCACATCGAGATTCGGCAGAAAGGGAATGGCGGTCGCCGACGCCATCACGTTCGAGTAGAGATTGTCATGCGAGAGCATGACACCCTTCGGCTCGCCGGTCGTGCCCGACGTATAGATCAACGTCGCGAGATGATCCGGCTTCACGGCCAGGGCGCGCGCCTTGTACGCCGAGCGACGCTCGTCGGTGTCCACGGTCGCGCCGCGTGCCTCGAGTTCCGCCAGCGTCAGGTCGGCTCCCGCGTGCCGATCGGCGGCGAAGGTGATCACGTGCTTCAACGCCGGCAGCGTCGAACGGACCTGTGCAACCTTCGCCGCCTGCGACGCGTCGCTCACGAAGATCGCGACCGCTCCGGCGTCGCGGAGAATGTAGGCCGCCTGCTCCGGCGGCAGGTTCGGGTAGAGTGGAACGTCGGTGAGCGACGTCGTGAGGCAGGCGAAGTCCGCGAGGGCCCACTCGGGACGGTTTTCCGACATGATCGCCACCCGGTCCCCGGCCACCACGCCGAGCTCCATGAGGCCCAGTCCGGCACGCCGCACACGCTCGGCAACCGCTCGGCTGGAGATCGGCTTGTACACGCCATTCACCTTGTGCTGCAACGCATCAGGCTTGTCATGCCGCTCGATCGCGTCGAAGAAGAGCGTGGTGAGGGTGCCAGGCGATGTGTTGCGCGGACCACCGGACGAGATCATCGCGAACCTCCTGCTGAGGAAGCGGCCGCGACGGCGCGGCCGCACTGTCGAGGGCGATTATACGTCGCGGGGCAGGGAAACCGCTACGGGCGCGAGGGGGGTGCTACGGCTTGACCGAGACCTGGACGCGAATCGGACTGCCTGCGAGCGGGGTACCGTCGCGCAGGCGCCGCGCAGAGGCGCTGACGAAAACCGCCTGGACGCCGCTGCCAGCGCGAATCAACACGCTGCGGGTGGCCGTCCCGCCCGACTTCGTGGTGTCCACGGCAATCGTCGAATCGGGACGGAGCGCTGCGCCAGCGGCGTTCGCGAGAATGGCGCTCCCCGATGGGAGGGAACGCGGACGCAGGCTGTCGATGCGGTAGCGGACGATGATCCCATTGACGGTCGTGATCACACCGCGGTACACGCCAGTCACCGTCACCGGGATCGGGCGAAGTGCCGGCAGCGCGAGTGCGGAATCACCCAACGAGTCACGGGCCGAACGCGCGATCGTCGTGGGATTCGGCACGATCTGGAGCGTCGCGATGGTCGTCTGCAGCCGATCCCCGACACGTCCGACGATCTGCACGCTGCCCACCGTGTCCCTGGCAACCACGATGCCATTCGCGTCGATCGTCACGCCCGCCGGGAGCACCGTGGGGAGAAAGCGCACCTCGAGTCCTGTGATCTCCTGCGAGTCTCGGCCGAACGCGCGCACGCGGAGCGGGGCCACACGACCCAGGCTGTCACGCAGCGTATCGCCCGCCGCGACCGCCGGCAGGGGCAGCTCGACGGCGCTGATGTATGCCACGCCATCCTGCAGCGTCGGTACGTCTCCGCACCCCAGCGCCACACCGGCGGCGGCCAGCGCCGCACCGACAAGACCAACCATCCGTCGACAGTTCATCGCAACCGAGGCTCCAGCAACTCGGCGAGTTGCGAGTACGCGCGGGCGGCCGGGTCATGCGGCGCGCGGAGCACCACGGGCTGGCCCGCCGCGAAGGCATCAATTGATGCCATCGTGCGTGGGATGGCCACGTCGAAGAGCAGTTCTGTCGGAAGCTGTGCTCGCACGTACGCGGCGACACGCTGGGAGACTTCGTTGCCCTCCTCGAGCATGGTGAGGAGGATGCCATCCAGCACGAGTGCCGGGTTCGTCACCGCCGCGTCCCGTACCGCGCGCAGGATCTGCGAGGTGGTCTGCAGTGCGAGCGGCTCGCACTGGAGCGGTACGAGCACGTGCTGGCTGTGCGCAAGCACTCGCCGGGTCACTGCGCCCAGCCCGGGTGGAGTGTCGACGACGACGATGTATCCTCGCTGGCAGGCGCGCTCGAACAGCTCCCCCAGGCGCGGCGACTCGGCGAGTTGTGACGCGTATGTCTCATGCTCGGCCGCTTCGCTCACCGAACCGGCCAGCAGTACGCGAAGCCACGGAAGGGTCGTCGCCTGCACGACGTCCTGCAGCTCACGCGAACCAGACAGCAGGTCCGCGAGCCCTCCGGCGCTGCCGTCGGCGTCGAGTCCCAGTCCGTGTCGCACGGCCCCCTGCGGATCCACGTCCACGAGGAGCGTCTTCCGGCCGCGCAGCGCGAGCGCGCCGGCCAGGTTGATCGCGGTGGTCGTCTTGCCCACGCCCCCCTTCTGGCTGACAACGGCGAGGACGGTACCCACTACGGCTCGGGGCGCTCGGGCTGCCTGGTCGACTGCGAGCGCAGGTCGTCGAGCGTCTGCCGAGCGTGTCGAACCCAGCGATCCGCCTCTGTCCCCGAGGGAGGTGTTTCCAGGAACGCCTCGAGATGTGCGGATGCTTCCGCGTGGTCACCGCGCTTCAGATGCAGGAAGGCGAGACCGTAGTGCGCACCGGAGAGCTCGGGATTCAGTTCCAGCGCACGCCGATAGGCGCTCACCGCTTCGTTCAGCCGACCCGTCCGCGAGAAGGCGATCGCCATGTTCTGGAGAATGCGCGGATCGCTCGGATGATCCCGTAGGGCGAGGCGATACGATGTGAGTGCCGCGTCGAAATCGCCCTGTCGTTCCAGGGCGAGCGCCTCGTTCAGATAGTCGAGGCGTTGCGGCTTCATGCCGCCCTCCGACTTGCCGCCGAGCAGGCGGCTCAACCAGGACATGCGATCTGCGGCTGGAGGAGAGGGCGACCAGCGGGACTGGTCACGCGGAGGACGGGGGACGACGGGGCAAAGTTAAGTCCACAACGCAGCGAGCGCCAACGCGGTCGCGCACGCAACGTGCTTCCAGTTCACACGCCGCCGGGTCACCGTGCCCCGTCGTTCCCCATTCCGGAGCACTCCATGACCCCACGACGTACCACCGCCGAGCCGAACAAGGGGGTTTTCGAGGTCGAATGGCCGCTGTTCGGTGAGCTGTCGCGCGCGCTCGCGCTGAAGGTCGTGCGCTCGTACGACCCCGAGCTGATCGTTGGTGTCGCCACCGCTGGTGTCGTGCCGGGGGCGGTCATCGCCGCCATCCTCGATCGTGAATTCCATTCGATCGTCGTGAGCCGGCGCTACCAGTCGGACGCCGTGCGTGATACGCCGGCCATCTTCGGCGCCGTTCCGGGCGGGGTGCGGGGCAAGCGCGTGTTGCTGGTGGACGAGACCTGCGATTCCGGTGCAACGATGCGGCTCGCCGTGAGCGCCGTCGTGAACGCGGG
>JBDSSY010000349.1:0-4309 GCA_039928585.1 Gemmatimonadaceae bacterium | reverse complement strand
CGCTCCGAGCGCATCGGATTCCGCTTGTACGCCATCGCCGACGAGCCGATCTGCTCGCGCTCGAACGGCTCCTCGATCTCGCCGAACGCCTGCAGCATCCTGACGTCGGCGCTGAACTTGGCGGCGCTGGCCGCCACGCCGGCGACGGCGCCGAGGACCTGTGCGTCCAGCTTTCTCGTGTAGGTCTGCCCGCTGACCGGAATGGACGCACCGAAGTCCATCGCCGCGGTGACCATCCGGTCGAGCTCGCGCACCTTGCCGTGATCGCCATCGAACAGCTCGAGAAAGCTGGCCTGGGTCCCCGTCGTACCCTTCACGCCGCGAAACGGGAGCGTCGCGATGCGATGGTCGAGGTCGGCGACGTCGAGGACGAGATCCTGCATCCACATCGTCGCGCGCTTGCCCACCGTGGTCGGCTGCGCGGGCTGCAGGTGCGTGTAGCCGAGGGTCGGCTCGTCCCGCCACTCGCGCGCGAATGCAGCGAGTGCCCGCAGGACGCGCACGATCCGGCCACGAAGGAGCGCCATGCCGCGCCGCATCACGATCAGGTCGGCATTGTCGGTGACGAACGCGCTCGTGGCGCCCAGATGAATGAATTTGTGCGCCGCCGGCGCGACCTCTCCGAAGGCGTGCACATGCGCCATGACATCGTGCCGGAAGCGACGCTCGTACACCGCGACCTTCTCGAAATCGATGTCGTCGAGATGCGCGCGCATCTGCGCCAGCGCGTCATCCGGAATCGCGACACCGAGCCGCTGCTCCGATTCCGCGAGCGTCAGCCAGAGTCGTCGCCACAGTCCGTGCCGCATCTGGGGCGACCACAGTTCGAGCATCGCGCGCGACGCGTAACGCTCGGCCAGCGGCGACGAATAGCGGTCGTGCGCCGTCATCGGGTCACGAAGGCGGTGAAGGAGATCTGTCCCTGTCGGTCGGAGAGGAATCGGTACGGTCAACGAGGTGAATAATAACAGTCAGGCGCGCGTGGCGGTGGCCTGCGGCACGCGCGCCGCCGGTCGTTCAGGTCAGCGGCCACACCCGCCGCAAGCGGGCGACCTCGCCGAGGAACTGGTCGACACCGCGATCCGTGAGCGGATGGACCAGAAGCGCGCGGCACAGCACCTCTGTCACCGCCACAGCATCGGCGCCCGCGCTCGCGCACACCCCGAACTGGGCTGGCGACGCCGGATGGACGGCGACCACGTCGCACTCGGCATCCGAGCTGTCGAACGCAGCCCGCAGATCACGCACGACGCCGATGGCGTCGTGGCCCGACGTCTCGAGCTGGTCAAGGGCGCAGACGACGCTGGAAGCGCCGGCTCGAACGGCCAGCAGTCCCTGCGCTGCCGTGAAGACGTGCGTCGCCGCCACGCGGATGCCGTCGGCATGCAGTCGCCGCATGGCGCCCAGCGTCTCCTCGACGAGCGGCACCTGCACGACGATCTGGTCGGACAGCTTCGCAAGCTCGCGTCCATCGCGGTACGCCCCTGCGGCGTCGATCGCCTGCACGGCCGCGAAGATGGGACCGTGCACGAGCCGGCACAGCTCCAGCATCAGGGCACGGGCGTCACCCCGGGCTTCGTCCGCCAGCAGTCCGGGGGAAGTCAGGACGCCATCAAGCATTCCGTGGGCCGCGCCCCAGGCGACGTCGGCCGCGCGGGCCGTAGCAAGCAGGATCTTCATGCTGTCACGAGATAGAGGTCGTCGGGATAGTGAACGTGATCCAGGAACAGCGCGTGCGCGGGCGCGGGCGGTGACACGGCGTCATTGTCGAGCGCGATGAGAAGTGCCGGCAGATCGGTCATCGGCCGCCGGCCGCGCGCGATATCCACCATGGTGCCGACGAGGAACCGCACCATGTGGTGGAGGAATCGGTTCGCCTCGATCTCGAAGGTGAGGCCGCCCGCGCGGCTGGTCCACGACGCCTGCCGGACGAGGCACCGGTGGTCGTCGGTCGCCGGAGCCGTGCCGCGCACGGCGAAGCCGCGAAAGCAGTGCGCACCCACGAGCGCTCGTGCTCCTTCGTCCAGCGCCCCACGATCGATCGCATGTCGCACGCTCCATTCCGATCGCCGGCGAAACGGCGACGAGGCGTCCTCGTCGGTCCCGACGTAATAGCTGTACCGGCGCGCCGTTGCGCTGAATCGCGCGTGAAACTCTTCGCGCATGGCGTGCGACGACTCCACCCAGACATCATGGGGAAGAACGGCATTCAGCGCGCGGCGCAACTCTTCAGGCGTCCAGCGGGGCGGAACGCGTACGCCGACTGCCTGTCCGCGAGCATGCACTCCCGCATCGGTGCGGCCGGCGCCCAGCGCCGCGGTGGGAGCCGCACAGAGCCGCGTGAGCGCGGTTTCGAGTACACCCTGCACGGTGCGCCGGTCCGGCTGACGTTGCCACCCGCTGAAGCCCGTGCCATCGTACTGCAACACGAGCTGCAACATGCGAGTCGGCATCGCCGAGAACCTATCCGGGGCGTAGGGAGAGTCAAGGAAATTGCTCCCCGTGCGCACGTTGACTTTGGCGCACCGTCCGGACCAATTTGCGACGTCGCCGCCCGATCGAGCGGTGATTTCGCCGCCTCGTCGGGTAGCGAACCTGCCGCCTCTCCGGGCGCCGCCCTTCATCCCGCCGGATGCCCCCTCGTACGCTCGCTTCGCTCGCCCATGCTCTCAGTGTGGCTCCCGACCTGGACGCCGCGCTGCTCGCACTCGGCGACGCGCTGTCGGAGGTCGATCGCTTCGCCAAGCTTGCCCTCGTGCGCTTCGATGCGCGTCGCTCCATGTTGGTCGATCGGCTCATGCCGACGGGCGACGTGGTGAGCTGCGAGCGGCTGGAGACCACGTTCGACCACCTGCCCACACGCGAGCGCATCGCCGTCGCGGCCGCGGGCACATTCGTCGACTTCGGCGACCAATCGGACGAGTTCGCCGCGCTTTTCTCGTTCCAGCGATTCACGGATGTTGGGTGGCTCTCCCTTCGCGGCCTGCGATTCGACGGGCAGCTGTCGGCCATCGTGGTTTTATATGAGACGCGCAAGTTCTTCGGGGCGCGTTCCTCCGAGCGCATCGCGCCATCGGTCGCGCTGTTCGAACTCGCGTTCGCCCGTTTCTTCGAGCGGGAGGCCCGCGGAGAAGCTGTACGAACGCTGGAAGACGTGACGCAGCGAGTGCACGCGGAATACGAGCGCAAGCTGGGGACGCTCGAGGAAAAGCTGGTGAAGGCCGCCGGCGCGCACGGGGTCGCCGACCCTGAGCGACTGCTGTCGCTGGAACGAGAGGTGGCAAAAGCGCTGGAAGACGCACGACGAGCCGCGCGCCGCGCGGACGCCGTCGAGGTCCAGGTCACCGCCGCGGTGGACCAGCTCGAGAAGGCGCACATCGAGTTGCACCGCCGGAGTGAGGCGCTTCGGCAGAAGACCCGCACCCTCTATCTCATCGACCGCGTGCTTACCCTCGATGCGGGGACCGATGATGCCCGCGAGATGGTCAATGGGTTGCTCACCCTCGTCGGCGACGACATGGGAGCGCAGCGCTGCTCGCTCATGCTGCTCGCACCCGAAGAGAACATGCTGTACCTGGCAGCGGCACGAGGCATCGCGCCCAATGTGCCGGCAGGGTATCGCGTGCGGCTCGGCGAGGGTGTCGCGGGCAAGGTCGCTCTGACACGCGAGCCACTGCTGGTGCAGGACGTCGACGAGGCGAAGAGCCATCCGCTGCTGCAGGACGAACATTTTACCACCGGTTCGTTCATCAGCTTCCCGCTCGTGTATCACGGCGAGCTCGTGGGCGTGGTCAACCTGACGAATCGCGCCATGCACGGCATCTTCGTCGAGGAGGACATCGAGCGCGTGCGGCTCCTCGCGCTGGTGATCGGCCTCGTGGCGACCCAGGCGCACCTGCCGGAGCGCATGCTCGAGACGCTGAGTGTCGGCTAGCGAGGTCCCGCCGGTCCAGCATGCGATCCGGATGCTCGCCATGGGCGCCTCCCTCAGCGAGGCCGAGTCGCGCGCCGCCTTCGGCGCGGTCATGAGCGGCGAGGCGACGTCGGCGCAGCTCGCGGCGTTGCTCGTGGGCCTGCGCGTGAAGGGCGAGACGGCGGAGGAAGTCGCCGGCGCGGCCAACGCCCTGCGTAGCGCGATGATCCACCTCGACGCCGACCGCCCGGACGAGCTGGTGGATACCTGCGGCACGGGCGGCGGCGCGGTGGGCACGTTCAACATCTCCACTGCCGCAGCGCTGCTGGCGGCGGGCGCCGGCGTCCGCATCGCCAAGCACGGGAACCGCTCGTTCACGTCGCAGTGCGGCAGCGC
>JBDSSY010000348.1:0-37981 GCA_039928585.1 Gemmatimonadaceae bacterium | reverse complement strand
GCGAATGCCGAACATGTCGTAGCACTCGCGCTCCATCCAATCGACGCCCTTGTGGATATCCCACACGCTAGGGACAACGAGCGGCTCACCCTTGGGGATGAGCGCCTTGAGGCGGAGGAAGCGGCGGTAGGGCAACGAGCGCAGATGCCACACGACCTCGATTGGGCGCTCCATGTCGCGGAACTCCACCGCGGTAACGTCGGAGCAGTAGTCGTAGCGCTGCGAGGGATCGTCGTGCAGCCAGCGCACGATCTCGTTCACACGGGCACGATCGACGACGACTGTCGTCTCGCCCCAGACCACGTCCACACGCTGCACCATCGCGCCGAACTTGCCGCGAAGCGCCTCAGCGGTGGGATTCGCGCCCCCGCCCATATGCGGGACGTTCCTTGGGGTGGATGGAGCCGCTTCGCCGGGCGCAGACGCATGGCCGGCGACGACCGGCAGGAACGCTGCGCTCACAAGCCCGACCGGGTCTGGTGAATCGAGTTGCCGAATGGCTCGGACAGTTCGTCGATCATTCGCGGCGGAATGTAGAGCTGGCTCGTGGGATCCGGCTCCATCTCGTTGCGCAGGGAAGAGTCGGCCATGCGCTCCTGCATGATCTTCTGCTGAAGCATCATGATGCCGTAGAGCAATCCTTCGGGCCGGGGCGGGCAGCCCGGCACATATACATCCACCGGGATGATCGTGTCGATCCCCTGGACCACGGCGTAATTGTCGAACATGCCGCCCGTGGAGGCACACGCGCCCATGGAAATGCACCACTTGGGCTGCGGCATCTGCTGCCAGATGCGGCGTATCACGGGGGCCAGTTTGAATGGAACACGACCGGCACAGATGAGAACGTCAGCTTGGCGGGGCGAGAAGCTCATGCGCTCCATGCCGAATCGCGCGAGATCGAACTTGCTCGCGGCCGTCGCCATGAACTCGATGGCGCAGCACGCGGTACCGAACGGCATCGGCCACAGCGAATTGGCACGGCCCCAGTTCACCAGGAAGTCGAGCTTTGTCGTCACCCAGCTCTCCTGCGACTGCGGGTCCATCGAGACGAAGCGTGTATCGGACCGTGAGCTCAATCCCATTGGAGCGCTCCCTTCTTCCAGACGTAGATGAACCCGACGAGCAGGATGGCGATGAACACCAGCATCTCCCACAGGCCGAACAGGGACAGATTGCCGGTGGGGCACGCGCCCGTCACGAGGTCCACGCCGCAGGAGAGCTGCCGGAAATGGGCGGCCCACGGGATCATGAACACCGTTTCGATGTCGAAAATGATGAACAGCACCGCGACCATGTAGAACTTGACGGAGAAGCGTTCACGCGCATCGCCGAGTACCGGCATGCCGGACTCGTAGGGCGTCTGCTTCACCGCGGTCGGTCGCGGCCGAAGTGTCAGGTGGGATATGACAAGGATGAGCGCCGCGTTCATCACGACGAAGCCCACGAGCAACAGGACCGGCAAGTACGTGCGTTCCATGAGTCTCCGCACTTCGTGAAATCTTTCACTAAGTCGCAGCGCAGGAACTTACCCAGCGTTGCAAAGCAGTGTCAACGGCGTTTGGCATCTCGCCGGCGCGGCGCGTAACTTTCGCGCCGATCCGGCCGCGGAGCACCCGACATGCGCGCCGACTACCCTCTTGCCCGCGCCTTCATGTCCATCATGTCCGACCGCTGGATCACCCGCATGGCACGTGAGCACGGAATGATCGAGCCCTTCGAGGGACGTCAGGTCCGGGACGGCGTCATTTCCTATGGGGTGAGCTCCTACGGCTACGACATGCGAGTTGCCCGCGAGTTCCGCATCTTCACGAACGTGCTGAACTCGATTGTGGATCCCAAGGATTTCCAGAGCAGCTGCTTCGTGGAGTTCGAGGGCGACGTGTGCATCGTGCCACCGAACAGCTTCGCCCTCGCGCGGTCGGTGGAGTATTTCCGGATCCCGCGCAACGTCCTCACCGTGACGGTGGGCAAGTCCACCTACGCGCGCTGCGGCATCATCACCAACGTCACGCCATTCGAGCCGGAATGGGAAGGCTACGTGACGCTGGAGATCTCCAACACGACCCCCCTGCCGGCCAAGATCTACGCCAACGAGGGGATTGCGCAGGTGCTGTTCTTCGAAGGTAAGGAGGAGCCGGAGGTGTCGTACAAGGACAAGAAGGGGAAGTATCAGGGGCAGCAGGGAGTCACGCTGCCCCGGCTCTGAACCCGGTTAGAACCCGAGCACGTTGACGCAGCCTTTCGGCGGCTGATCCAGCCGCTGATTGCACTCATCGACGGGAATGGGAACGAGGGGGAAGATCTTGTGCGACGGGAGGGCTTTCTCCAGCGTGGCGAGTCGCCCGTACCGGCGCACGTCCACCCACCGATGCCCGTATTCGTCGAACAGTGAATAGCGCCGATTGTAGAGGATCTCGCTGACGACGTCACCGGTGAACGCGACGCCGAGCGGTGCCAGCCCGCCGGAGTTCACCCGGACGAAATCGAGATCCTGAATGGCCAGCAGCCGATTGCCCAGGGCATTGTTGGCTTCGGCGCGCAGCAGGATGAGCTCCTCGTTCTTGATGATCGGCACCGGCGCGATGTTGCTGGCGTACGCGGTGATGCGCACGTTGGAGCTCACCCCCTGCGTCGAAAGGTTGACGGCCGTGACGAGCGCCTTGCTGGACGCACGAAGGTCGACCGATCCGTCGAGCCGCCGCTGCGCCTCGGTGAGAAAGCTGGGGACCGCAACGAGCGCTCGCGGTGCGGGATCAAACAGGGGATTCAACACGTCGCCCGACGTAGTCGAGTACACGTGGTACGCGCCCGTCGCGAGCGCCGCGCTCGTGGTGGCCGAGGTGCTGATGAAGGATTCGCCGAGCGCGACGAGTGCCTCCGCCCAGGCGCCGCGATAGACATCCGCCCGGGCCTTGAGGGCCCGATTGACCTTGAGAAAGTTCGCCGGCGTATTGAAGCCGGCGAATCCGCTCGTCAGCGCGAACGGGAAGGCCGCTCCCCCAGCGTTGAGGTCGACCTTGGCCTCATCGAACAGTGCGGCGGCTCGCTTGAATCCACTGTCTCGCGTGACGAAGCCGCCGAGCTGCGTCGGATCCGTCGGTACGTCCACCACGATCCCGAACGTGTCGCGCACGCGGAGCTGATTCACGTACTCCTGCGCGATGATGGTCTTGACGAATCCGCGCGTGGCCGACTTCTGCGCGGCGCTGTAGCCGGCGACCTTGTCGATGGCCTCGAGCACCGTCACAGCGGTTCGGATGTTCCGGTATGACGCCGTCCAGCCGACATCGGCGACGAATCCGCCAGGCTCCAGCGGCCCGATGAGAAAAGCCAGGACGTTGCGAGGCTCGGCAGGATCGAGATTGTAGACCTCGCGGCCCAGAATGCCGAGGCCCGTGGCCCAGGTCCCAACGTTGGCTCGCAACCCGACGAGGAGTCCGACGACGGTGGTATTGACCGTCGCCGCGTTGGGTGCGTTGAGCAGGCCCTCGATGTTCGGGGTGTTGAAGTTCGGTACGGTCGACTCCCGGCAGGCACCGAACGCGAGCAGCGGTGCCGCGACCGCCACGAGCGCGACAGCACGCCGGCGAATGGAGAAGCATGGGCGCATGATCAGAAGTCCACGGAGAGGTTGAGCCAATAGGAGCGGCTGGCGGGATACGCCGCGAGCTCGCGATTGCGCTGGACGGCATCGGGCACGTTCCCCGCCCCGAAGTTCTGTGCTTCGGGATCGCCGCCGCGGAAGTTCGTCCACCATTTGAGATTTCGTCCGCTCACGGAGAGCTTCGCATTGTTCACGCGGGACGTGACCGTCTGCAGGTATCTCGTCGGAATGTTCCAGCCCAGCGTCACCTCGCGCAGCTTCGTGTACGTCGCATCCTGGTAGTAAATGCGAGTCACCTGCAGATAGGAGGTTCGACGCACCTCCCCGAGTTTCCGACCATCGCTCGTGAGCTCGTCGTAGTCCCGTGAGTTCTGCCCCAGATCGTAGTGACGCCAGGTGCCGTTCGCGAGCATCCCGCCTTCCTGATGATCGAGCAGTGCATAGAGAGACACCGCGCCGTACCGTACCTCGTTCGACCAGCCGGCATTCCACGACGGACTTCCGTCGCCCATCACCACCGGAACGACGATGCGTCCACCCGGCTGCGGGAGCGTGTCGTTCCCGATGAGTTGCGTCGCCGACTTTCCTTCCTCGATCTTCACCGCGCCCACCTGTGGCGCGCCGATCAGGAACGCTGGCACCGGCAGATCGGTGATGAGGCTGCGATTCATGCCGTAGTTGAGGCGTGTGTTCCATCCGTAGCCTGCGCGCTGCACGGGAAATCCACCGACGCTGACCTCGAGTCCTCGCACACGCATCGCGGCGCCGTTCGAGATTTCCGCACTGTAGCCGGTGGAGGGAGCGAGCGTGCGAGTGATCAGGAGGTCGGAGATGTTCCGCTGAAAACCGGTGATCTCCAGGTTCGCGCGATTACCGAACAATGCCGCATCGAGTCCGCCCTCGACCTCGCGTTGACGCTCGGGACGAATGTCCGCGGCGGCACGCGTGGCTCCGACGCGGAACGCGCCGAGCCCGCCGATGCTCGAGAGGTCGAGCCCCGTGAACTTCTGACCGTACAGCGGCTGGTTGCCCGTCTCGCCGTATGCCGCGCGAAACTTCAGCTCGTCCACCAGTCCGGGCCTGAGCTCCGGAAACCTGTAGGAGGCCGAAGCCTTCGGAAATACGAAGAATTTCTTCGTGTCGCCGTTGTTGCTGCTTCGGTCGGCGCGCGCGCCGATGGTGAGCAGGAGGCGCTCGTTCCAGAGAATTTCCGTCTGGCCGAACAATCCGAAATCGTTCACCTCCAGCCGGCTCTCGTCCACGTCTCGCACGGTGCCAGCGGTGACGACCTCGAGCCCGCCGAGCAGATTCTGAGCCGAGGCTCGACTCTGGCCGAGGGTGCGCCGCTCATACTGCGTACCGAGCTGCGATGTGATGCCGACACTCGTTCGCGGAGTCCACGTGTGCACCGCGTTCAGATTCAAGTTGCTCTGCACGTTGTCGCTATACGAGACGGCTGACGTGCCGGGCAGTCCATCCAGCGGTTCGTACTGAAGCTCGGGGGGAGAGAAGATGACGTTCTTCTGATTGAGCACGTCGGCGCCCCCGTACGCGATGAGCTGCAGCTTCTGCGCGCCGCTCGTCCACGCATCCATCGTCAACCGTGCCGTGCTGATGTTGCGGAAGACCGATTCCCCGTTCTTGAACAGGTCGATCGTCTGGAGGGGATTCGAGTTGTAGAGCGGATTGACGGGAAAGGTGCCGTCCGCATTCCGCCGGATGTCGAGATAGCTGGGCACCTTCGTCAGCGTGTACGCGATGGAATTGCCGGCGTTGTCGTTCCCGAACAAACCTCGGTCGTTCCCGGTCCGGAGGATCTCGGAACCGACCTGCATCATCAGTCGTGACCCGAGCCGCTGGTCGAGGTTGATGCGGATGCCGGCCTTGTTCGCGTAGGTGTTCCGCACGATGCCGGCTTCATCCCGCTTCAATGCAGAGACGAAGTACCGGGTGTTCTCCGATCCGCCGCTGACGCTGAGGGACGTCTCCGAATTGACAGGATGCTCGCCGTAGGTCACGTCTTCGTAATCGATGAAGCGGCTCGGGTCGTAGTACTGCGCCGCCGATGCACCGAGGCCAGCGACGGCATCGGCCACGCTCGTGAACCGGCGCGAGCCATTCTTGTACGCCAGACGCGCCGTGCCGATGCCCTGCCGGAGCGAGAACTTTGGCGCACCGACATCGCCCCGCTTCGTCGTGATGATCACCACGCCGCCCGATGCCTTCGACCCGTAGATCGCGGACGCAGCGGACCCTTTGAGGATCTCGACGTTCTCGATGTCGTTGGGATTGAGATCGGAGATGCGATTTGCCGGATTCTCCTGCGTGACCACGGAGATCGACGTGCCGGCTGCGCGCGTGACCTTGTTCGTTCCCGAGCCGATCGACACGTCGCTGACGATGACGCCATCCACTACATAGAGCGGCTGGGCCGATCCGAGGATGGACGAGATGCCTCGAATGCGGATGCGATTGCCGCCGCCCGGCGCACCAGTGGATTGGGAGATCTGCGCGCCCGCGATCTTTCCCTGAAACGCATTCTCGATCGACTGCGTCGATACCTTCGTCACCTCTTCGGCGCTTACACTCGCTACCGACGTCGCGAGATTGCGGCGCGAGATGCCGGTCGCCTGCCCGGTGATGACGAGCTGGTCCAGCTTGAGCGCATCGCGCCTGAGCACCACCTCGACGCTGCTGGCCGTGGCTGCAAGGCGGACGTCGGTCTGTGGATAACCGATGCGGCGCACCGTGAGCACCTGGGCGCCCGCTGGCACCTGCAGCGTGAAGGTGCCATTCTCCCGCGTGAGCGCACCGATCGTCGTGCCCTTGACGATGACTTGCGCCGAGGGGAGCGGCGTCCTCGTTCCCTCCTCGAGAACCGACCCGGTGACGGTGCGGGATTGCGCGTTCGCGAGCGACGAGGCGCAGCAGAGCAGCGCGACGACCCAGGCACGTGACGGAATCACTGGTCTAGCTCCTGAAGGGGGAGGGTAAGCGGCGCGGAGCTGCTCGCAGCGTCGCGCGGGACGAACGGCTACGGGAGCACGGGAAGCACGAGGTGCGACGGACGGGCGCGCGAGCGGAAGACCGTCATGGTCGCGGGTCGAAACGCGCTCGCCTCCGCTGTGTTGATGTTGGGCACGAATGTCTGTGGATTGCGATCGATGAGCGGGAACCAGCTGCTTTGCACGTGGACCATGAGCCGATGCCCCCTCTTGAACGTGTGAAAGACGTCGTGCAAGACGTAGTTCACGGAGTCGGGTCGGCCCGGGACGAGTGCCTGCGGCGTCTCGAGTGAGCGACGCCAGCGCGCGCGAAATACGTCGCCCTTCACGAGCTGTTCGTACCCGTCCATCGGCCCGCTCGCGGCGCGGCCCGTCAGCGGGAGGTCCGGCCACACGTCGATGACCTTCACCACGAAGTCGGCATCGGATCCGGTGGACGCGATGGAGAGATGCACCTGGATGGGCCCGGCGAGCGTGAGGTCGGCGTCGAGCGGTGGCGTTTCGTACACGAGGACGTCCGGCCGGCGACTCGCGAATCGCTGGTCCTCGATCGGGTAGAGCGGGTGGTAGCCGAACGAGAGTGCCGACGTATAGGGAACCGGCTTCGCCGGATCGCTGATGTAGCTGTCGGACGCCGTGCCCGCGGTCGGCCGCTGGAAGGCCAGCGATCCGCGTTCGCGAAGATAGAGCGAACGCGGCACCACAGCGCGCGGCGGCCACGCATCGAAGGTGCGCCACTGATTCGCACCGGTCTGGAAGGCAGCGACCTTCGGCAGCGGCGCACCACAACGGTCCTTCAACGTGCAGGAGAAGAAGGGAAAGCCGATGCTGTCGCGGAAGAACTGGCCCGTCGTGCTGCCGAACGACAGGAGACCCAAGGTATCGTTGTCGCTGCGATTCCAGGAGCCGTGCGTCCACGGTCCCATCACGAACGTGCGCGGCGTGGCCGCGCTCAGCTCCTCCAGCGACTGATTCAGGCGGAGCGGACCATATGGATCCTCGGCATCGTACCACCCGCCGACGGTGAGGACGGCGGGCTTGATGTTCTTCTCGTGCTTCCAGATGCTCCGCCGCTGCCAGTACGCATCGTAGTTGGGGTGCGCCATGATGGAATCCCAGAACGCGACCTTGCCGAAGAGCTGGCGCTGCGAGAGGTTTTTCGTCGGCCCGCTGCGCAGATGAAAGTTGTAGCCGTCCGACGTGCGGAAGTCAGGGCGCTGCGGATACGCCGCGATGGGCCCTGACCGCGGCTGGTCGAACCCGCTCAGGAAGTTGAAGGTCTGTGCGAGCGTGAGTGCGCCGTTGTGATGGCGATCGTCACCGAGGTACCAATCGATCATCGGCGCCGACGGATAGGCCGCTCTGTGCGCCGGATGCGCATCCGGAAGTCCGGCCGCCACGAAGAACCCCGGCGCAGAATTGCCCCAGGTACCCACCCGGCCGTTGTTCCCTGCAACATTCCTCACGAGCCAGTCGATCGTGTCGTACGTATCGCTGGACTCGTCCACATCCTTTGGTCCGCGCTTCACGGGAATGTGCGGCGTCATGAACTGGTAATAGCCCTCGCTCATGTACCGGCCACGGACGTCCTGATTGACAAAGATGTAGCCGTCGTCCTGGATAGCTTTCCACGGGCCGAGCGCGGACGGATAGGCCGCCGCGCCGTACGGCGCGACCCCGTACGGGGTGCGCATGAGCAGAATCGGATACCGGCGCGCGCTGTCGCGAGGCGTGTAGATCGCAGTGAAGAGCTTCGTGCCATCACGCATCGCGATCAAGATTTCGCGCTTGACGTATCTCGCGGCGACGCCGGAGTCTGCCGTGGCCGGCGCCTGCGCGCGTGACGCCGTGACGTGCCCTGCGACGACGAGCGTCAGGACGAGACAGCGTGGAGCAATCCGCACACGGGTCACCAGAGATGGGGGAGCGAGGGCGCCGCGGCGAAGTTGTCTCATCGCGCTGGCTTCCGGGAGGGGAGGTTGGGGCCAACGCGACGACGCGCCGGCGGTGATCCGCAGGCGCGTCGCCATGAGCCCTCTCGCACTCCCGTGTGGCGGCCGGCCAGACCCTGCTAGCGACCGAACCCGAACACGTAGACGAGCACGGCGGCCACGGCGAGAAAGACGAGGATCGCCCATGTGGCGTTCGGCGCCGACCCCGACTGCCCCTTGAGATGCGATGAAGGAACAGCTGGCTTGCGCTCAGGTTCGGTGCCGCTCCCGGTGACGTAGGTGGTCTTCGGCACGGCGTCCGCGCCACCGAGTGCCGCTTCGGGCGCAGCGCGCGACTTGTCGTTCGGACTACCGGCGGATGGCGGCGGATTCGTCATGACGACCTCGAACGGTGATTGGCGGGCGTCAACTGTCGTCGCCGACGCCCGATTCTGCGCTCGTCGTGACGGCGGCGTACAGGAAGTCTCGGTTCATGCGTGAGATGAAATCAATACTGATCTCCTTCGGGCACGCCTCCTGGCACTCCCCGTAGAGCGTGCAGCCACCGAACGATTCGATGTCCATCTGCGCGACCATCTTGAGCGCGCGACGATATCGCTCGGGTTGCCCCTGCGGTAGCAGCCCCAGATGCGACAGCTTGGCGCTCGTGAAGAGCGACGCGGAACCGTTCAGGCAGGCCGCCACGCACGCGCCGCAGCCGATGCACGCCGCCGCATCCATCGCCCGGTCCGCGTCCAGCTTCGGGACGGGAATGATGTTGCCGTCCTTGGCGCCACCGGTGGAGACGGAGACATATCCGCCGGCACCGATGATCCGGTCGAGCGCTCCGCGATCGACCACCAGGTCCTTGATCACCGGGAATGCGCGCGCGCGCCACGGCTCGATGACGACCGTGTCGCCGTCCTTGAAGGTGCGCATGTGGAGCTGGCAGGTGGCCGTCCCCTTCATCGGCCCGTGCGCGACACCGTCGATCATCATGCCGCAGGAACCGCAAATTCCCTCACGACAGTCGTGATCGAAGGCGATCGGCACTTCGCCCTTCTCGATCAGCCGCTCATTCACGGTATCCAGCATCTCGAGAAAGGACATCTCGGGGCTGATGTCTGCCGCCTGATATTCCTCCAGACCACCCTCCACATCGGGCCCCCGCTGCCGCCAGACTTTCAGCGTCAGCTGCATGAGTCCACTCACTTGTAGCTCCGCTGTGAGAGCTTGATGTTCTCGTACACGAGCGGCTCCTTGTTGAGCACAGCGGGCGCGTCGATCCCCGCGTACTCCCAAGCCGCCACATAGGCGAACCGATCGTCGTCGCGGCGTGCCTCCCCATCGGGCGTCTGATGCTCCAGCCGGAAGTGGCCGCCGCACGATTCCTCGCGATGCAGCGCATCGCGGCACATCAACTCGCCGAGCTCGAGAAAGTCCGCGACGCGCCCAGCATGCTCGAGCGTCTTATTCAGCTCCGTGCCCTCGCCCGGCACCATCACGTCGCGCCAGAACTCTGCCCGCAGCTTCGGGATGAGCTCGAGCGCCGTGCGAAGACCCTCGGCACTCCGGGCCATGCCGCAGTACTCCCACATGATCTTGCCGAGCTCGCGATGAAACGAGGCCACCGTACGCGTGCCCCTCACGCCGAGCAACCGGGACGTTCGGGTGGCGACGTCGGCGACAGCGGCCACGACCTCGGGTGCGTCCGTCGCCACCGGCTCCAGTTTGTTGGACGCCAGGTAATCGCCGAGCGTATTCGGCAGCACGAAATAACCATCGGCCAGCCCCTGCATGAGGGCGCTCGCGCCAAGTCGGTTCGCGCCATGATCGGAGAAGTTCGCTTCGCCGGCCACGTGCAGCCCTGGGATGTTGCTCATCAGGTTGTAATCCACCCACAACCCGCCCATCGTGTAGTGCACGGCCGGGTAGATCCGCATCGGCACCTGATAGGGATTCTCATCGGTGATGCGCTGATACATCTCGAACAGGTTGCCGTACCGCTCGCGGATGCGATCCTCGCCCGCGCGCTGGATTGCGTCGGCAAAATCGAGATACACGCCTCGGCCCCCCGGACCAACGCCACGCCCCTCGTCGCATACTTCCTTCGCGGCGCGTGAGGCGATGTCGCGCGGCGACAGGTTGCCGAAGCTCGGGTACTTGCGCTCGAGGAAGTAGTCGCGATCCGCCTCCGCCACGTCACCGGGGGCCTTGCCGCAGTCATCCTTGCGCGCCGGCACCCAGACTCGGCCGTCGTTCCGCAACGACTCCGACATTAGCGTCAGCTTGCTCTGGTAGTCGCCCGCGACCGGAATGCATGTGGGATGGATCTGGGTGAAGCAGGGATTCGCGAACGCCGCGCCCCGCTTGTACGCGCGCCAGATGGCGGTGGCATTACACCCTTTCGCGTTGGTGGAGAGATAGAAGACGTTGCCGTATCCGCCCGTCGCCAGCACCACCGCGTCGGCGAGATGCGGCTCGATCGTGCCAGTGATCTCGTCGCGCACGACGATGCCCCGTGCCCGCCCGTTCACCACGATCAGGTCGAGCATCTCCGCCCGGGCAAACATCGTGACGCCACCCCGGTCGATTTCCTTCTCCAGCGCCTGGTACGCGCCGAGCAGCAACTGCTGCCCGGTCTGCCCTCTCGCGTAGAACGTGCGTGACACCTGTGCGCCACCGAACGAGCGATTTGCCAGCAGGCCGCCATACTCGCGAGCAAACGGCACCCCCTGCGCGACGCACTGATCGATGATGCTCATGCTGATCTGCGCCAGCCGATAGACGTTGCCTTCCCGCGCGCGAAAGTCGCCGCCCTTGATCGTGTCGTAGAACAGCCGTTGAACGCTGTCTCCGTCGTTCTGATAGTTCTTCGCCGCGTTGATCCCGCCCTGCGCGGCGATCGAGTGTGCACGCCGCGGCGAATCCTGGTAGCAGTAACACCGGACGTTGTAGCCGAGCTCACTGAGCGTGGCGGCGGCCGCGCCGCCTGCGAGTCCCGAGCCGACGACGATGACGGTGTATTTTCGCTTGTTCGACGGGTTCACCAGCTTCATGTCGAAGCGGTGACGATCCCACTTTTCGGGAAGCGGACCGGCAGGAACCTTGGACTTGAGCTCGAGCGGCATCTAACGGATCACTCCGAGAAACACGGCGACAGGGATGACGCTGAAGCCGAGCCACACGACCAGCGCGATCACTGTTGCAACGCGCCGGTGCAGTGGAAAGTTCGATGATCTCGCGAGGCCGAGCGTCCGGACCGAGCTCCACGCGCCGTGGAAAAGATGGAGCATGAGAAAAAGCATCGCCACGACGTACGCCGCCACGACCCACGGCGTGCGGAAGGCGGAGATGATGTTGCCGTAGACGTCGGTCGCGCTCCAGACGGGATAGATCGCGTCCGGCGTGCTCGCCGAAGGAAAGACCGTCCCTGTAGTGAAGTGCAGGATGTGGAACACGATGAACGCGAGGAGAAGCACCCCGCCCCATCGCATCGTGCGCGACGCCACGGTGCTCACCTGCGGCGCCCGCAAGTGATATGCAACGGGCCGAGCGTTCTGCTTCAGACGCGTGAGTTGCCACGCCATCAACACGTGAAGCACCAGCGCCACGAACAGGCCGATCCGCGCAAGCCAGAGGAGCTCACCCAGGCTCTTCAGGAACGCCGCGTACGCGTTCATTTTCGTCGCGCCGAGAAACACCTGCAGGTTGCCCGCCATGTGTCCGATCACGAAGCCCACGAGTACCAGGCCGGTCACTGCCATGATCGCCTTCTTGCCGATCGTCGAACGATATAACGTCAACACCCACATCGAATGGAACGCTCCGTGATGATGAACGAGAGAGGGCGACGCCCGATGGACGCCGCCCGTCGATGACTCAGAATGTGATGGACGCCATCGGCTCGCGGACAGCATCGGCGCTCTTCTGCAACGCCGCCCTCTCGTCCGCCGTGAGCTCGACCTCGATCACCCGCTCCAGACCCTTGCGCCCAAGCAGGCACGGGACGCCAAGGAACAGGTCCTTCATGCCGTACTCCCCCTGCAGCCACGCGGCGCACGGCAGGATGCGGCGCTGATCGTTCACGATCGCCTCGGCCATCTGGACCGCGCCCGCCGAGGGGGCGTAGTACGCCGAGCCCGTCTTGAGGTGCTTCACGATCTCCGCGCCGCCGTTGCGGGTGCGGTCAACAATCGCGTCCAGCTTGCTCTTCTCCATCA
This sequence comes from Gemmatimonadaceae bacterium, assembly GCA_039928585.1. GTDB lineage: Bacteria > Gemmatimonadota > Gemmatimonadetes > Gemmatimonadales > Gemmatimonadaceae > AG11. Next base: position 25,215 of record JBDSSY010000348.1, on the reverse strand, counting down.
ACTGCGTGATGGGAATGCCACTCACGCTCGTGTAGGAGATCAGCGGCACCATGGTGTCCCCGTGACCGCCAAGCACCATCGCCTGGATATCGCGCACCGACATGTTCAGCGCCTCGGCGAGGAACGCGCGATAACGCGCCGTGTCAAGCACGCCCGCCATCCCGATCACGCGCTCGCGCGGAAAGCCCGAGGCCTTCATCGCCACGTAGCACATCACGTCGAGCGGATTGCTGACGATGATGAGTATGGCATTCGGCGAGGACTTCGCGATCTGTTCCGCGACCGACTTCACGATGCCGGCATTGGTGTTCAACAGGTCGTCACGCGACATGCCGGGCTTTCGCGCGATACCTGCGGTGATGATGACGACGTCCGAGTCCGTCGTCTCCGCGTAGCCGTTCGTGCCGACGATGCGCGAATCGTAGCCCTCGATCGGCGCGCTCTGCCACTGGTCGAGCGCCTTGCCCTGCGGAATACCCTCGGCGACGTCCACCATGACGACCGTGCGCGCGAGCTCCTTTTCCGCGACGCGCTGCGCGGCCGTGGCGCCGACGTTGCCGGCTCCGACAACGGTGATCTTGTTGACCATGTGAGCGATTGTCAGTAGGTGAGGTGCTGCCACGTCAAACTTATCGCGCTCGCGGTCGGATGGTAGCTACGAACAGCCCGTGAACCGTCATCCGTGAACCCTAAACGGTGAACGGTCCGGGATGGTTCACGGTTCACCGTTCACTTTCACCGAGCAGTTCCCCTCATCCTCCTACCTGCGAGAGCGCCCTGAGGCCCCCGTTGCGGCGCGACAGCAGCGCGTGCGCCTCCGGCTTCTCCGTCATCGCCTGACGCACGAACGATTCGAGTGGAATGCCGGCACGCAGCGGCGTCCGCAAGTCCACTTCATGGTCGCCGAAGAGGCAGGTGCGGAGGCGGCCGTCGGCCGTGAGCCGCACGCGGTTGCAGCTGCCGCAGTAGGTGTGGGTCATCGGAGTGATGACTCCAATGCTTCCCTGTGCACCCGGGATGCGCGCGTACGCCGCGGGACCATTGCCGCGTGCCGGTCCGGCATTCGGTTCCAGCGCGCCGAACTCGGCCCTGATGCGCGCGAGTATTTCGTCGCTCGGCACCACGTGGTCGTCCGTCAACGTCTCCATCTCGCCGACAGGCATCAGCTCGATGAAGCGGACGTGCCATGGCTGCTCGATCGTCAGCCGCGCGAAGTCCACGACCTCGTCGTCGTTCGTCCCGCGCATCACGACGACGTTGAGCTTGATCGGATCGAGCCCGGCGGCCTGGGCGGCCGAGGCGGCTCGCACAGGATCGAACCCAAGATCACGGCGCGCGATCGCGACGATGCGATCCGATCGCAGACTGTCCGCCGAGATGTTCACGCGGTCGAGACCGGCCGCCGCGAGCTCGCCCGCAAGTGCTGGAAGCTTCACGCCATTCGTGGACAGCGCGATGTCCTCCACCTCGTCCACGGCTCGGATCATTGCGATCAGGCGCGAGAGCTGCGGCCGGATGGTCGGCTCGCCACCGGTGAGGCGCACGCGCCGCAGTCCGAGCGGCGCGAGCTGTCGTACGACGTCGGCGATCTCCTCGTACGAAAGTATGTCCGACTTCGGGAGCCACGGCAGGCCCTCGAGCGGCATGCAGTAGCGGCATCGAAAGTTGCACCGGTCCGTGACCGAGATCCGCAGGTACTGAATCGTCCGCCCGAACTGATCGACGAGCGCGCTCATGTCAGCACCTCCGGCTCCGCCGTGGACGTACCGCGTCCCGTCGGATCGACCCACTCCCGATGTCCGTCCACGTACTGCTCCCGCTTCCAGATGGGCACCCGGCGCTTGAGTTCCTCGATGATCCAGCGCGACGCGTCGTACGCGACGGACCGGTGCGGATGGGCGACAGCGATGCCCACACTCACCTCCTCCAACGCCAGTGCTCCGAGGCGGTGCTCGATTGCAACGGCGGACGACGCGAAACGCGCCTCGGCCGCCTGCGCGATGTCCGACAGCTCACGTGCGGCCATCGGCTCGTAGGCCGAGTACTCGATGCCCGAGACCTCGCGTCCGTCATTCATTTCGCGCACGACGCCGAGAAAGAGCAGCACGGCGCCATGCGAGGCGCCGGACACCGCACGAACCAGCGACGTCGGTTCGATAGGGTCGCGATGCAGCCGCGCAACCGGAGTCATCCGCCCGCCACCGGTGGAATGACGGCCACCTCGTCATCGGCATGCAGACGCGTGGTCAGTCGGGCGTAGTGCTGATTCACGGCGACGAGTGGCGCGGGAGGCAGGCGCTCGGCGCCAGGGCGCAGGCGAAGGTCTGCCAGCACATCGGCGACCGTGGCGTCCGTCGGCAGGTCCAGTGAGAGACTGGTAGTTCCGAGGGCGTCGGCGTATGAAGCAAAGAGAAGGACGGTCACGCTCATGACTGCATGGTACAGAGCGGAGGGCGATGTGGAAAGTTCCCGCAGGAAACAAGCGCGCCCCGCCGTGGAGGCCGGGGCGCAAGCATCGAAGCAAGTGGAGGTTACGCCTCCGAGTACTCCTCTTCTTCGTTCTCGAGATCGGCAATATCGATGTTGGCCACCATCGCGCGCAGCTCCTTGGACGGCTTGAAGACCGGCACGGGCCGCGCCGACACCTCGACGGGCGAGCCCGTCCGGGGGTTTCGCGCCATTCGCGTCTTGCGATGGCGGATCTTGAAGGTTCCGAACCCGCGCACTTCGATGTTCTTCTGTTCCTGGAGCGCTTCCTTGATCGCATCGAGGAACGAGTCGACCACGCGCGCGCAGTCCTTCTTGGAGATCATCGGCCCCGCCGTGCGGGAAATCTGGGCGGTCACACGCTCGACCAGATCGGCTTTCGTCATGAGCTATGTCTCTGAACGGGCGGCGGAAGGGGCTTAAAAGCTGATCGAACATATCCGCGTTAACTCTTGTGTGTCAAGAGCTTGGGCCACTTCAACCGGGCGACTTTCGCACCGTTTCCATGAACTGCCCGAACAGGGGACGCGCGTCGTGAGGACCTGGAGCCGCCTCGGGATGATATTGGACAGCAAAGATCGGCAGTTCTCTATGGCGCAGTCCTTCCACGGTGCCGTCGTTGAGATTCACGTGCGTCACCTCGAGCGCCGGCGCACCAGGAATAGCTGTTTCGGTGCCCTGCACCGCGAATCCGTGATTCTGCGAGGTAATGAGGATCCGTCCGCTTTCGATCTCGCGAACAGGGTGATTTCCCCCGCGATGCCCGTAAGGCATCTTCGCCGTGCTCGCCCCGAACGTGAGCCCGAGCAGCTGATGACCCAAGCAGATGCCGAAGATCGGCACTGCTTGCTCGGCGATCGCCCGAATGGCACCGGGTGCATACGCGATTGCATCGGGATCACCCGGCCCGTTCGAGAGAAAGACGCCGTCAGGCTGCATCTCGAGCACTTCCTCGGCTGGCGTCTGGGCCGGCACGATCGTCACTCGGCAGTCCGCGTCATCGAACAAGCGCAGAATATTCCGTTTGATGCCGAAATCATACGCGATGACGTGGTGCGGTGCCTGCGGATTTCCCCAGCCGTAAACGCGGTCCGTCGAGACACGCGACGCCAGGTCGAGGCCTTCCATCGACGGGCATGCGTCGAGCTCGGCGCGGACCGCATCGGAGGCGGAGTCGCCGGCGCTGATGGCGCCGCGCATCACCCCGGCGGTTCTCAGGTGTCGCGTGAGGCGTCGTGTGTCAACGCCTTCCAGTACCGGGATTTGCGCGGCCGTGAGGTACTGTTCGAGATCTCCTTCTGCGCGCCAGTTTGAATATGTACGCGACAACTCGCGGCAGACGACGCCGGCCACTTGCGGCGCTCCCGATTCCGGATCGGCCGGGTTCACGCCGTAGTTGCCGAGCATAGGTGCGGTCATCACGACGATCTGTCCGCGATAGGACGGATCGGTGAACACTTCCTGGTATCCGCTCATGTTCGTCGTGAACACGACCTCGGCCACGGTGGTGGGAAGCGCACCGTGCAGCACACCACGAAAGAGGGTTCCGTCCTCGAGGAGGAGGAACCCCGGGACTTCCACGCGTCGCGCCACCGTTACGGCGTGGTCGTCGGAGCCTTCGTTGTCCCTGGTGCGTTCGCCGGGGCAGGCGTCGGCGTCACCGGCGTGAGCGGAATCGCGCTGTTGGCGTTGGGCGTCGCCGGTGCAGTGGCTGGCGCGGCGGGCTGCGAGAACGCCTGATCCAGCACGGACTTGGGCGCCCGCTGGCGAGACGATGCGAGCGAGAGCACGAACGCGAGGAAGAGGAAGATCGCCCCGCCCCACCAGCTGGTGCGCGTCAGGAGGTTCCCCGCCTGGCGCGTGCCGAGGAGCGAGTCGGCGGAGCTGCTGACGCCGCCGAAGCTGGCCGCGAGGCCGTTGCCCTTCCCACTCTGGAGCAGGATCGCGGCGATCAGCACCACGCTATCGAGGACGAGCAGAACAAGCAGGAAAGTGAACATGCCAACGGGCTGATGGAGGGCGTCATGCGGGATAACCCCCAAATATCACGGGAGTTAGGGTATGGAGTCAAGGCGACGCGAGGCCGGGCGCTGAAGGAATCAGGTGCTGCAGATCGTCGCCCAACCAGCCGCATCCAGGCTCGCGCCGCCCACGAGCAGTCCGTCCACCTGATCCGCTTCGAGGAGAGCGGCGGCGTTGGCCGCTGTCACGCTTCCACCGTACAACAGGGGAATATCGAGGGCCTCCACACCGACCTGTTCCGCCAGCGCGTCCCGGAGCACACGATGTACCGTCGCCGCATCATCGGGCGTAGCAGTGCGACCGGTGCCGATGGCCCAGACGGGCTCGTACGCGACAAGCATGCGTCGCGCGGCCGTCGGCGCGAGCATCGAGATGCCCATCCGCAGTTGCTGAAGCACGACGGCCTCTGTTTCCCCTCGCTCGCGCTGCTCCAGCAGCTCGCCGACGCACAGCACGGGCGTGAGTCCATGTTCCACGACCCGAGCGCATTTCTGCGCGGCCTGCGCATCGGTCTCGCCGAAGACGTGTCGCCGCTCGGAGTGACCGACGAGCACGAACGACGCGCCCGCGTCGGCCGCGAGCGCAGCGGACAGCTCACCCGTGAACGCACCCTTGTCCGCCGTGTGCACGTTCTGCACGCCCAACGCGATGTCACGCCGGGCACGCACACCCTCGCGCGCCGCGGCCAGCGTGATGGCCGGGGGAAAGAGGATGACGGTGCGATCATCGCGCGCGGCGTAGCGCACGAGAAACTCACTCAGGAATGTTTTCGCCTGCGTCGGGCCATGGTTCATCTTCCAATTGGCCGCAAAGACGGGACGACGATGGGCGGACATGCGTTACCGATCGGTGAGTGCGTCCACGCCCGGCAGTGCCTTGCCCTCGAGGAACTCGAGCGAGGCGCCGCCACCGGTGGACACGTGACTCATCTTCGGCGCGAGGCCGAACTGTTCGACCGCGGCGGCCGAGTCCCCACCGCCGACGATGGTCGTGGCGCCCTGTCCGGTGGCGGAGGCCATTGCGTCGGCGATGGCGCGCGTTCCCTTGTCGAACGGCGGCGTCTCGAACACGCCCATCGGCCCATTCCACAGCACCGTTCGCGCACTGAGAATGGCGCGAGCATAGGACTCGGCCGTCCGCGGTCCGATGTCGAGCATCGCCATGTCCGGGGGAATGGCGTCCCTTGGAACGGCCCGGGCGGACGAACCCGACTTTACGTCCGCGGCCACGGTGGCGTCGTGCGGCAGGATCAGGCGGGTCCCCGCCTGTTCGAGGAGTTCCTTCGCCATCTCCACGCGATCCGGTTCCACGAGTGACTTGCCGGTTTCGAGGCCCATGGCCTTGTAGAAGGTGCACGCCATGGCGCCGCCGACGAGTAGCGCGTCCACCTTGGGCAGGAGCGCGTCGATGACGTCGATCTTCCCCGAAATCTTCGAGCCTCCGAGGATGGCGACGAACGGATGTCCCGGCTGTTCAAGTGCGCCGTGCAGGTAGGCGAGCTCACGATCCATCAGCAGTCCTGCAACGGCCGGCGAGAGCTGGTGTGCCACGCCTTCGGTCGACGCGTGGGCCCGGTGCGCCGCGCCGAAGGCATCGTTCACGTAGAGATCGCCCAGCTGCGCGAGTCCGCGTGCCAGCCGCGGATCGTTGGACTCCTCTCCCTCGAGAAAGCGCGTGTTCTCGAGCAACACGACCTGGCCATCGGTCAGCGCCATCGTCGCCTTCTGCGCCTCGTCGGTGTCGGTGCTCTCGACAAAGCTGACGTTCCGCCGGGGCATCAGCTCCTTGAGGCGGCGCGCGACCGGCTCCAGCGAATACTTCGCATCCGGCTTGCCCTTCGGCCGTCCCAGATGCGACAGCAGGACTACGCGCGCGCCACGCTCCACCAGCAGTTCGAGCGTCGGAATCGCGGCGCGGATGCGCGTGTCGTCGGTGATCTGGCCGTGCTCGTCGAGTGGGACGTTGAAGTCGACACGCACGAGCGCACGCTTGCCTCGAAGCTGCTCCGCCGTGAGATCGCGGACCGTGAGCTTCGCCATCGACTACAGCCGGGCGCCGACGTACTGCAACAGGTCCACACATCGCGATGCGTAGCCCCACTCGTTGTCGTACCAGCCCGAGACTTTCACGAGCAGACCATCGACGACGTTGGTGCACTTGCTGTCGAGGATGCAGGAGTGCGGGTTCCCGATATAGTCGCTGGAGACCAGTTCTATGTCCGTGTACTTGAGGATCGCCTTGAGCGGTCCGTCCGCGGCTTTCCTGAACGCGGCGTTCACCTGCTCCACCGTCACCGGCTTGTCCACGACGACCGCCAAATCGGTGAACGACACGTCGGGCGTGGGCACGCGGACCGCGATCCCGTCGATCTTGCCCTTGAGCTCCGGTATCACGAGCGCCGTCGCCTTGGCCGCACCGGTCGTCGTCGGAATCATCGAGACGGCCGCAGCGCGCGCGCGCCGCAGATCCTTGTGCGGCAGGTCGAGGATGCTCTGATCGTTCGTATAGCTGTGAATGGTGACCATGGATCCGCGCACGAAACCGAAATTGTCCCGCACCACCATTACCATGGGCACGAGGCAGTTGGTGGTGCAGGATGCGTTCGAGATGATGCGATGCGCCTTGGGGTCGTACTTCTGGTGGTTGACGCCCATGACCACGGTGATGTCCTCGCCCTTCGCTGGCGCGGAGATGATGACCTTCTTCGCGCCGCCCGTGATGTGCTGCATCGCCTTGTCGGCGTCGGTGAATCGACCGGTGCTCTCCAGCACGATGTCCACGCCGAGCTCTTTCCACGGCAATTTTGCGGGATCTTTTTCCGCGAGGATCTTGATCTCGTGCCCGTCCACCGTGATCGACGAGGTGCCGGCACTCACATCGCCCTCGAACTCTCGATGCACGGAATCGTACTTGAACAGGTGGGCGAGCGTCTTCGTATCCGTGAGGTCGTTCACCGCCACGAACTCGAGGTCCTTCGCTCCCGCCTGCTTGGCGGCGCGCAGAACCTGCCGCCCGATGCGGCCGAAGCCGTTGATGCCGACGCGAATAGCCATGTCGTTCTCCTGGTTCACCATCGGTCGCCAAGTGCAGGCGCCCGACCGAAGGTCACATAACTGAGAATGCGTGCACCGCCGTCGTGGAGCGCGGTGGCGCACGCGTTGAGAGTCGCTGCCGTGGTCACCACGTCATCCACCAGTACGAGGTGGAGTCCGCGCAGTGACGCGCGATCCGCGCATGCACGGAACGCGCCCGAAACGTTGCGTTGTCGCTCCCCCGGTGTCAACTGCGTCTGCGTCTGCGTGGAGCGGGTTCGCGCGACGACATCCTCGCGCATCGGCACACGCCAGAGTTCAGCGAGTGCGCGCGCCAGCTCCGCACTCTGATTGTACCCGCGCTCGCGCCGCCGCGCGGACGCGAGCGGAACCGGGACGAGTGCCGCGCGCTCCCGCTCCACGTCGTCCGGAAAGCGGAGGTGCGCCATGCGGCGCGCCATGGCCGGCGCGACGGCGGGCCATCCCTCGTACTTGAGTGCGTGCACGACGCGTTCGGCAGTCCCGCCCGGCATGGCGTAGGCCGATCGTACTGCCCGCACGAACGGTGGCAGGAGCGTGCACCAGGCGCAGGTGCTGGCTGCGCGTCGTGTGTCGATCGGATGGCCGCAGCGCGAGCAACGCGGACGCGGCAACTCCGAGGCGCGCAGCCAGCAGAGTCCGCACACGAGGCCCGCGTCGAGTGGGCGGAGCCCACGAGTGCACACGACGCACGTACGAGGAAGCAGCAGGTCGAGCAAGGCGACGCCGCCCTGTCGCAGGATGCGCCCGGTGCGATTCAGCTCAGCGCGCGCCACATCGCATCGCGATCGGCCTGCATTCCGAACCACCGGGCGAACGCGAGCGCGCCCTGCTCCACCAGCATGCCCAATCCGTCCGCGGCCCGGTGTCCGGCAGCCCGCGCTTGCGTGACCCACGCCGTTTCCGCTGCGCGATACACGAGATCGAACACCGCGGCGCCATGGGGAAGGCGCTCGATTTCAACCGGCACGCTGGCATCACGCATTCCAATGGGCGTGGCGTTGACCACCAGCGTGGCGCCGTCCAGCGCGTCGGCCATGGAGGACACGATGGTGCACGTGCCGGGGAATCGCAGCGCGAGTTGTCGAGCGCGTGGCATGTGGCGATTGTACAGTGCGACGTGCGCTCCGCCCCATCCTTCCGCCGCGGCGAGCACCGCCGCCGCGCCGCCGCCAGCACCGAGGAGCGCGACGCGAAGTGGGCGATTGACATCGCCGAGCAGTGCGCGCACCGTGGCGTCCACGCCACCGACGTCCGTGTTGTCACCGACGAGGAGGCCATCCTCGTGCCAGAACGTGTTGACCGCGCCCACCCGTCGCGCGAGCGGTGTGAGGGTGACGCAACGCGCCGCGACGAGCTCCTTGAACGGGATGGTAACGTTGCCCGCGGCGCGCTCGGCGGCGAGCTCGCGCAGCACCGCGTCCAGTGCACCGGGCTCGACGTCGCGCGCCTCATAGGAGAGAGAGAGCCGCGCGGACCGAAGCGCGGCATTCTGGATGCGCGGCGAAATGGAGTGCGCGACGGGATGACCCAGTAGCAGGAGGCGCGTCGGCGGATCGATCACGGCGCGGCCTCGCAGCCGCTCACGTCCCCTCGGGCACCCGGGTGGCCGTCAGGCGATCGAACACGCGTCGGATCTCGACCTCGAGCTCGTCGGCGGTCGCGCGATACACATCGAGCTCGGCCCCCATCGGATCGCCGATCGCCCGCCCCGTGCCGCCGTGCTCTGGATAGCTCGTCAGCAGGTACGCCTTGTCGCCCGCGCCGAGCGCCTCGACGCGCTCGAGATGATGTGGCCCCATCGTGAAGATCAGGTCATTGCTCTCGACGAGCGCACGCGTCAACTGCTGCGAGCGATGATTGCCGAGGTCGAGGCGTCGCTCGAGTCCGACGAGCAGCGCGCCGTCAGAGGCGGCGGCGCCGTCCCACGCGCTCGTGCCCGCGCTGGCCGCCTCGATTTCCGGCAGCCCTCGCTCGATCGCCACCTTGCGCGCAATCGCTTCAGCCAGCGGACTGCGACACGTGTTGCCGGTGCACACGAACAGCAGCTTCATGGACGTCAGGCGTCTCCGATGAGCCCGGGCGCGATTTCGCGGAGTCGAGAGGCGAGCACCGCGCCCGGGCGAATGACGCGCGGTGCGCGAAGCGTACAATCCACGACCGTCGATGGTGGTGATGGCAGGAGCCGGCCACCGTCGAGCAGGCGCAACGCACCACGCGCCAGCGCGTCGCTCCACTGCGCTCGAATCTCGCCCGCCGACGTCGCCGGGGGAACCCCTGGCCGGTTGGCGCTGGTGGACGTGATCGCATCGCCATGCGCGCGGATGAGTCGTTGCAGTCCGGGATGCGATGTCCAGCGCACGGCGATCCCGCCCTCGGGCCCGCGAAGCGCTTCCGGCACGCGCTTCTCGCCGCCCGGGAGCACGAGTGTCAGCGGACCAGGCCAGAATCGCGCCGCGAGATTGGTCGCGAAGCTGGGCAGGCGCAGATCCAGCTTCTCCAGCATGTCGCTTCCCGCAATGAGCAACAGAAAGGGCTTGCCTTTCGGACGCCCCTTGAGCCCGATGAGCGCGTCGACTGAGTCGCGATCGATCGCGCCGCCGAATCCGTATACAGTTTCCGTGGGATAGGCGAGCACCCTTCGGCTTTCCATGTGCTCCGTCGCGCGGCGAATCGCCGATGCGACTTCCTCCGGCGACCAGAAGGGAATGCCCAGCGAGTCGCCCCCGATCATTCGTCGCTCGCGTAGAGCGCGTCGACGCGCGCGAAATCGTCCGGCTCCGTGACCTTCAGCGCCCGTTCGCTGCCGCGCACCACGTGCACGGGGAGCCCAAGACGCTCGAGCAGGGCGGCATCGTCTGTCGCACTCACGCGATCGGCCATCGCGCGCCGATGCGCGTCGACGATGACCTGCCGTGGAAACCCTTGCGGCGTCTGCGCTCGCCAGAGCGACTCGCGCGACAGGGTGCGCTCGATACGGCCGTCATCATCGACGTGCTTGATCGTGTCGACGACGGGAAGCGCGGCGACGACGCTCCGGCCGGCGCGGACCCCGCGCACCACCCGTTCGATCGTGGCGGCGCCGACGAGCGGACGCGCGGCATCGTGCACGAGCACGATCTGCGATTCATCTGGTAAATCATCCAGTCCATTGGCGACGCTTTCGCTGCGCGTTCGTCCCCCGACCGACACGAGCAACCGATCGACGTCGCACTGAAACAGCCATGGCGGCGGATCCCCGGCGTATCGCTGCGGCAAGACCACGACCACCATGCCGACGTCGTCGCGGGCCATGAAGGTTTGCACGCTGTGCAACAGCATCGGCTTTCCGGCCACCCAGCGAAATTGCTTCAGCTCCTCCCCGCCCACGCGCGAGCCGCTTCCACCCGCGACGATCACGACGCCGACGTCACGGGTGGAGACGACGTCGCTCACTGGAAGACTCGCTCGAACAGGTCGGCGATGGTGCGCACGCCCACGGCTTTCAAGCCCTTGGGAATGCGCGTCGGCACCGCGCGCTCAGCGAGAAATGCCGTCGTCATTCCCATGTTGGCCGCTTCCGCCAGCCGCCGTTCGGCCTGCGAGACCGGACGGATCTCTCCTCCAAGGCCGACTTCGCCAACGAACACCGCATCGTGCGGCAACGCGCGATCGTAGACGCTCGATGCGAGCGCCGCCGCCACCGCAAGATCGCCTGCCGGTTCCTGGAGCCGCACACCGCCCACCACGTTGAGAAAGACGTCGAGTTGACCGAACGACAAACCGGCGCGCTTGTCGAGTACGGCGAGGAGCAATGCGAGCCGCCGCCCGTCGTAGCCCGTGGCCACGCGCTGCGGTGTGCCGAACCCGGCTTTCGCGGCAAGTCCCTGGACCTCGATCAGGATGGGACGTGACCCCTCGATCAGGGCGGTGACGGCACTTCCCGAAGCGTGCACGCCTCGGTCGCCGAGGAACAGCTCGGACGGATTGGCGACGGGGAGCAGTCCGTCCGGCGCCATTCGGAAGACCCCGATCTCGTCCACGCTGCCGAATCGGTTCTTGATCGCGCGCAGCACTCGGTGGTCGAGCGAATTCTCGCCCTCGAAATAGAGCACTGTGTCGACAATGTGCTCGAGCGTCTTGGGACCGGCGATTCCGCCGTCCCTCGTGACGTGCCCGACGACGAACACCGCGGTCCCGCTCTCCTTCGCGAACCGCATGAGCCGCGCAGCACATTCGCGCACCTGCCCCACGTTACCGGGTGCGCCCTCGAGGTCGCTGGTGTAGACCGTCTGTATCGAATCCACGATGAGCACCGCCGGGCGCGCGGCGGTGGCCGTGGTGAGGATGGTCTCGAGATTGGTCTCGCTGAGCAGGCTGACGTCACCAGTGGCATCGTGCCCGAGCCGGTCGGCGCGAAGCTTAACCTGAAGCGCGCTCTCCTCACCGGACGCATAGAGCGTGGAGTGTCCCGCTCCCTGAAGGCGGCCGGCAACCTGCAGCAGCAAGGTAGACTTCCCGATGCCCGGTTCGCCGCCGATGAGCATCATCGAACCGGGCACGATGCCGCCGCCAAGCACGAAGTCGAACTCGTCGATGCCGGTCTTCCAGCGGCGCGATTCGGAGCCAACCACATCGCGTAGTCGCGGTGTCGCGGCAATGCTTCCGCCCTCGGCGAGAGTGCGCGCACCACCCGCGCGGCGGCTCGCACCGCCAGAGCTGACGGCCTTGAAGGCCATCTCCTCCACGAGGGAGTTCCACGCCCCGCACACGTCGCACCGGCCCGCCCATTTGGGATGGTCGGCACTGCACTCGGTGCAGCGGAACACGGATCGCGCCTTCGGCGTCATGACGGAAATCTAGACCGCGCGCCGGGAATCGATGAGGTCTGCCAGTACCTGGTCGTTGGTACTAGGTACTTGGTACCTGGTACAAAGTACCAGGTACTCCTGACGCGAAGTCGTACTGGGCGCGTCGTGTTCGAATCGGGAGTACTTGGTACCTGGTAGTTGGTACAAAGTACCAAGTACTCCGGACGCGAGGTCGTATTGGCCGCATCGTGTTCGAATCGGGAGTACTTGGTACCTGGTACCTGGTACAAAGTACCAAGTACTCCTGACGCGAGATCGTATTGGCCGCGTCGTGTTCGAATCGGGAGTACTTGGTACTCGGTACTTGGTACCATGTACCAAGTACTGCCGGGCCCTGCCCCTACGCGTACCGCTGCGACTGACTTCCCGGCCCGATCCGCCCCGCTTCCGTACCACCACTCGTGGGCGCGGGCGCGCGGTTCGAGAAACTCTCGAACCGAGTGTAGTTCTTGTGGAAGAAGAGATTGACGAAGCCGATGGGTCCATTGCGCTGTTTACCGACGATGATTTCGGCGCGGCCCTCGAGTGAGTTGCCGTCCTTGTCCACCGGCCCCTCGTACACCTCGGGACGGTAGATGAACATGATGAGGTCGGCGTCCTGTTCGATGGCACCGGATTCACGCAGATCGGACAATTGTGGACGCTTGCTGTCGCCCGCGCGCTGCTCCGGCGCACGCGAGAGCTGCGACAGGGCCACGACCGGCACACTCAGCTCCTTCGCCAGCGCCTTGAGCCCGCGCGAGATCTGTGACACCTCCTGCTGACGGCTCTCGCTGTTCGCCGGCCCCTGCATGAGCTGGAGATAGTCGACGATGATCATGTCCAGTCCCTGATCCGCCTTGAGCCGGCGCGCCTTGGACCTCATCTCGAGCAGCGTGATACCTGCGCTGTCGTCGATCCAGATCGGCGCGTGCGTGAGGATGCCGGCTGCGCGAGCAAGTCGCGGAAAATCGTCGTCGCGCAGCATGCCCTTGCGCAGCTTCTGGGCGTCGATGCGGGCCTCGGAGGTGAGCATGCGCTGCACCAGCGATTCCTTGCTCATTTCCAGCGAGAACAGCGCGACCTTCCGCTCCTTCTCGATCGCTGCGTGCTGCGCGATGTTGAGGACGAAGGCGGTCTTCCCCATCGATGGACGCGCCGCGATGATCACGAGATCCGACGGCTGGAAGCCCGAGGTCATCTCGTCCAGATCCGCGAAGCCGCTCGCGATGCCGGTGATCGATTCGCCCCCGGCGTGGATGGCCTCAATGCGCTCCATCGTCGGCCAGAGCAGCTCCTTGATGCGGGAGAACCCCTCGGTCGTGCGCTGCTGCGCGACCTGGAAGATCTTCTGCTCCGCGAGATCCAGCAGTTCATCCGCGGTGGTCGTGCCGGCGAACGCCTCGCCGACGATCTCCGTCGAGACCTCGATCAGGCGGCGCAGCAGCGCCTTCTCCTTCACGATTTTCGCGTGGTACTCGACGTTCGCGGCCGTCGGCACGGCGTCCACGAGGAAGCCGATGTAATCCTTGCCACCCGCCGCCTCGAGCTCGGTCCGGCGAGAGAGCTCGTCGGCGAGCGTGAGTGGATCGACGACGCTGCCACGCTCGGTGATGGACATCATCGCGCGGAAGAGGCGGCGATGTCGCTCGGCGTAGAACATGGAGTCGTCGACGACCTCGAACGCCCGCATGACGGCGTCCTGGTCGATCAACATGGCGGCGAGCACTGCCTGCTCGGCGTCCTCCGAGTACGGAGGACGCCGGTCGCGGTACGGGTCACGCCCCGGCGGCGAGAGCGCGATCGAGTATTCGGCGGGCGAGCTGGACATCTTCCCAGGTGGGGCGCTTCCAGGCGGGATTCCGCAGGAGAGCGGCAGGGTGGTAGGTCACGACCAGCGGCACGCCGTTGTAGCGGTGCTCCTGCCCCCGCAACTTTCCGATCGTGAGCTTGGTCTCCAATAGAGTCTGCGCCGCGAAGGTGCCCAGCGCCAGCAGCACTTTGGGACGCACGAGTTCGATCTGGCGAATCAGATAGGGTGAACAGGCCGTCACTTCAGCCGGGTCGGGATTGCGATTGCCGGGTGGCCGGTGCTTCAGGACGTTGGCGATGAAGACATCGTCACGTCGCAGGTTGATCGCCTCGATGATCTTGGTGAGGAGCTGTCCGGCCTGTCCCACGAATGGAACGCCCTGGGCGTCCTCATTGGCGCCAGGCGCCTCACCGACGATCATGAAATCGGCATCCGGGTTGCCGGTGCCAGGCACGGGGTTGATCGCCGTCGCGTAGAGTGGGCAGCGCCGGCAGGCGGCAACAGTGGCCGCGATCTCTTCGAGCGATCGCAGCTGCGCGAACGGCTCCGCGTCGCCCGGCCGGGATCCTCCGCCCACCACGAGACCCGAGAGGTGAGCTAGCGACGTCGGTTCGCCGGGCTCGGTGATCATGGTCGGCGCTTCTTTCGCTACTGGTGCTGTCGGTGCCGCTGGCGTCGCCGGTTTCGCTGGGGCCGCTCGCGTTGCCGGTCTCGCTGCCGTGCGAGCTGGCGACGTCGGCGCCTCCGACGACTGCGAGGACGGCACGTGGCTCGCTCGCTGGGACTGCGTCGACGCACCGCCCGACGCCCCGAGCAGGCGAAGCGCCTCCTCCACGCTGAGCGAATCGAGCACGAGCTCACTCTCGCCCAGGTCGCGCCGTTGCTCAAGGTATCGCCGCAGCGATTCTCTAGCGTCCATCCAGCATCGCCTCCACGCGGTCCAGGATGACATCGGCCACGTCCCGCTTCGAGAGCAGAGGCAAGTCTTCCGGCTCGGTCCGGCCCCTCGTCATGATGGTGACGCGGTTGGTCTCGACCCCGAATCCCGCGCCAGGCTCGTTCGCGGCATTGAGCACCACGATGTCGAGATCCTTTGCCACGAGTTTCTTGCGGGCATTCTCCACGAGCGCGTCAGTTTCCAGCGCGAAGCCCACGATGATCGCGCCCGGACGACGATGGTCCCGAGTAGACTTCAGAATATCCGGGGTCTCGCGCAGGTCGATCACGCGTGCGTCGCCGCTCTTCTTCAGTTTTCCGGGAGCGCGCTCGGCGGGCCGATAATCCGCCGGTGCGGCCGCCATCACGAGCACATCGGCCGTTCCGAGGCGCGCGGTGACGGCCTCCAGCATCTCGGTGGTGGAACCGACTGGCACATGATCGACGCCGACTGGCGGGGCGACCGACATGGGGCCGGCGACGAGGGTGACATGCGCCCCTCGGCGCCAGGCGGATTCCGCGATCGCCACGCCCATCTTGCCGGAGCTGTGGTTGGAGATGAAGCGGACGGGGTCGATCTCCTCACGAGTCGGACCCGCCGTGACGAGCACGGACAGGCCACGCAGCGCGTGAGGCCGTTCGAGCAGGCGGGCAATGTGAGCGTAGATGGTTTCGGGCTCGGGCATGCGCCCCGGACCGCTTCCCTCTCCTGCTGCGAGCGCCCCATCATCCGGCTCGAGCACCGTGTACCCGAGCGAGCGCAGGTGCACCGCGTTGGCCCGGGTCTGCGCGTGTGCCCACATGCGGTCGTTCATCGCCGGGACGAGCAGCACGGGCGCCTGCGTGGCGAGCAGCACCGCTGTGAGCAGATCGTCTGCCTGGCCCGTGGCGGCGCGAGCCATGAGGTCCGCCGTCGCGGGCGCGACCACCACCACCTCGGCCGCCTTCGCGAGCCTGATATGCTCCAGCGCGCGTCCATCGTCGAACAACCCCGTGTGCACGGGACGGCCCGTCAGCGCCTCGAACGTGACTGGTCCCACGAACTCCGTGGCCGATCGTGTCATCACGATGTCGACCTCGGCACCGGCGGTGGCGAGCAATCGCGCCAGCCAGGCGGTCTTGTAGCTCGCGATGCCCCCGGCGACGCCCAGGAGCACGCGTCGCCCAGCCAGCGGAGGCACGGGAAGTGGCTGGATCACTGACACTGACGAGGAAAGCGAAGGCGGAGGTCGATCGCCTCCGCCCGGGCTGTCACTCTGCCGACCGCCGCCGCGGCACGACGCGATAGTCGATGTCGCCCTTGGACAGGTCCTCGAGTGACCGCGTCGTCAGCTTCTTGTCGCGCGATCCCGAGCCGCCGGGAAATTCGTTCAGTGCACGCGCATACTTGGCGGCCACGAGGACGCCGAGGTACTTGTTCGCGGCGTGCTGGGCAATCTCGACCGGTGTGAAGACTCGCATGACTCTCTGATCAGGGTGTGGTGTTCTCGATTTCCTGCTCGAGCCGCTCGATGAGCAACCCGACCTGCTGTCGAAGATTCTTGACCC
Organism: Gemmatimonadaceae bacterium; assembly: GCA_039928585.1. Lineage (GTDB taxonomy): Bacteria > Gemmatimonadota > Gemmatimonadetes > Gemmatimonadales > Gemmatimonadaceae > AG11. The sequence continues at coordinate 8,509 of JBDSSY010000348.1, read as the reverse complement.
GCTCACGACTGACTGTCTCGGCATCGACGATGGATTCGACGCTACCGACAGCCCGGTCCAGTTCGTCGTTGACGATGACGTACTCGTACTCATCCACCTGCTGCAACTCCTGCAAGGCCGACTGCAATCGCGCCGCGAGCTGCGCGGCGCTCTCGGTCTTTCGGGCTCGCAGCCGGTCCAGCAGCACCTCCGCCGACGGAGGCAGAATGAAGATCGTGACCGCCTGCGGAAAGGCACGCTGGAATTGCACGGCGCCCTGCACATCAACGTCCATCACGACGTGGCGACCACTGGCCATCACGCGCTCCACTTCCGACCGCAGCGTGCCGTACAAATTGCCATGCACCTCGGCAGATTCGGCAAAGGCGCCCTTCTCCCGCTCGGCGATGAACTCCGCACGGGTCATGAAATAATAATCGCGTGCGTGGACTTCGCCCGGACGCGGGGTCCTGGTGGTGCACGACACCGAATAGCCGAGATCCTGCCGACGCGCCAGCAACGACCGGGCGATGGTCGTCTTCCCGCCCCCACTCGGTGCGCTGAGGATGACCGGAAAGCGATTCACTCGAGGTTCTCCACCTGCTCGCGAATACGCTCGAGCTCCTCCTTGATCTGCAGCACGTCGGCGACGATCGCCGCGTCGTTCCCCTTGCTTCCCGTCGTGTTGGCCTCGCGGAGCATTTCCTGAAGCAGGAAGCCGAGCCGCTTGCCCACGCCATCCGGCTGTGCCGCGTTCAAGGCTTCACGGAAGGCCGAGATGTGCGCGCGAAAGCGCGACAGCTCCTCCTGCACGTCCAGTCGATCGGCGAGCAGCGCGATCTCCTGCGCGACTCGCTGTTCATCCATCGCCACACCGTCCGCCAGTTCGCGCACGGCCAATCGCAGTCGGTCGCGCTGCTCGACCACGCGCGCCGGAGCGCGCACGGCAACGCGATCCAGCGCAGCCACGACAACTGCCATCCGTTCGTCCAGGAAGTGCACCAGCCGAGCACCCTCGGCGCTGCGCATGGTGAGCAGTGCCTCCACCGCGCGGTCCACAATGCCGCTCAATTGCGAGCCGGCGTCGGCCGGAAGATCCTCCCGGTCACGACCGGCGAACAGGTCGGGCATCCTCAGGACGGTGCCGACATCCAGCGTGTCAGCAAGACCGTGCTGTTCCTGCAATCGTCGCAACTGCGCGACGTACGACGCGAAACGGCGCTCGTCGATCGGAAGCGTTGTGTCGGTACTGTCCTCATGCTCGAACCGCGCGCTGAGCGTGACGTGACCCCTCGTGACGCCGCGCTTGAGCGCCTCCCGTACCTCTCCCTCCCATGGCAGGAGCACGCTGGGCAGCTTGATGGAGGGACTGAAGTACCGGTGGTTCACCGATCGGACCTCCACACTCACGCGGCCTGACCCGACGTCGCCGTCGGCTGAGCCGAACCCCGTCATGCTCCGTATCATATCAAGCCACGTAAGTAACACGAGGACAACGACATTGTCAATTCCAGAAATCCCACCGCACGCCATAGAATTGCGTCTGTCGGGGCAGGAAGAACCCCGGCACCTGCGCGTACTTTTCCTGGAGCAGGTTTCGGAACTGGTATGACACGACGGCGCTCTGGATGCGGATCTCCAGCTTGAACGCCAGCGCGCGAGATCCGCGCGCGATGCGCATGGACTCTGCGCCCGTGGAGAAATAGCCGTTACTTCGGTATTCGTGCGCCAGGGAGCTCAGGAGGCCGAAGTTGCCGCGTGGAAAACGGTTCAGGAGGTTGGTCTGGATGTACAACTCCGACCGTGTCTGGTACCTCGGACGATAGAATCCCGTCGAGTCGTTCCAGCGTACCGCCCACGCATCCACGTTGATCGCGCGGTACAGGCGTCCCCGCAACGCCAGCGTGGCGCCGGTGGCATCCTGCTCCACGCGGAGGGCACCCGGACGAGCCGCTGCCCGGTCCAGATCGGCTGCGGGGAGGAGCGTGGTGGCGCCGCGACGCACCACGCCACCACTGACCCACACGTCTCGCACTCGAACCCCGATCTCCGCGCGCACGTTCGTCCGCGGAGCGAGCGCGAACCGCGCGACGCCGGTGCTGTCGTACCCGCCGCGACCTGAATCGGCAGGCGCGAGAAGCGATCCGTCCGATTCGAACGACGACGTATTCCGGTCATCGCCGAAGACACGAACGAAGCGTCCGCCTCCCGTGCGCGACGCGGATGCCGTGAGCGCAACCCTGGAAAACGGCGCGAGCTTCACGCTCGCGTCAGCGCGCGATGGACGCAGCGCGCTCTTCCCCTCGGCGAATAACGAGATGCCCAACGGTCCGCGCAGGAAGTCGGCTCGGCCCGAGGGAGTGAACGACGAGACGCCGCCTCCGCGCCGGATGCGCTCCGCCGCGCTGACGCGCACGCCGAACAGCCTCGTCCCGCCCGTGAGCAGGTACTGGCTTTCGTACGAGGTCGTATCGGGAATGACGTTGCTCGTGTCGACGGGACCGATGGGCTTCGGGATTCCCTGATGCGCTTCGGCTGCCGCGAGCAGTTGCATCCACGGACCGCGGTCCGGATCGCCAGTGCCGACCCGTGCATAGGCCGTCGTGCGGCGCGTCTGCAGCGCGGCGATGGTGTCACGCGTGTCGGCCGTGCCACCCGTGCCGACCCACGCACTGCGGTCGTAGTCGCTCCGCTCGGCGAACAGGTCTGCGCTCCAGCGTCCGCGCGTGAGCCCGAATCGCCCCATGACGTGGAGCCCCCCGGACGACGGAAGCCGACGAGCCGGCTGCGTGCTGAACTGCTCTGCCGCGATCTGGAGCGCTTCTCCGTGGGCGTAGCGGCGGCCGAAGTACGCGCGGTACAGGTTGGTGTTCTGGTCGCCGGTCCCGATGTCGGCGCGCGTATAGGGATCGATACGCTCGACTCGCCACGTGCGCGCGTAGACACGAACCTCCTCCGCGCCCCGCTCGATGCGAATCTCCTCGAGCGCATGAAGTGGCACGTCGTTCACCGGCGAGACGCCCTGACCTCGACGGCTGAGCGGATCGATCTCCAGTCCGTCGAGAAAGATGCGGATACCTCGAAGATCGCCGTGTGACGCCACGACCGCGGGCGCGCCGAACCAGCCCGCTGTGAACTCCGTCAGTCCCGGGACACGTCCGAGCAGGTCGGAGAGCGTGAGCGCTCCCGTCGCAAAGATCGCCGCGCGATCGTAGACGCGCGGGGCGCCGATCTCGAGAATGGGCGGAGCGTCAGCGCGCGCGAGTGGAGCCTTGATCGTGTCCCGCTTCGCGACAGGCTTGGTGCCCGCCGGGAGGGGCACGATTCCCTGCCGGATCGAGTCGTTCCTGACCATCGAGTCGGCGCGCACCGGGATCGGCACCCGGATCGTGTCGCTGCCCGATGGCGTCCTGACCTGACGCAGGCGAGCGCTGTCCGTGCGCGTCGGCGCCGTGTCGCGCGGCGATGCGACCGTATCCCGGCGTACCGGTACCTGCGCCGCGGACCATCCGGGCAAAACGGCCCCGGCAATTGCGCCGAGGCCGGTGAGCGCGGCGCGCCGGAGACCGCGGCAGGTCACCCGGCGCGTCCCCTCACGAACTCCACGAAGGTGCCGACGGGAACGCCGGTGGGACCACGCGGCACGGTGCCGAGGTCGGCCTCCGTGTACGCTGTACCCGCAACGTCGAGATGCACCCAGGGAAACTCGTCCGCGAATTCCTTGAGGAACAGGGCCGCCGTGATGGTTCCGGCCGGACGACCTCCGGAATTCTTGATGTCGGCCACGTCCGACTTGATGAGCTCCTTGTAGTCGTCCCACATCGGCAGCTCCCATCCCGGCTCGCCGGCCCGCGAACCGGCGCGCAGGACCTCCTGCACGAGCGGTGCATCGTTGCCGAGGACACCCGTGGCGGTGTGTCCCAGGGCAATCACGCACGCCCCGGTAAGAGTCGCGGCATCGATGACGGCGGCTGGCTTGAACTTCTTCGCGTACGTCAACACATCAGCGAGGACGAGTCGGCCCTCGGCATCCGTGTTGATGATTTCGATGAACTTGCCTGACATGCTGCGCACGACGTCGCCCGGCTTTACAGCGGTTCCGGATGGCATGTTGGTGGTGGATCCGATGAGCCCCACGACATTGACGGGCAACTGAAGGCGGGCGATCGCCTCCATGGCGCCCAGCACTCCGGCGGCGCCGCACATGTCGAACTTCATCCACTCCATGCCCTGCGCCGGCTTGATGGAGATACCGCCTGAGTCGAAGCAGAGACCCTTGCCCACGAGGACGATGGGCTGCGCGCCGGCGGCGCCGCCGACGTACTCGAGCGTGATCAGCTTCGGGTCCTCCGGCGAACCCTGCGCGACGCAGAGGAAGCTGCCCATGCCGAGCCGTTCCATTTCGGCGCGGCCATGCACCGTGACCGTGAGACCGTGACGCGCACCGATCTGCCGAGCGGTCGTCGCGAGAAATTCGGGCGTGCAGAGATTGCCGGGCATCATGCCGAGGGTGCGAGCGAGTCCGTGACCCTCCGCGATGGCGACGCCACTGGCGAGACCGGCAGCGTCGGCGCCGAGAATGCGCGCGCTCGACAACGGGGCGCGCCGTTCGTCTGCCGGCGGCGCCGACTTCGTGTCGAGGTAGTCCCAGGCGCCGGCGGCGAGCCCGACGGCGAGCGCCTCGGTCTCCAGGCTGTCGAGGGGACCGGCGAACATGGCGAGCTCGCCCACCCCCATCCGTCCGCCCTGGCGCGCGGCCAGTGCGCCGGCGCGACGCAGCCGGCCGGCGCGCTCGCCCGTGGCACCGGTGCCGATCAGGAGGACGCGCGCCGGACCAGCCGTCCCGCCGGCGAGGTGCAGGGTTTCGTCACGCGTGCCGCGGAAATCACGCCGCTCCAGCGTGCGTGTGAGCGCCCCGCCCAGCGCCGTATCGAGCGACGCGAGTTCCGTGTCGACGCCAGCGCCGGCAGCCAGCGCGACCACGAGGAGGGGAATGTCGAGTCGCCCGAGTTCGGGAGACCCGCTGGAGAGAGACAGCATCATGTCGTGGATGGAAGTGCGGTACGGGATCAGGCGCTTACGCGCTCATCCCCTTGATGATCTCGTCGCCGAAGGCGGAGGTGCTGACTTCGGTGGCGCCCGGCATCTGGCGCGCCAAATCGTAGGTGACGCGCTTGCTCTTGATGGCATTCTCGAGCCCGCGCGTGATGAGCTGCCCGACTTCCTTCCATCCCATGTACTCGAACATCATCACGCCTGAAAGCACGACGCTCCCCGGGTTGATCTTGTCCAGGTTCGCATACTTGGGCGCGGTGCCGTGAGTCGCTTCGAAGACCGCGAGACCGTCGCCGACATTGCCGCCGGGCGCCAGCCCGAGTCCGCCCACCTGCGCCGCCGCAGCATCGGAGATGTAATCGCCATTCAGGTTGGGCGTGGCGATCACGTCGTATTCATCGGGACGCAGCAGCAGTTGCTGAAACATCGCGTCGGCAATGCGATCCTTCACCACGAGGCAGTCGGCGCGCGTGGCGTTTCCGCCCTTCCCGAGATCGGCTTCCGTGCAGCACTGGCCGGCGAAGTCGTTGGCCGCGACCTCGTAGCCCCAGTCGCGGAACGCACCCTCGGTGAACTTCATGATGTTGCCCTTGTGGACGAGCGTCAGCGAACGCCGGCTGTTCTCGACGGCGAACTGCATGGCCATCTTCACGAGCCGCTTGGAGCCGAACTCCGACATCGGTTTGATGCCGATCGCGGAGTGCTCGCGGATTTCCTTCTTGTACTTGGTGCGAATGAGCTCCGCGATCTCTTCCGCCTCCTTCGATCCCGCCTTCCACTCGATGCCCGCGTACACGTCTTCTGTGTTCTCGCGGAAGATCACGACGTTGAGCTTCTCGGGCTCCTTCATCGGGTTGCCGACGCCTTCGAAGTACCGAACCGGACGGATGCACGCGTAGAGGTCGAGCACCTGGCGCAGCGTGACGTTAAGCGAGCGGATGCCCCCGCCAACGGGCGTGGAGAGCGGACCCTTGATGGAGACGCGGAATTCCTTGAATGCCTCGAGCGTCTCGTCCGGCAGCCACTCGCCGTGGGCGGTATGCGCCTCCTCGCCGGCAAAGACCTTCATCCAGCTCACGCGGCGCTCCGAGCCGTAGGCCAGCCGCACGGCGGCATCGAACACGCGAACCGACGCGCGCCAGATATCGGGCCCCGTGCCGTCTCCCTCGACGTAGGGAATGACCGGATTGGCGGGGACACTCAGAACGCCCTTCTCGAACGCGATCGCGTCGCCTTTCGGCGGACGGCTCGCGAACCGGTAATTCGCCATGCCGAATCCTGTTCTCTGTTGGGGGATGCTGGCAGGCGCGAAAGCTACCCGACGCCTTCCGTCGCAGCAATCGGGAGCGTCAGCGTGAATCGCGAGCCCTCGCCCAGTGTGCTTTCCACCGTGAGGTCGCCGTGCATGCCGCGCGCGAGACCTTGGCTGATCGCCAGGCCGAGCCCGACGCCCGACTGCTGACCGAGCGTGTCACTCTTGACCTGCACGAACGGGTCGAAGATGACATCGAGCTTTTCCGGAGGAATGCCGATTCCCGAATCGGTCACGCGCACGAGGATCGCGCTGTCCGTGCGCGCGCAATCAGCGACGATTCGCCGACCCGATGGCGTGAACTTGATGCTGTTCGACAGGAGATTGACGAGGATCTGGATCACCTTTTCCCGATCGGCGCTGACGACGAAGTCACCATCGCATTCGACCGTCTCCAGGAACAGTCCCTTCTGAGCCACGAGTGGGTGTGTGAGCGCCACGCTCTCGGCCAGCAGCTCGCGAACATCGAAATCGCCGACCCGATAGATCAACGTGCCGCTGCCGACCTTCGTCAGGTTGAGCAGGTCGGTGATGAGCCCAGTGAGATACCGCTGATTGGTGCGAATGCGATCGAGGTCGACTCGCTGCTCCGCCGTGAGCGGACCGTGGATCTCCATCCCGAGCAGTTCCACGTATCCGCCGATGGCGTTCAGCGGTGTACGCAATTCGTGACTCATCATGCCCAGAAACGCGCTCTTCGCCACGCTCGCCGATTCGGCACGCGCGCGCAGAGCGACGGCCACGCCGTACAGCTGCGCGCGATCGAGCGCCAACGCGCTCAGGCTTGCGAGATCCTTGGCGAGCGCCATGTCGTCTTTCGACAGCGACCGTGTCGGCTGACCAGCGACGAAGGTGACAGCCCCGATGAGGCGTCGGTCGACGATCAGCGGCATTGTCAGGAGCGGACCAGTCACAAGTGCAGACACGACGTGGCGAACAGCCGGCGAATGCGATGGGTTGTCGAGCACAGCAAGCACGGCTTCAGGGAGCATTCGCGAGTCATCGCTCCGCAACGCCGCTCCCACTCCATACAGGTCGTCAACCAGGGGCATCCAGGCGCCCGCCAAATCATCGAGCGCGGCCTGCATCTTCGGATCGGGATGGATGGTTGCCTGACGACGCATCGCCTTGTCGGCGTCCAGCGTGTCGACGATGCACCAGTCGCCGGTGCACGGAAGCGACATCAGGCTCATCGCGACCAGGGTCGCGCTCTCGTCGAGCGACGCGGAGAGCCGACGGCTCTCGGCGGAGAGGAGCGCGGCGCGTCGACGCGACAGCTCGGCATCACGAGCCATGTCCTGATCATGCAGAGCGCTCAGCAACAGCCGCTCGATCATCTCGCGGTGCGCGGACGCCGACACGCCGCTGGAGGTCGCGTGGCGCAACTCCACGACGAGATGCTCCGTGTCGTGATTGCGGTCCACGTCGGACCACACGGTACAACAGAGGGAGGGCGAACCCTCGACCAACGGCTTGACCATCACTTGGCGATCACCCACTCCCGTGCGATGCGCACGGTTCAACATCGCCGTCAATGCCACGTTGCCGCCAACCGCGAACGCCTCATCGAGATGGCGACCGACGACCGGCGCCTCGTCGTGGTTCAACAGCCGACGAAAGGATGCATTCGCGTAAACGATTGTATGCCGATCGCCGCGGATGACGGCAAACGCCTCCTCGACGTGTTCCATCGCCCACGCGAACGAGTCCGAGTCGAACTTCGCTACCTCCATCTCGTCACCCGCGGTTCCTTGGCCGATGCACGCGCTCAACGTTCCCGTTGCCGAGTGCTTGTCGTGTCGGCACGCCGATCAGTCTGTGCACGATTCGATCCCCGCACTGCTACTGCGCCGCCTCCTCATGACTGTCCAATTCCATCACCTGGGCTGACTACAGCGGTTGGCCACCGTCCTGCGCGATCGCGCGGATGGTATTTCCATCGTCCGACGGCGCCGCGTATCCCAGGGCTTCGAGACGCTTGAGGGTGACACCGAGATCCGTGGGGCGGAGTCCGAGTCGTTCGGCCAGCACATCGCGCGATGCGTCACCCACCCGCACCAGCGTGTCCAGGACCGCTGACTCGTCGCTGGTCAGCCCTGTGTGATCGACCCGACCGCTCTCCAGATGAAATTCCGGGATCCCGGTGAGAATGCCGCGATAATG
>JBDSSY010000347.1:0-4633 GCA_039928585.1 Gemmatimonadaceae bacterium | reverse complement strand
CCCCTGCCCTGCCATGGCATAGTAGCCTGCGCCGGACGCGTGATTCACCGTCAGCACGACTTTTGGAACGCGCGCGGTGGCCATGGCTTCCACGAAACGAGCGCCGGCACGGATGACGCCCTCGTGCTCCGACTCGGGCCCCACCATGAAGCCGGACACGTCCTGCACGAACAGCAGCGGTATGCCCTCACGGTCGCACCGCTCGATGAAGAAGGCGACCTTCTCTGCACTCTCGGCGTAGACGATGCCGCCGAAGCGAGGCTTCTCGCCGGCGCGACCCTTGACGAGCCCGCGCTGGTTGGCGATCACACCCACCGGGATGCCCTCGATGCGCGCGTCGCCGCAGATCATCTCCTTCGCGAGATGCTCCTGGAATTCCGACAGTCGCCCGTCGTCCACGATCGCGCGGAGGACCTGATGCATGTCATACGACATGCGGTGGTCACCCGGCAGCAGGTCGTGCAGATCCGCGGACGGTGAATTGCCCAGCCTCGGTGCACCAGCCTCGCGCCGTGCCGCGGCGGTGCGGACGTAGGGCAGCATCGCAACCAGCTCACGCAATTTGACGAGGCAATCGTGGTCGTTCTCGGCCGTGTAGTGCGCGACGCCGCTTACCTCGGTGTGCGTGATCGCGCCGCCGAGGGTCTCACCATCAATCGACTGACCGGTGGCTCCCTTCACGAGATTCGGCCCGCCCAGTCCCATGAACGATGACCCCTTCACCATCACGATAAGATCGGACAGTGCAGGCAGGTACGCTCCGCCGGCGATGCACTGCCCCATCACTGCCGCGAGCTGCGGAATGCGCAGATACCGCCGCATGATGGAGTTGTAGTAGAAGATGCGACTCGCACCGTACTGGCCTGGGAACACGCCGCCCTGATACGGCAGGTTCACTCCGGCCGAGTCGACGAGGTACACGATGGGTATGCGGCAGCGCATGGCGACTTCCTGCGCACGGAGGATCTTCCGGATCGTCTCCGGCCACCAGGAGCCAGCCTTGACCGTCGCGTCGTTCGCCACGATGACGACTGGTGCGCCGTGCACGAGTCCGAGTCCGGTGACCACGCCAGCTGCGGGTGCCTGTCCATCATATTGATCGTGGGCGACGAGCAAGCCGAGCTCGATGAAGCGGGCGCCGGGGTCGCACAGCCCGGCAACTCGTTCGCGCGCCGTCAGTTTCCCCTGCGCATGCTGCTTCTCGATCTTGTCCGGACCACCGCCTAGGCGGAGCCGATCCTCGAGCACACGGATCTCGGCACTCAGCTCACGAAGCCGACTCTTCACGAGCCGCTCAGGCTTCCTGGTGCGACTGCTCGGCGAACCAATCCTTGATGTACTGGATCAGCTCGGACGTCGGTGTCCCGGGGCCGAAAAGTTTCCCGGTGCCCATGGCGTGCAGCGCATCCATGTCTTCCTTCGGGATGATGCCGCCCCCCGTGATCAGGATGTCGTCGCGACCCTCGTCCTTCAGCAGGGCGAGCACGCGCGGAAAAAGCGTCATGTGCGCGCCGCTGAGGATGGACAGGCCCACAACGTCGACGTCCTCCTGGATTGCGGCGGTCGCGATCATTTCAGGCGTCTGGTGGAGGCCGGTATAGATGACTTCCATGCCGGCGTCGCGAAGCGCCGCGGCGACGACCTTCGCTCCTCGGTCATGTCCGTCGAGGCCGGGCTTGGCTACCAGAACACGAATCGGGCGCATAACCGCGAAACCTAGCGCGCGCGCCGGCGGCGCGGCAACTCACGCTTGCGCGCGACGAGCAGCATCTCACCTGACCGCCTCGTGAGTGACCGATCCCGGAATCCGTCGTAGCATTCCTCAACCACCAGGCCTGCCTCCAGACACAGCTCCGCGAGGTGCGTCGCGGAGTAGAGTCGGATGCGATGCTCTCGCGTGCCCCGGCCGGATTTCCCCTCCCACGCCGTGCGGATGGTGAGCACGCCGGACAGCGGATCGAAGGCGCGCTCGTGACCGATCATCGTGCCGTCATCGGCCTTCCACCAGTCGCGGCTGAGGAACTTCGCCATTACGCCGTCCCGGCTTCCGCCGTGCCAGACGAGGGTTCCACCCGGCGCCAAAACGCGGGTGAACTCTCGCATCACACGGCGATCGTCCGCCGGATCGGTGAAGAACCCGAAGCTCGTGAAGAGATTCAGCACCGCGTCGAATCTCCCCGTCCAGCGTGTCGGGAGCACGCGCATGTCGCCACGGGTGTAGCGCAGCGTGGGCCCGATGCCGCGCGCTCGCGCGAGATCGATCAGATGGGACGAGTAATCAAGTCCGTCGACGCGAAAGCCCGCCTCCGCGAGCAGGTGCGCATGCCGACCCTGACCACACGGGACGTCGAGCACGCGGGCACCACTCGGAAGCGCGAGGACATCGATCAATCGCGCCACTTCCGAGCGGTCGCGCACGGGCGTGAAGATCGGCTCGTACTCGAGCAGGTAGTGAGCGTCGAAGTAGGTGGCCCACCAGTCGGTCGCTCGCGGTGTCAGCGTCACGTGGCGGAGTTAACGGTGAACGTCAGGGCAGTCGGGAATGGTCACGGCCGAGCTGACAACTTCCAGCTGTGAGTTGACAGAATCTATCGTAGTACCGTGTGGGACCGCGCGCTCGCGATATGGGGCGCGAATGGATCGAACGGCGTCACGGGACTGCGTTTCCGCCGTTTGATCCGGGATGGCTCCGTATCGAGATACATCCCGAACGAAGAACTACGAGTGTCGCTGTCAGCTGACGGCTTGGAGCTGTCAGCTCGGCCGTGATACTTCCCACTGCCGTGCTGCCAGTCTGTTCTCCTTCTAGGTCACCGCGCAGTGGATCAGAAGAATACAGGCTCTCTATAGGCGCCGAAGACATCTTCCAGCGCCCGCCGGATCTCGAACAGCGTGCAATAGGCCCGCGCGCAGTCGAGGATGTGCGGAAAGACATTCTCGGTTCCGCGCGCCGCTTCGCGCAGCGCGTCGAGCCGTGCGGTGCAGAGCGCATTGTCGCGCGAGGCGCGCACCGCCGCGAGCCGCTCGCGCTGCTCGCGGTCCACCTGCTCGCCGATCCTCAATAACGGTATGCCGAGCGCGTCCTCTTCCGTGACGAACTCGTTCACGCCGACGATCACGCGACGATGCTGTTCGATTTCCCATTGCTGGCGCGCCGCCGACTCGTGGATCTTGCGCTGGAACCAGCCCTGCTCGAGTCCGACCACGACTCCGCCGACGCTCGCGATGTCGCGGAACAGCGCTTCCGCCTCGCGCTCGAGCTGGTCGGTGAGCGCCTCCACGTAGTACGATCCTCCGAGCGGATCCGCGACATTGGGAATCCCCGTTTCGTAGGCAAGCACCTGCTGCGTCCGGAGTGCAACCTGGACCGCGGCCTCGGTGGGCAACGCCAACGTCTCGTCCATGGAATTCGTGTGCAGCGACTGCGTGCCACCGAGGACGGCCGCGAGCGCCTGATACGCCACGCGCACGACGTTGTTCATCGGCTGCTGCGCGGTAAGCGTCACGCCCGCCGTCTGCGAGTGGAACCGCATGAGAAGGGACTTCGCGCTCCGCGCGCCGTACCGTTCCTTCATGTGCCGCGCCCAGATGCGACGCGCCGCGCGAAGCTTGGCGATCTCCTCGAAGAAATCGTTGTGGATGTCCCAGAAAAACGAAAGCCGCGGCGCAAAGTCGTCTACCGCGAGCCCACGCGCGATTCCACGCTCCACGTAGGTGAAGCCGTCGGCGAGCGTGAATGCGAGCTCCTGTGCAGCGGTCGCTCCAGCCTCGCGGATATGATAGCCCGAGATGGACACCGTGTTCCAGCGCGGCGCATGACGCGCGCCCCATTCGAAGCAGTCCACAATCAGGCGGAGCGCGGGCTCGATGGGAAAGCACCACGCATGCTGCGCCATGTACTCCTTCAGGATGTCGTTCTGGATCGTCCCCTGAAGCTTGTCACTGCTCACGCCCTGCTTTTCCGCGGCCGCGATGTAGAAGGCCCAGAGAATTGGCGCTGGCCCGTTGATCGTCATCGACGTCGAGACTTCATCGAGCGGAATGCCGTCGAACAGCACTTCCATGTCGGCCAGGCTGGATATGGCGACGCCCGTCTTGCCGACTTCGCCCTCGGACCGTGGATGATCGCTGTCGTAGCCCATCAACGTCGGAAAATCGAATGCCGTGGACAGTCCGGTCTGCCCATGCGCGAGGAGGAACTTGAACCGCTCGTTGGTGTCGCGCGCGCTGCCGAAGCCGGCGAACTGACGCATCGTCCACAGCTTGCCGCGATAGCCGGTGGGATGGATTCCCCGCGTGTACGGATACGTCCCAGGCACGCCAAGGTCGTCAGCCGACGCGGCCGACACGTCGAGGGCCGTGTACAGCGGCTCCACCTCGGAGCCGGAATTGGCGAACGCGATAGGTCGAGTAACGCTGCCAGCGAACTGCCGGCGCCACTCCGCCACCTCGGCGCGCAGCCGCGCGAGCTCGTCGTCGGGCCGTTCAGCGGTCGCCCGATCCGTATCGCCCAGGACCTTGTCGACCAGATCTCGCATCGTCGTCATGTGGTAGTCCGCGCCAGAAGGTCGGCACTGCGGCTCAGCAGCGCGTCAGCGATTCCGAACGGCGTCTCCGCACCGGATTCGAGCGA
>JBDSSY010000346.1:0-6889 GCA_039928585.1 Gemmatimonadaceae bacterium | reverse complement strand
GATCGTGCAGCCGGAAAACGTGGAGAATGCCGGCTATCTCGGAACCAAGCGCGACAAGCTCGGCCACCTGCTCGCGTCCTGACGACGACATCATGGCAGAATTCAACGGCGTGCCCAACGGGGAGGGGCGGCGATATGCCGTGCTCGTGTCCCGATTCAACAATCACGTCACCAGCAAGCTCGCCGATGGCGCGATGGATGCCCTGGTCCGGCATGGCGTCACGGCGGAGAACGTCGACCTCGTCTGGGTGCCCGGCGCCTGGGAGTTGCCGTTCGCGGCGCGGCGCCTCGCCGCCACCGATCGGTACAACGCGCTGGTGGTGCTGGGTGCCATCGTGCGCGGAGGCACGCCCCATTTCGACTTCATTTCCGCCGAGGCGTCACGCGGGGTGATGGACGCCAGTACGGAGTACGACGTCCCCATCGGCTTCGGGTTGCTGACGTGTGACACGATGGAGCAAGCCGAAGCGCGCGCCGGCGGGGAGCATGGCAACAAAGGCTGGGATGCGGCGATTGCCGCGCTCGAGATGTCGGACCTGTTCGAACGACTCGATGGCGCGGACGAGGGTTGAAACGCGGGCGCGTGCCCGAGCGCTGCAGGCGCTGTACGCGTGGGACATGCGCGGCAACGACATCGCCGACCTCGAGCGCGTCGCGTCGCAGGTGTGGGACGACCTCGCGATCTCACCGGAAGAACGACGGATTGCCGGCCCCATCGTACGGCTGATCGCCAGCCGCTCGCGCAACCTCGACGAGCAGCTCGCCGAGGCGACGACGAACTGGAGACTGGAGCGCATTGGCGCCGTGGAACGGTGTGCGCTTCGCATGGCGCTGGCCGAGCTCACGATCGGCGAGACGCCGCCACGCGTAGTGATCCAGGAGGCCGTCACGCTCTCGGAGCGATTCGGCAGTGGGGGCAGTGCAAAATTCGTGAACGGCGTGCTGGATGCCCTCGCGCGAAAGATGGGCCGGATCTAGTGCGATTGCTGCTGGTCAACTGGCAATGCCGGGAGAATCCGCTCGCTGGTGGCGCCGAGATTCATCTCCACGAAATTTTCGGGCGGCTCGCGGCGCGTGGGCATGACATCACGCTCCTCTGCGGCGGGTGGCACGGTGCCGCACCCACCGCGCGACTGGACGGTATTGCGGTCGAACGCGTCGGCACGCGCTACACCTTTCCCCTGCTCGCCCGCGCGGCCTACCGCCGGCGCCTGTCGTCGCTCCCATTCGATCTGCTCATCGAGGACGTCAACAAGGTTCCGCTGGGCACGACGCGGTGGGGCGGTCCCCCGGTGGTCGTCCTCGTACCCCACTTGTTCGGAGGCACCGCCTTCCAGGAGCTCGCCGCGCCGTTGGCCGCGGCCGTGTGGCTGGCGGAGCGGCCACTCGGACGCGTCTATCGAGGTGCGCCCTTTCAGGCGATCAGCGAGAGTACGGCGGTGGATCTCGGCGCGCGTGGGATCCCGCGCGCCTCGGTCACCGTGATCCATCCCGGCATCGACACGGTCGGCTACACGCCCGCTGCTGCTTCGCGTGCTCCAGCGCCGTTGTTCGCCTACCTCGGTCGGCTGAAGCGGTACAAGGGCGTGCACTACGTGATCCAGGCGTTCGCCGCGCTCCAGCACCCCGATGCGACCCTCGAGATCGCCGGTGCCGGCGATTACCGACCGGCGTTGGAACGCATTGCGGCATCGCTTGACCTTGGCGATCGCGTACGGTTTCTTGGGCGTATCGGTGAAGAGGAGAAGCGCGAGTTGCTGCGCCGTGCCTGGGCTCTCGTCTTCGCGTCTCCCAAGGAGGGGTGGGGAATCACCAATCTCGAGGCGGCAGCCAGCGGCACACCCGTGGTCGCGTCGAACTCGCCCGGCATCCGCGAGTCCGTGCGGGACGGCGAGACGGGATTTCTCGTGCCGCACGGTGATACCGAAGCGATGGCCAGCGCGATGCGTCGACTCGCCGCGGATCCATCACTGGTCTCGCGATTGGGTGCGCAGGCGCGCACCTTCGCCGAATCGTTCACCTGGGAGCGTGCCGCCGATGAAACGGAGCGGCATCTGCTCGAGGTGCTCACCTCCCATCGCGCAGGCTGATGGACATCATCTTCCACGAACATCACGCGAACGTCTCCGTTCACATGCGGCAGCGCGCGTCAACCGGCGTACGCCGTCTCGCGACGCGACTCGACCGCGCCATCGACGCCGTCGTGCGATTCGAGGAGGACGGACCGACTCGCCGCGTCGAGATCATCCTCCGAACGCCGCGGCACAAGCGACTGGTCGCGAAGGCCGAGGGCCGCTTCTTCGGCCCGACCCTCGGCATCGTCCTCCTGCGACTGCGCACACAGATCGCCGCGCTGAAGAAGCCGGCGCGCGGACGTGCCGCGCGGACGCACGCCACCGTCCGCGCGTGAGCGGTGCGCTGGCCGTCGGCTCGCTGCTCGACCAGCTCGGGACATTGCTGGAGCTCGAGCGCGTGACGGGCTCCGCCGGCCTCGAGCGGCCGATTCCGGGCGCCGACGTCTCCAGTCCGGGCCTCGCGCTCGCCGGTTTCGTTGCGCGGTTCGCGTCGGAACGGATCCAGGTGTTCGGCGAAACGGAAGTGACCTATCTCCATTCGCTGGACGCGACGACGCGACGCGCGAATCTCGCACAGTTCTTCCGGTTTCCCATTCCGTGCGTCTTCGTCACGAAGGGGCTGGAGCTTCCGTCAGAGGTGGCCGAGGAGGCGACGCGTGCGGGCGTCGCCGTGCTTCGGTCTGCGCTGAAGACCAACGAGTTCTACATTCGCATCAAGCCCTGGCTCGAGGATTATTTCGCGCCCCAGACGACGGTGCACGGATCGCTCGCCGACGTGTACGGGGTGGGCCTGCTCTTCGTCGGTCAGAGCGGGATCGGGAAATCGGAATGTGTGCTCGACCTCGTGGAGCGCGGGCATCGGTTCGTTGCCGACGACCTTGTGCTCGTGCGCAAGAAGGGCAATGACATCCTCATTGGACGTGGTCACGAGCTGCAGCGCCACTACATGGAAATCCGTGGAGTGGGGTTGGTGGACGTTCCCGCGATCTTCGGCATCCGCGCCGTGCGGCAGCAGAAACGCATCGAGGTCATCGTGCAGCTCGAGGAATGGCGGAAGGGCGACACGGTGACCACCGTGGAGCGCACGGGCCTCGATGGCGAGACGACCGACATTCTCGGCGTGCCGCTTCCGCGGATCGTCGTGCCGCTCAATCCGGGCAAGAACATCACGGTGGTCGCCGAGGTCATCGCCATGCATCACCTGCTCAAGTGGAGCGGGATCGATCCGGCCGAGCGCTTCAATGCACGGCTCATCAAGCAGATGCGCGACAAGACGGAGATCAATCGGTACCTGCGCGGCGATCATGAGTGATCCCGTGCGGCGCGCGCTCGTTGCCGGCCATGCCGATTTCGCGGCAGGGCTCGTGTCCGCCGTCGAGCTCATCACCGGGCTGGGTAGCGTCCTCGTGCCCATTCAGGTGAGGGGACTCTGCGGCGACGACATTCAGCAACTGCTGTACGAGACGATGAAGGAGAGCGGCGTCCGCGTCATCTTCACGGACCTCCAGGCCGGCAGCTGTACGATGGCGGCGCGCAAGGTGCTGCGAGCGCTCGGTGAGGGCACGCTCGTGGCCGGCGCGAACCTTCCGATGCTGCTCGACTTCGCGCTGTCAGCCAACCCCGACATCGCCGCGGCCGCGGAACAGGCGGCGGAGCGGGGACGCGTCGCAGTGAGCGTGCACAAGGGCGGGGGCATCCCGGCGTGACGCTCGTCCTCAACCGGATCGACGATCGTCTCATCCACGGGCAGGTGGTCGTCGGCTGGGGTCAGCCCCTCGACGTCAGGTTCATCGTCCTCGTGGACGACGCGGTGGCCGAGAGCGAGTGGGAGCAGGAGCTGTATCGCATGGGCGTCCCGCCGGAGATGGACATCCGCTTTCACTCCGCGGCCGACGCCGCAACGAGGCTCGATGAATATCGGATGGAAGGGCAGCCAGGGATTCTGCTCACCGGTGACATCGCGACGATGCGCGCCCTCGTCGAACGCGGCGGCGTGCGGGATGTGAACATCGGTGGCATCCACCATCGTGCCGGCCGGGTGCAGCACCTGCGCTACGTCTTCCTCACGGACGCGGAGCAGGAAGCGCTGCGCGAGCTCGCGACGCACGGCGCGCTCGTCACGGCGCAAGATGTCCCCGCGGCTCGCGCCATCCCGCTGAACGAGCTGCTTGGCGCTCGGGAGGACTCGTGAGGGAGTTGCTGCCCCTCTCGCTGCTCGGCGGCGTATTGGGGCTGGACGTCGTGTGCTTTCCACAGATGATGATTTCGCGCCCGCTCGTGGCGGCGACAATTGCCGGGGCGTTTGTCGGTGATGCAACCACGGGCATTCTTGTCGGCGCGACGCTCGAGCTCATCGCGCTGGCCACGCTACCGTTCGGCGCATCCCGGTATCCGGAGTGGGGCTCGGCGGCCGTCGTCGGCGGCGCCATCGCCGCGACCCTGCAGATGGATCGCGCCGGAGCGCTCACTATCGGCGTGCTCGCCGGACTCGCCACGGCGTGGGTGGGCGGATGGACCCTCGTCAAGCTGCGACAGTTCAACGCGTGGCTGGCACGTCGCAAGCGTCCCGCGCTCGACGCGGGCTCCCGAGGCGCGGTCGCAGGCCTCCAGATTGCCGGACTCACCGCTGACTTCGTGCGGGCGGCCACACTCACCGCGGTCTCCTACTTCCTGCTCTTTCCGGTGTCGTACGCGACGCTGGGGGTCTGGTCATTCGGGGATCGGACGTCGCGTGCAGTCGTGATGGGGCTCGCGATCGCCGTCGCTGCGAGCGCCGCCTGGACGAACTTCCATTCGGCGCGTGGCGCGCGCTGGTGTTTCGCCGCCGGGCTCGCCGTCGGTCTGCTTGTGCTGGTGGCGCGATGACGATCTCGGCGCCGCCGGCTGCGTCGCCGCGCCTGCCGCCCCCACCCGGGCCCGCGCCACATGTGCCCGCGCTGACATGGATCAACGTGTTCTCGCGCCTTCTGGCGATCCAGGGGTCGTGGAACTACGAAAACCTGATCGGCAATGGCGTCGGATTCTGTCTGGAGCCCGTGCTGCGGCAGCTGCCGGGCGGCACGCACAGTCCGGCATTCAAGGCGGCCATCTCCCGCGAGAGCGCGTACTTCAATGCGCATCCGTACCTGGCGGCGGTGGCGGTCGGCGCGCTCGCGCGCGCCGAGTTGTCGGGCGTACCGGCGGAGCGCATCGAACGGTTCCGCACGGCGCTGTGTGGTCCGCTGGGCAGTGTCGGCGACCGCCTCGTGTGGGCCGGCTGGCTTCCTTTCTGTTCGCTGCTCGCGCTCGTGGCCTTCGGGCTCGGCGCGCGACCACTTGCAGTACTGCTCATCTTTCTCCTGCTGTACAACGCGGGGCACCTCGCGCTGCGCGCCTGGGGACTGCACGTTGGCTGGACGCGCGGGTTGGGCGTCGCGAGCGCGCTGGCGAATCCGGTGCTTCGCCAGGGGCCGGCACATCTGGCTCGCGCCGCCGCGGCGATCGCCGGAGTGGCGTTGCCGCTGACCGTGGCGCACGTGGTGCCGGGTCGCGGGTCGGTGCTCGCCGTGGTGCTCATCGCGGCGGCACTCACCGCGGCCGTGCTCGTGCGATTGCACGGGCGTGTGGAAGGTTACAAGCTCGCGCTCGTGTTGATCGCCCTCTTCGCCCTCGTCTCGGTGGCCCGCTGATGATCGAACGCACCGTGCAGATCGTCAACAAGAACGGGCTGCATGCACGTCCCGCCGCCGAGATCGTCAAGATCTCGGCCCGCTTCCAGAGCGAGATCACGCTCGTCAAGGACGGCATGGAGGTGAATGGCAAGAGCATCATGGGTGTCATGATGCTCGCGGCGGAATGCGGCTCGTCTCTGCTCATGCGCGCGGATGGCGATGACGCGGACGCAGCGCTCGACGCGCTCTCGACGCTCATCGTCAACAAGTTCGGGGAGCGGTAGTGGAGCGGCAGATCCGGGGCATTCCGGCCTCGCCAGGCATCGTCGTCGGCCACGTGCACCTCCTGCGCTGGGAGGTGCCGGAGGTGCGCCACCGGATCATCCCGGACGAAAACGTGCTGGCCGAGATCACTCGACTGCACGAGGCGATCTCGCGCGCCAAGGAGCGCCTGCGCAACCTGCGGCAACGCGTCGAGTCCACCGCGGGCGCGGAAGAGGCGGCCATCTTCGATGTGCAGATGTCCATTCTCGACGACCGCGAGCTGACCCGCGCTATCGAGGATCTCGTCCGGCAGAATCTTGGCGCGGAAAAGGCGTTCGACCTCGTGATGCTGGAGTGGCGCGACCGGTTCGCCCGGCACGCGGCGCCGATGCTGCGTGAGCGCGTCGGCGATCTCACCGACGTGCATATCCGGGTGCTCTCGCTCCTCATGGGCCTTCCGGATCACGATCCGGTGGACCTCGCGCCCGGCACGAGTGCGGTCCTCGTCACGCACGACCTCACGCCCAGCCTCACCGTGCAGCTCGATCGCGGATCCATCGCGGCCATCGCCACTGATGCGGGCACGCGCACGTCGCATGTGGCGATACTCGCCCGCTCACTGGGACTGCCGGCCGTCGTGGGCCTGCGCAACGCGACGACGCTCTTGCGCGGCGGGGAGCGCGTGGTGCTCGACGGCGGCACCGGCATGCTGGCGATCAATCCGACGGACGCGGAGATCGATGCGTACCGCGAACGGCAGCGCGAGGAGGCGGTGGCCGAGGCCGCGCTTACGGAGCTCGCCGCGCTCGAGGCGATCACGCTCGACGGCGTCCGGGTGACATTGCGGGCGAACGTCGACATCCCCGAAGAGGCGGAGGCGGCCGCGCGCAGTGGCGCCGA
>JBDSSY010000345.1:0-3441 GCA_039928585.1 Gemmatimonadaceae bacterium | reverse complement strand
AGCAGCGCCACGTCGTCGAGGAGATCGTGCAGTTCGGCAACAAGCACGGCGTGGGCCTCGAGTGCGGCTCCAAGCCCGAGCTGCAGGCGGTGCTCGGACTGTCCGAGAGCACGGAGCACCTCATCGTCTGCAACGGCTACAAAGATGAGGAGTTCATGCGCCTGGCCCTCATGGGTCAGAAGCTTGGTCACCAGGTCTTCATCGTCATCGAGCAGATCAGCGAGATCGACGTGCTCCTCGCCGCGGCCGATGAGCTCGGCGTCACCCCCACGGCCGGCATCCGCATCAAGCTCGCGAGCACGGGTTACGGCCGGTGGAAGGAGAGTGGCGGCGAGAAGTCGAAGTTCGGTCTGAATGCCGCGCAGCTCATGCAGGCGGTCGACAAGCTGCGGGCGGCGGGGCGGCTCGACATCGTGAAGCTGATCCACTTCCACCTCGGAAGCCAGATCACCGACATCCGCTACATCAAGGCGGGGTTGCAGGAGGTCGCGCGGTTCTACGCCGAGTTGCGCGCGCTCGGCGTGGACATCACGCACGTGGACGTCGGCGGGGGACTCGGCGTGGATTACGACGGGTCGAATTCCACCTCGAACGCCAGCGTCAACTACTCGCTCCAGGAATACGCCAACGACGTCGTCTACACGATCGCCGAGTCCTGCCGCGAGCTCGACCTGCCGATGCCGCACATCATCAGCGAATCGGGGCGCGCGCTCACGGCGCACCACGCGCTGCTGCTGCTCAAAGTCATCGACGTCGAGTCGGTGGTGGAAGTTCCCGTACCGTCATTGACCGACGACGATCACCCCGTCTTGCACGAGATGGCGGAAGATCACGCGAGTGTGGCCGATGGAAAGATCAAGAAGCGGCGCATCAAGGAGATCTTCCACGACGTCACTTTCGACAAGGAGCGCGCGCAGCAGCTCTTCGCGAGCGGGGTGCTCACACTTCGCGGGCGAGCGATGGCGGAGCAGATGTATCACGCCACCATGAACGCGATCTTCCGGATCGTCAGCCTTGATCGCGATGAGTACGAGGACATTCTCGCCGATCTCGACGCGACGATGGTGGACCGGTACTTTTGCAACTTCTCGCTCTTCCAGTCGCTGCCGGACAGCTGGGCCATCGATCAGCTCTTTCCGATCATGCCAATTCACCGACTGGACGAGGAGCCCACGCGCCGCGGAACGCTCCAGGACATCACGTGCGATTCCGACGGCAAGATCGATCGGTTCGTCGGTGACAAGGAGGGAAATCCGTCGCTCGAGCTGCACGAGTGGCGCGATGGCGAGCCCTACATGCTCGGCGTCTTCCTCACCGGCGCCTATCAGGAAATTCTCGGTGACCTGCACAACCTGTTCGGCGACACGAACGCCGTGCACATCCGGCTGGCCGACAAGGGCTACGAGATCACTGATCTCGTCCACGGCGATACCGTGACGGAGGTGTTGAATTACGTGCAGTTCCGCGCGTCGGACCTGTTGCAGACCTTCCGTCGCAAGGTGACGGCGGTGAAGCATCTCAGCCGCACCGACGCGAATGCCTTCATCGCCGACTACGTCGCCGGTCTGGAGGGGTACACCTACCTTGAGGGCGAGGCGGCGCAGTAGGATTCACGTCGTTCGCCCGAGGCTCCTCATGCATTGTCAGCGGCCAACCGGCTACCGTCGTCCAATGTTAGGTGGAGGGTGAGGAGCGGCGTCGAGGCGCTGTTCCGTACCGCGACGCGCGAGGCGCTCGTTGCCCTGCGCCGCGATCTTCACAAGCATCCGGAACTGTCGTTCGCGGAGACGCGCACGGCCGCCGCCCTGGAAGCAGCGCTTGCCGCGCTGCAGCCGGTAACGCTCCAACGCATCGCGGGCACGGGAGTCGTGGCGAGGATTCGCGGCACGACGCCGGGCGCTCCGGTCGTCGCGGTGCGCGGAGATATCGATGCGCTGCCCATTCACGAAGCGACGGGACTCGCGTTCGCATCCGTGAATGCAGGCGTGATGCACGCCTGCGGGCACGACATGCACGCGGCCTGGGCAGTCGGGGCAGCGCATCTGCTCGCCGAGCGCCCTGCGGCGGGCGACGTGCTGGTCGTCCTCCAACCGGCCGAGGAGACAGGAGAAGGCGCGGCGGCGGTGCTGGCCAGCGGCGCGCTCGACGAGGTCGCGGCGATCTTCGGCGCTCACGTAGACCGGCGATTCCTCGTCGGTCAGGTGGTGGCGCAAGCGGGCCCGCTCGCCGCGTCGGCGGATACCTTCGAGATCATCGTGACTGGCCGCGGTGCTCATGGCGCGCGCCCGCACGAGTCGGATGATCCCGTGGTGTGCGCGGCGGCGATCATCACCGCGCTGCAGACGATCGTCGCGCGGCGCGTGAATCCATCGACGCCGGCTGTCGTCACGGTCGCAACGATGCACGCGGGCACCGCGCTCAACGTCATCCCCGGCCAGGCAACGCTCGGGGGCACCCTGCGCGCTGTCGATCCGGACACGCGCGCGCTACTCGCCACGGAGGTACGCCGTCTGGCGGAAGGCATCGCTACCGCCCACGGGCTCACCGCTGCGGTGACGCTCGTGCATGGCCCCCCACCGATCGTGAACCCGGAGCGGCCCGCCGCATGGGCGCGCCAGGCGGTCGAGTCGGTGCTCGGGGCGGACGCCGTCGTCCCGCTCGGCATCACCAACATGGCGGGCGAGGACTTCGCGTATTACATGGAGCGCATTCCGGGCTGCTTCCTGCGCATCGGCGCGCGCATGCCGAATGAGCCGGTAATCCCGGCACACACGCCGCAGTTTGATGCGGCGGAGGGGAGCTTGTTCGTCGGTGCGGCAGTACTGGCCGAGGTCGCGAGGGTGGCGTCGTTGGAGCTGAAGCGAGGGTAGGACGGTTCAGGGACGCGTACAGGGAATCCAAGTTTGGCGTTGCCCGTTTGGCGTTTCCCGTTTGGAGTTTACCTGATTGGTGTGTCGACTCGCCCTTTCTGTTTCGCGTTACTGCTTTCCACATTTGCTGTGCCGCGTCTTCCGCTTGAGCACGGTGGTTCGCCCGCCTCCTGCGAACTGATTGAAGTGCCTGTCAATTGCTTGGAGATGGCCGAAGACTGCACTTTCGATCGAAGACCACAAAGCATTCGCCGTACGTCGATTACAAGAGGCGTGAGTGCCGTCCATGTGATGACGCTCATGGCGCCGTAGTCTCTCGCGAGCTCCAGTTGGGCCTCGAGCTCCACCGTCGATTTGATGCCGATGTCGAGAAAGCGGGCGAATTCGCGCGGGCTCGTGGTCCCGCACCCCTCGGCAATGTTCAACACAATGGATTCCGCCGCGCGAGTAATCTGTGTCTGCAGCGAACCGTATCCGGTGCGTGGAAAACTCCGGCAGGCACGCCGAATTTTGACCGCGAGGTCGTGCGCCTGTCGCCACACCCGCAGCTTCCGATGATCTTGCATCTGAT
>JBDSSY010000344.1:0-4898 GCA_039928585.1 Gemmatimonadaceae bacterium | reverse complement strand
GCGAGGTCGATCTCCAGGTCGGCGATCGTCACCGTACGCGGCGCGAGCGCCGGCCGTCGTCGCGCGAGCGCCCGGACGCGCGCGCGAAGCTCCTGCAGGGCGAACGGCTTGGTGAGATAGTCGTCGGCACCGGCGTCCAGCCCCACGACACGATCCTCCACCGCATCACGCGCCGTGAGCATGAGGATGGGCGTCGTGAGTCCGAGGTCGCGGAGCGAACGACAGAGCGCGAAACCGGAGCCGCCGGGGAGCATGACGTCCAGGATCATCACGTCCTGTTCCTCGAGTCGCGCGCTCCGAAAGCCGGCATCGAAATCGGCGGCGATCAGCACCACGGCCCCGATGCCGCGCAATCCCGCCGCGACTTCGCGTGCGAGCTCGGCATCATCCTCCACGAGCAGCACACGCATCAGGGCGGCGGATTCTGAACGGACATGACACGACCGCGGGAGGGGCTGGCGAGGGATGGCGTCGTGCAACTTGCAGCCCGCACGGTCGGCACGCCATCGTTGACGCTCACCGACTCCCGGAGATCTTCATGGTTCGCCTGCACCGGTCGCTGCTCCTCTGCACACTCGTCGTGGCGTCCGCTGGCGCGCAACAGCGTCCCGCGCTGACTCCGCATCAGCGACTCGCGCGCGATGTGTACCGGGAGCTGATCGAAATCAACACCGCCGATTCCGTCGGGTCGGTCACGCGCGCTGCGCAGGCGATGGCACGCCGCTTCCGCGCGGCCGGCTTCCCCGCACGTGACGTGCAGGTCCTCATTCCGCCGGGCAAGCCCACGAAGGGCAATCTCGTCGTGCGATACCGCGGGCGACGTGGCCCGAGTGTCGTCAAGCCTATCCTGCTCCTTGCCCACCTGGACGTCGTGGCGGCATTGCGCTCCGACTGGACGATCGATCCCTTCGTGCTCACCGAACGGGACGGCTACTTCTACGGCCGCGGCACCAGCGACGACAAGGCGATGGCGGCGATCTTCGTCGCCAACCTGATTCGCGACCGGAAGAATGGCTGGATTCCCGATCGTGACGTCATCCTCGCTCTCACGGCCGACGAAGAGGGAGGCGACGCCAACGGCGTGGATTTCCTGCTGGACCGCCACCGTCCACTGATCGATGCGGCGTACGCCATCAACGAAGGCGGCGGCGGTTCACTGCGTGACGGGAAGCCGTTCTTCAACACGGTGCAAGCGGCGGAAAAGGTCTACGCGGACTTCACCCTCACCGCGAAGAACCGGGGCGGACACTCGAGCGTGCCACGGTCGGACAATGCGATCTACCAGCTCGTGGATGCCCTGTCGCGCGTGGCGCAGCACCGGTTTCCCGTCCAGCTCAACGAGGTGTCTCGTACTTTCTTCGAGCGTACGGCAGCGCTGGAGTCCCCTGCCCTGGCCGCCGCCATGCGAGCCGTCGTCGCCAATGCGTCCGACGCTGCTGCGGTCTCGGTGCTCGAGCGCGATCCCCGCTACAACTCCATGCTGCGCACTACCTGCGTGGCCACGCGGCTCAGCGGCGGGCACGCGTACAACGCACTGCCGCAGACCGCGACGGCCAACGTGAATTGTCGCATCGTGCCCACGTCCAATCCGCGCGAAGCACGTGAGGCGCTCATGCGCGTGATCGCCGACACCGGCGTCGCGATCAGCGAGACGATCGCGCTCGGCGATCGCGCCGACGCGATTCCGAGCCCGCTCACGGCGGAGATCATGGATCCGGTCACCACCATCACCGGAGAGTTGTTCGGTCCCGGTGTGCCGGTCATCCCCGTCATGTCGACGGGCGCCACCGACGGCCGCATCCTTCGCTCGGCGGGCATCCCCACATACGGCGTGAGCGGCCTGTTCGGCGACCCGAACGACTCGCGTGCGCACGGCCGCGACGAACGGATGCTCGTGAAATCGTACTATGACGGCCTCGAGTTCCTCGACCGGCTCGTGCATCGCCTGGCCGGCGGGAGGCCGATCACCTGACCGCATACGCGTAGATAAAACGAAGCGAGCCCGCCGGAATACTTCCCGGCGAGCTCTGCGCCTGTGCCCTCTCTCGTAAGTGCTTCGCTCCGGACGGTGGCGCGCATCACTGAATGGCATGTCGCGCGCCACGAGGTCGCTGGGTGCACGACTCTCGTGCGCCCGCCTATCATTCCGACATGTCGCTCTCTCGTCGCACAAATGTTTCGCCTGTGATCCGCGGGGTCACAGTTGCTGTCCTCATGTTTGCCGCAGCGTGCACCCGCACCGCGGCCAACCTGATTCCGGTCACCCTGCCTACGCCCGTTTCGTCCGTGCCGGGTCCACCACCGCCGCGGCTCCCGTCGGCCGTGCGACTGCAGGCCGCCCTGCCCGCCACGGTCGGCATGGACTCCACGCTACCCGCCCGGCTCGACAGCATCCTCCGCGCCGCCCTGGCCGAGGGCGCTGCGCCCGGCGCGTCCATCGCGGTGGGGCGATGGGGACGACTCGTGCATCTCAAGGGCTATGGCACCCTCGACTACGCCACCGGCTCGCCGGCGGTCGACGCCGGCAGCATCTACGATCTGGCCTCGCTCACGAAGGTCATCGCCACCACGACGTCGGCCATGATCCTCGAGGAGTCCGGCACGCTCGACCTCGACCGGCCCGTTCGCGAGTTCGTGCCCGAACTCGATGCGCCCGACAAGGCGGCGATCACCGTACGCATGCTCCTCACGCATTCCGGTGGCCTGGAAGCCTACGCGCCCCTGTACCGGCAGGCGCGGGGACGGTCCGATTACCTGCGTGAAATCAACGCGCGCCCACTCGCGAGCCTGCCCGGATCCCAGACGGTGTATAGCGACTGGGACATGGTGCTCCTGCAGGCAGTACTCGAGAAGCTCGCCGGCATGTCGCTCGACAACTACGCCGACGGGCACATCTTCCGCCCGCTTGGCATGAACGACACCCGTTTCGCGCCCGATACCACCGATCGGTCGTATCGGCGCCGAATTGCGCCCACCACGTCCGACGAATTGCGCGGAGGACCGCTGCAGGGCACGGTGCACGACGCGAACGCGTGGGCCATGGGCGGGGTGTCTGGTCACGCCGGTCTGTTCTCGTCGGCGCGAGACGTCGCGACGTTCGCGCAGTTTCTCCTCGATGGCGGCAGCTACGCCAACGTCCGCATCGTCGCGCCCCGGACGATCGCGCGGTGGACCTCGCGTCAGGATGGTACCACCAGTCGCGCACTCGGGTGGGACACCCCCGCCCCGTCGTCCAGCGCGGGCCGCTACTTCTCGCCGCGCAGCTTCGGGCACACCGGATTCACGGGCACCTCGCTGTGGATCGATCCCGAGCGCGGACTGTTCGTCGTCCTGCTCATGAACCGGGTGAACTCGCGGGGCGAGGGCACTCGGCACGTGCAGCTCCGGCGCGACGTGTCCGACGCGGTGCAGCGCGCCGTGCTCGACGCGCCACTGATCGAATGGGAAGCGCTTCGCTGACGACCGGCGCTCGGGACGGTCAGCCGGTCACGTCGACGGCGCCGCGAAGCGCACACCCGGCATCCGTTCCGCCATGTCCTTGAGCGCCGTATAGCGCGCGGCGAGCGGCACGAACTGCTGCACCGTGGAATGGTCCGCGAAGCGATGCACCGCCTCCCACACGCGCGGATCGCGCTCGGCCAGCGTCGCCGCGCAATCGGCCACCAACCACGCCGCGGCATACACATCCATCGGCTCGAGCCGTTCGACCGCCGTGCGAAAGCGCACTTGCGCGGCGTCGTGCCGGCCGGCATGGGCATCGATGCGGATCGCCAGCGATTCGAGCAGCTCCCGCCCCTGGAACCACCAGTCGGTGCGGCCGGCGAAGATCTGATACGCCGAATCGAGCGCAGCATGAGCCGCGGGCATCACATCCAGCCGGAGTGCGGCCAGTCCGACACCCGCATGCGCGCCCACCGCGATGTCCTCTGCATCCAGTTCCGTCGCCAGTGCCGCCGTCTCGCGATACAGCCGCTCCGCCTCTTCGGCCGCCCCGCGCTCGCGCTCGAGGTTCGCCAGGTTGTACAGCGCCACAAGGCGATGCGCGTTGTTGCGCAGTGTGGTGTACAGTCGCAGTGCTTCCTGCAGTGCTTCGTGCGCACCGGTGAAGTCACCGGCGCGCAGCCCGATGACGCCGAGGTTCACCGACGCATTGGCGGCGACGTCCAGCGTCTGCGCATCCCGGGCCATCGTCAGTGCGGCGCGGAATGCGTCGGCGCCTCCGAGGTCGTCGCTCGTACGCATGCGGTCGATGCCAAGCGAAAGGAAGGCGCGCGCCTCCATGGCGCGGTCGTTGCGGCTTCGCGCGCGATCGACGAGCCGCTGCAACAGGTCCACTGCATCCGATGGACGGGCGGCGAGCAGGGTGGTGGCGAGGCGATACATGGCGTCGTCCGCCAGCCCATCGCTGCCATTCTCCTCGGCGATTCGCACCGATTCTTCGGCGATGCGAATCGCCTCGTCCGTCTCGCCCATGCGCGCCAGCGTCTGGACGAGCAGCGACCGGGTCTGCACGATATCGGCGCAGCTGCCCACTCGTTCGGCAGTCGCGAGCAGTTCGCGGCACTCGATTTCCGTCTCGCGTGCGCCCTGGCCGAGTCGCACCCTCGCCTGAAGTCGGCGCAGTTCCACCGGAACCGCCTGTCCGGGCTTCGCGGCAAATGACGGCGACGCGAGAATCGCATCGCACGAGCGCTCTACGTCCGCCCATCGTCCCGACTGCTCTGCCGCGCGCGCGATCTCGTCGTGCACGACGGCGCGCTCATCGTCGTTGCCGGCGTGCTGAAGGGCGTGCCGCAGAAACTCGGCCGCCTCGTCCAGCGCGTACAGTGTCATCGCGCGCGTGGCGGCCTTGCGGCACCACTCATACGCCTTGCCCGAGTTTCCGCTGCGTGCGTAGT
>JBDSSY010000343.1:0-5822 GCA_039928585.1 Gemmatimonadaceae bacterium | reverse complement strand
TCGGGACGCTCCACTCGAACATCGCCTATCACCTGGGACTCGCCTACTACCTGAAGGGAGAGTTCGCGCGCGCGGTGCCGGTGTACCGGCGCGAGATGTCCGACGCGCGGAACGACGACCGCCTCGTCTCGACAGCGCACTGGCTGTACATGAGCCTGCGGCGGCTCGGACGCAACGACGAGGCTGCCGCGGTGCTGGTACCGTTTCGCCGGCAGATGAACGTCGTGGAGAACGACACGTATCAGCATCTGCTCTTGATGTACAAGGGCGACTTCGCGCCGGACTCCGTGCTGGCGATGACACCGAGCGGCGAGATGTCCGTCACCGACGCGACGGCGGCGTACGGCATGGGGAACTGGCATCTGTACAACGGCAGGCGCACCGAAGCGGAGCGCATCTTCCGTCGCATTCTCGCCGGCGGGCAATGGGGCGCATTCGGATACATCGCTGCCGAGCGGGAGTTGGCATGGTGGCGCGATGCACGCTGACTTCCGCATCGAGGATCGCTGATGCTCGAGACAACATATTTGCGACTCGTGCCCTTCACGCCACAGCAATTCGTGTCGTTGATCGAAGCACCGGAACGATTTGCCGCGCTCGCCGGCGTACCCGCTGCGCCGGGCCTGCGCGAGTTCTTCATATCAGGTGAGGTTCAGGAGGCGTGGCTCGCCAATCTGCGCGCGCTCGAGCGTGCCGACCCGTGGACGCTCGGGTTCGCGGTCATCCATCGCGAAGTACAGAGTGTCATCGGAAGCGCCGGATTCAAGGGCCCGCCGGATGAGACCGGGATGGTGGAGGTGGCATACGCCATCGTGCCGGCGTTCGAGAATCGAGGGCATGCCACAGAGGCCACGCGGGCGCTGGTTGCCTTCGCCTTCGGGCATGAATCGGTGTCGCTCGTGCGCGCGCATACGCTGCCGACGAACAACGCGTCCACACGTGTTCTCACGAAGTGCGGCTTTCAGCGCGCGGGCGAGTTCGACGATCCCGATGACGGCCTGGTGTGGCGCTGGGAGCGAAACGAGCGACCTGATTAAAGGTGCTGAGTCAGTGCCGGGTTGTCTCGTCGCGTTCGTTCATCGCCGGCAATACTCTCACCGCGGCGCAAGTGGCGCAACATCCGGATCGAGCACATATTCGCGCGCATGACCGCACAGCAGAGCTACGACGCTATCGTGGTTGGATCCGGCATCTCCGGCGGGTGGGCAGCCAAGGAGCTCACCGAGCGCGGATTGCGCGTGCTGCTCCTGGAGCGCGGCAAGAAAGTCGAGCACATTCGCGACTACCTGAGCGCGACGAAGGCACCGTGGGATTATCCGCACCGCGGCGGGCGCACGCACGACATGGTGCGCCGGTACCCCGTGCTCAGTCGAGACTTTCCGCTGAACGAGAAGAACCTCGACTGGTGGGCATCGGACACCGAGAGCCCATACACCGAGGTGAAGCGCTTCGACTGGTATCGCGGGTACCAGCTCGGCGGCCGATCGCTCATGTGGGGTCGCTGCAGCTTTCGGTGGAGCGATCTCGACTTCGAGGCGAACGCGAAGGACGGCATCGCCACGGACTGGCCCATCAGATACGCGGACGTCGCGCCGTGGTACAGCTACGTCGAGCGATTCGCCGGCATTGCCGGCTCCAAGGAAGGCTTGCCGCAGCTCCCGGACGGGGAGTTCCAGCCGGAAATGCCGCTCAACTGCGCGGAGCTGCTGCTGGCCGAACGGATCGCGAAGATGCATGGCGGAAGGCGACGCCTGATCTCGAGCCGCACGGCAAATCTGACACGACCATTGCCGGGTCGCAGCGCGTGCCAGTATCGCGACGCGTGCTGGTTGGGCTGCCCCTACGGCGCGTACTTCAGCACGCAGTCCTCCACGCTGCCCGCCGCCATGGCGACAGGCCGACTCACGCTCGAGGTCTTCGCAATCGCCAGCGAGGTGCTGTACGACAGGGATCGAAAGCGCGCCACGGGTGTGCGTGTCGTCGATGCGCTGACGAACGAAGTCGTCGACTACCATGCGCCGATCGT
This sequence comes from Gemmatimonadaceae bacterium, assembly GCA_039928585.1. Taxonomy (GTDB): domain Bacteria; phylum Gemmatimonadota; class Gemmatimonadetes; order Gemmatimonadales; family Gemmatimonadaceae; genus AG11. The sequence continues at coordinate 3,796 of JBDSSY010000343.1, read as the reverse complement.
CTTCCTCTGCGCGTCGACGCTGAACTCCACCTGGCTGCTCATGCGTTCGGCCACGAGCGTGTGGCCCGGTGGGCTGGGCAGCAGCTCCGGGGAGCTGGGGCACAACCTGATGGACCATCACTTCCGCGCCGGTGCCGAAGGGCGGATGGAAGGGCTCGACGACAAGTACGTGTATGGTCGCCGGCCGAACCCGTCGTACATCCCGCGCTATCAGAACCTGGCGGGCGACACGCGACCGTACCTCCGCGGCTTCGGGTATGAGGGCGGTGCGAGTCGCGAGAGCTGGTCGCGCGCGGTCGCCGAGCTGGGCGTGGGTGGCGCGTTCAAGGACGCGATGGCGCAGCCGGGCCAATGGACCATTGGCGCAACGGCATTCGGCGAGATGCTGCCGAATCACGCGAACCACGTGACGCTCGACCCGACGCGCAAGGACAAGTGGGGGTTACCGGTGCTGAAGATCGACTGTGCCACCGGCGAGAACGAACGACTCATGCGGAAGGACATGATGTCGGACATGGCCGAGATGATGAACGCCGCCGGCGTGAAGGACGTGTCCACATTCGACAGCGGTTATTTCCCCGGCATGGGGATTCACGAGATGGGCACGGCGCGCATGGGCCGCGATCCGAAGTCATCGGTGCTCAACGCGCACAATCAGGTGTGGGACGCGCCGAACGTGTTCGTCACCGACGGGTCGTGCATGGCGTCGACCGCATGCCAGAATCCCTCGCTCACGTACATGGCCCTGACGGCGCGCGCGGCGGAGTTCGCAGTGGGAGAGCTGAAGAGGCGAAACCTGTGAGGACACATCGCGATACACCGGCAGCATACTCAGTGGAGTGAGGACTCATGTCGACACGTCTCACCACATCGGTGATCCTGGTCAGTGCGTGTCTGTTGACTGGTGTCTCGGAAGCCTCGAGCCAATCCACTCGCGCGTCGTCGAGGGCGCGGGCACTGCCGGGACGTGTCGTGGACGTAACGGCCGCCGAATTCTTCTTCAGGGCGCCGGACACCATTCCCGCGGGGCTGACGACTTTTCGCCTCCTCCAGGCGGGACTGATCGTGGACCGCCTGCGCGCGGGGTTGCACGGCCGCGCCCTCGTGTCGGACAAGGGCGACGATACCCGTGGCGTGCATATGCTCTGGGTCGTGCGCCTCGATTCGGGAAAGACGGTGGCGGACCTGTATCGCGCAGCCGGAGCAGGACAGCGGACGACACCGTGGGCGCGGCAGCTTGGCGGGCCGGCTTTCGCGGACCCCCCGGCGACCACGAATGCCACGCTCGACCTCGAGCCGGGCAATTACGCCCTCGTCTGCTACATCGGCTCGGCACGAGAGGATCGTGCGCGTTCTCATCTGCTGAATGGCATGTTTCGCCCGCTCATCGTCGTCCCTTCGACGCAACGGCGTGCAGCGGCGCCGAAAGTGGACGTCGTCGCAACGATCAGCGAGGCGAAGGTCGTGACATTCTCGATGCCGCTTCGGGCGGGTCGAATGGTATTGCGGGTGCAGAACGAATCAGCTGAAGACCTCGAGTTCAAGTTCCAGCGTGTGCCGCCTGGCCTTACCGGCAAGAACTTTCTCGCGCAGCCGCGCGAAATGGGTCCTGGCATCCCGGCCGGCGGACTCTCGAGCGTTCCGCCGAGGACGTCGGTGATCACGACGCTGGACTTCACGGCGGGCGAACACATCGTCGGTACACATCCGTCGATTCGTCATGCGACCAGCCAGGTCGTGATTGTTGCATCCACTGCAGTCCGATAGCGTCGCCGCAGATCGAGCACTTTGCATGACGCCATTTCCAGATCGCATCGGTTTGGTGCACTGCACGCTACGCGCATGGCGTGAAGACGACGCACCCGCGCTCGCCCTGACACTCGCGGCGAACGACGCACACCTGCGCGCGTGGACGCCGTGGGTGGTGGATGGCCGGGTTCCCGGCCAGCCGCTCGGCGCCCGACTCGCACAGCACGCAGCCGACTTCGCCGCAGATCGCTCGTGGGTCTACGGCATCTTCTCTTGCGACGAGACGAAGGTGCTCGGCGGGTGCGGGCTCTACGGTCGCGTGGGCCCGACGGCGCTCGAGATCGGGTACTGGCTATCGGCGGGCAGCACCGGCCAGGGACTGGCGACGGAGTCGGCGTCCGCCCTTACCGCATTCGCCTTTTCCAATCCGCAGATCGAGCGCGTCGAGATTCATTGTGATCCACGCAACGCAGCCAGCGCGCGAATCCCGCAGCGACTGGGATACCAGATCGAGACGACGGCGAACGGCGAGCTCGGCGAGCCCGGTGCCTGGCCGGGAGTCGTGGACATCTGGACGTTGACGCGCGAGGCGTACGGCGTGTTGACTGCTCGCTCACGCCGAAAGGAGGAGAGCCTGGAGGGATAAGCGGGAAGCGGTGAGCGTTGGGCAATGAGAGGCATGCCACTCATTGCTCACCGCTCACCGCCCCTTGCACCAGGCTCATCGCTCTCCTGCTCACCGGCGCAAAAGTTATGAACCGCGCCACGCACGAGCCTCACCCCGTAATAGGCTCCGTCATCTTCGCCGTCTCGATGTTCGGCTTGAACAGCGCCGCGAAGATGAGCAGCACGCCGAGCGCGCCTACCGCCGGCACGATCCAGATCGCCCGCCAGTCGTGCTGCACCGCCGCGCCAGCTCCCGTGGCGTACATATCCACCACGCGACCCGACAGCCACGACCCGATCGCCTGGCCAGCACCGAGCGTTACCAGCGCGATGAAGCCCTGCGCCGCGGCGCGAATGCGGACGTCCGCCTGCTTGTCGACGTAGATCTGCCCGGTGACGAAGAAGAAGTCGTAGCAGACGCCATGCAGCAGAAGGCCAAGGTAGAGCATCCACATCCCGGAGCCGGCGTTCCCGTAGGCGAACAGGAGATAGCGCGTCGTCCACGCCGCCATGCCCACGAGCAGCATCCGCTTGATGCCCAGCCGCACGATGAACCAGGGCATCAGCAGCATGAAGACGATCTCGGACATCTGGCCGAGGGTCATCTTGCCTGCCGCGCCGCTCACCCCGATCTCGTTCAGGAAGGGATTGGTGAAGGCGTAGTAGAACTGGAGCGGAATGCAGAGCAGGAAGGATCCGAGCACGAACACGGCGAACGAGCGGTCCTTCAGCAGTGCCAGCGCGTCGAGCCCGAGAACGTCGCGCGCCGACAGGGGCTTGCCCGCGTTGTGCGGCGGCGAGTGCGGGAGCGAGAGACAGTACAGCGCCATCACGATGGACGCCACGGCGCCAATGCGCAGCGGGAGCGCCGTGGCATCGGCGCCGAGCGTGCCGATGATGAGCCCGACGGCGATGAATCCGATCGTGCCGAGCACGCGGATGCGCGGAAACTCACGCCCCGGATCCTGCATGTTGTCGAACGAGATGGAGTTCGTGAGCGCCAGCGTCGGCATGAAGCACAGCGTGTAGGCCAGGAAGAACCACGCGAAGCTGGTGAACGTTGCTTGCGTCGTCGCCAGGTAGAGGAGGATACCGCCGGCGAGATGCAGCGCCGCGAGCACGCGCTCGGTGGCGAAGAACCGGTCAGCGATCATTCCCACGAGAAATGGCGACAGGATGGCCGCGATCGCCGGAATGGAGTAGGCGAGCCCGATCTGCGTGCCGGTGGCACCGAGCGACTTCCCGAGGAAAGTACCGAGCGTGACGAGCCACGCGCCGTAGATGAAGTACTGGATGAACATCATGAGCGAGAGTCGCGCGCGAATGTTCGTCATGGGAGCGCCCGGATGCGGATGTTGGTGAAGAAGACCTGGTCGCCGTG
>JBDSSY010000342.1:0-7942 GCA_039928585.1 Gemmatimonadaceae bacterium | reverse complement strand
GGGCGTCGGCCTGGGACTCGCGATCAGCCGCGATCTCGCCAACGGAATGGGTGGCAGCCTTGCGGCGTCGAGCGTGCAGGGCGCAGGCAGCGAATTCACGCTCACGCTCCCGATCGCGCGTCGACGCGAGGTCTGACGCATCGCGGTCAACACGCGGGGTCGCTCGCGCGTAGTGCAGTGACCCGACATGCTTTACCGGGTATGCGCGTTCCCGCCCGCTGGCACACCCCCCAGCACCCGACTCACCCTCGAGATCCGATGCCTCGTACCCTCCGCGCGCTCGCGGTCCTCCTGCTCGCTGCATTTCCCGGCTTTCCCCTCGTCGCTCGCGCCCAGGCGCCGGCTACTGGCCGGATCACCGGTCTCGTGCTCGACTCCTCCTCCGGCCGTCCGCTCGCCGCCGTTCAGGTGCTCGTCGCGGGCACTCGGCTTGGTGGCTCGACGAACGACCTCGGTCGATTCGTCATCGCCAGCGTGCCCGCCGGCACGGTTAGTCTCGAGACGCGCCGCGTCGGCTATCGGGGCGGCCGCCGACTGAATGTGGTCGTCGCCGGCGGCGGGGCCGCGGACGTGGAGATCCGGCTCACGACCATCGCACTCACCCTCGAGGCGGTCGTGACCACGGGGGTGGTGGATCCCACGAGCGGTACGCGCGTGCCGTTCACGGTCGGACGCGTCAATGCGGAAGACGCACCGGTTCCCGCCTCGAATGCGATCGAGACGATTCAGGGCAAGGTGGCCGGCGTCGCCGTCACGCCCGGTGGACAGCCCGGTAGCGGAACGAGCATTCTGCTCCGCTCGCCCACGAGCATCAGCAAGTCCACGTCTCCGCTCATCGTCGTCGACGGCGTGATTCTCAGCCAGTCGTTCGACGCGTCGTCGGCCGACCTCGAGTCGATGGACATCGAGAGCGTCGAGGTGGTGAAGGGCGCCGCCGCTGCATCTCTCTATGGATCTCGCGCGTCGGCAGGTGTCATCCAGATCCGCACGAAGCGCGGCGCATCGAATGCCGACGGGACCACACAGATCACGACGCGATCCGAAGTGGGCCAGAACTCGCTGGGCGGCAAGATCGACTGGGCGAGCCAGCACTACTACCTCACCAACGCGGCTGGCCAATACATCAACGCCGCCGGCGCCGTGGTGCCGCGAGCGCAGCGCGTCCCGAAGCCCGTGTATGCGCGGTTCCAGGACACCGAGTACGCCGACCCGGTCTTCGATCAGGTCGAGCGCTTTTTCAACCCCGGCACGTTCTACAAGAACACGGTGACGCTGTCGCAGCGGGCGGGACGCACGAACTGGCTGCTCTCCTTCAACAACAACAAGGAAGGCGGCGTCGTCCTCAACAGCGGCGCGTACAACCAGAACAACATCCGCCTCAACCTGGATCACCAGCTCCGCGACGACTTCAAGTTCGGGTTCAGCGGCTATCACAATCGCTCCGACCGGCAGAACCTGTACGGTGACACCTTCTTCGACCTGATCAATCAGGCGCCCGACGTCGACCTGCTGGTGCCTGACCCCGACGGCACTCCGTACCTGTACCAGGGCGATCCGGAAGGACGCGAGGAGAATCCGTTGTACGTGCTCTCCACAGAGGAGAACAAGCGCCGCCGTGCGCGCACGCAGGGCAGCCTCGAGGCGCGCTGGACGCCCCTGAGCTGGTTCAATCTCGACGGCAACGTGAGCTACGATCGATCCGATCGCCGCAACAACTTCTTTCTCGACGCGGGCGTGAAGACCGAAGGATTCGGCACAGGTGGGCTTGGCGAGATCCGTCAGATCGCCGGCCAGACCGATGCGCTGAACGCCGCGGTGAGCGCGAACTTTCTCGGCAAGATCGCCGACGTGACCCTGCGCTCCACCCTGCGCGCGCTCATGGAGCGCGAGAACAACGAAATCACGGATGCGCAGGGGAGCAGCTTCGCCACGCCGGGCGTGCGCAGTCTCAGCAACGCCACGGTGAGCCGGGTCAGCTCCACCATCGAGGAAATCCGTTCCACCGGCTACGCCGCCACCGCGGCGGCGGACTACCAGGGGAAGTACATCTTCGACGCGCTCGTCCGCCGCGACGGCAGCTCGCTGTTCGGCCCTGAAGAACGCTGGAACGTGTACCACCGGCTGAGCGGCGCCTACCGCGTCGCCGAGGAATCGTGGTGGCCGATGAAGTCGATCACCGAGTTCAAGCTGCGCGCGTCGCGCGGCACGGCGGGCGGGCGCCCCGATTTCGATGATCAGTTCGAGACCTTCGACTTTCTCACCGGCGGCGGGCTCCGGAAGAACACCCTCGGCAACAAGTTCCTCAAGCCGGAGCATGCGACGGAGACCGAGCTCGGACTCGACATGATCTATCGCGACAGGTACTCGCTGCAGCTCTCGTACGCGCGCAACCGCGTCGTCGATCAGCTGGTGCAGATCCCGCTCTCCGCGTTCTACGGGTATACCTCGCAGTTCCAGAACGCCGGAACGGTGGAGGGCAACACCGTCGAGGCGACGCTCGAGGCGCTGGTGCTCAGCAAGCCGACGTTCAGCTGGCGCATGGGATTGGTGGCTGACCGGTCTCGCAACAGGATCACGGAGTTCAACCGTTCCTGCTTCCAGACCAATGTCATCGGATACCGATGCGCCGGTGAGACGCTCGGCGCCATGTACGGCTTTCGATTCATCAAGGACGCCACGGAGCTTCCGGCCGATGCACAGGCACGCGCCAACGAATTCCAGGTGAACGACGAAGGGATCCTCGTGTACGTCGGACCCGGCAACGCGTATACCGAGGGCGAGGGCAAGCAGCTCTGGGGCACCGCGGCCACGGTCGGGAGCCGTGTGTACAACTGGGGCATGCCGATCACGCTGCGCGACGCAGCGGGCAACGCCGCCGTGGTGAAGATCGGCGATGGCAATCCCGACTATCACGTCGGCTGGACGAACAACGTCACCTGGAAGGACCTCAGCCTCTTCACGCTGATCGATGCGCAGAAGGGAGGCAACGTCTACAACCAGACCAACCAGCGCATGTACCAGTACGGCCGGAGTGGCGATGTGGACCAGTCAGGTCGCGAGCAGACGCTGAAGAAGACGGTGGACTACTACGTCGCGCTGTACGCCGCGAACGATCCCACCGACTATTTCGTGCAGCCTGGTGGCTTCGTGAAGCTCCGCGAGGCATCGATCCGCTACAAGATTCCGACGACGCGCATCGCTGCACTCAGCCGTTTCGGCGCGCGCGGCGTCACGCTCGGGATCGTGGGTCGCAACCTGATCACCTGGACCGACTACAAGGGCTACGACCCCGAAGTCAGCGACTCTGATTTTCCGTCGACCATCAAGCTGGACAGCTTCGGCTATCCGCGATACCGCACGTTCACTGGCAGCGTCCAGATCGAATTCTGACCCAGATGAAATACTTCATGCAGAGACATACGCGGTGGGCCGGCGCGGCCATGCTGATCGGCGTGGCTGCCTGTCAGGAACTCGCCGTGACGAATCCCAACGAGCCGGATCGCGAGCGCGCGACGAAGCAGCCGGTGTCGGCGGAGTCGTTCGTGTCCAGCTCCTTCCGGAGCTGGTGGCCGGTCGCCGGTCATGACGACTATCCGTCGTGGGCCTTCTCGACCATGGCGCGGGAAGCCACGTCGGGCTTCGCGGACTTCGGCCAGCTCGAGCTGAGCGCCGAGCCGCGCGCCGCCTGGAACAACAGCCCGGTCAATGCCCGCAATCAGGTGAGCGAAGGACCGTGGTACGGATTGTATCGCACGATTTCTTCCGTGAACGACGCGCTCATCGCCATCGACTCCGGCCTCATGGTCGTCGATGCGCAACGCACGTCGCGCACGCGCGCCGTCGGCAAGTTCATGCAGGGCATTTCGCACCAGTATCTCGCGTTCTACTTCGACTCCGCGGTCGTCACGGATGAGAAGCTGGCGCTCGACACGATCACGAAGCCGAACTTCGTCGCGTATCCCGCGGTGTCGAAGGCAGCCGTCACCCAGCTCGACTCCGCGATCGCGATCGCCAATCGTGGACCGGACTTCTCGCTGCCCGTGGACGGGTGGCTGTTTCAGGCCATGACGCGCGTGCAGTTCGTGCGGCTCGCCAATTCCTTCGCCGCCAAGGCGCTCGCACAGACCCCGCGCTCGCGCGCGGAGCGGGCGGCGGTGGACTGGACCGAGGTCATTCGCCGCGTGGACGCGGGAATCCAGGCTGACTTCGCCCCAGTGGCGCAGCCCGACATCCTCTGGGACGACTGGAAGCGCCTGCTCGCGCGTTTGCGCACCGTGATTCCCAGCGACTTCGGCCGTCCGAGCAACTGGGTACTGGGACCAGCAGACTCCACGCAGGGTTTCGTGAACTACGTGGCTACGCCGGTCGCAAACCGGGTGGCGTTCCAGATGCGTACGAAAGACAGGCGCATTCAGGCCGCCGGCGGACCAGCTGTCGCCGGAACGTACGTGGGTTACTACTCCGCGAATATCTTCGCGGTGTCGCGCGGGACGTACCGCTACTCTCACTACTTCTTCCGACGTTTTGGCACCGGAACCACGTGGCAGACGGGACCGCAGCCTGCTGTGACGGTCACCGAGATGAACCTGCTCAAGGCCGAGGCGCTGATCCGTCTGAATCGCGCGGCGGAAGCGGTGCCGCTCATCAACCTGTCTCGCGTGTCGCAAGGCCAGCTTCCGCCGGTGACGGTCGACGGACCGATCGATGAGCCGGGCTGCGTGCCGCGCAAGCAGAATGGTGCGTGCGGCAGCCTGTGGGACGCGCTGCGGTACGAGAAGGGCATCGAAGGTCTGGGAGTCGATGGCGTGACGGCGTTCCTCGATGCGCGTGGGTGGCAGACGCTTCCCGAGAACACGCTCATTCACCTGCCCATTCCCGGGCGTGAACTGGGTGTGCTGCAGCGGACACTGTACTCGTACGGCGGGCCCGGTGGGCAGGGTAGCGCACCGGCGCCGGATCCGGAACGCTGTCCGGTGGCGCTGGCGCGGTGCCCCTGACAATTGACCGTGAACCGTGAACCGCGGTGCGCAGCACGACGTGATATGAACGGCCAAACGCGGCCGAGGCGAGTGCCTCGGCCGCGTGTCGTTCGTGCCGGAGTTGGTGTCGCTACTTCACGCGCGCGCGTTGCACATGGATGCCGCTCGCATCGCGCTTCCCCATGTACACCACGCCACCTGCACCGAATCCGATGATCGTCGCTCCCTCGGGCACGAGCACGCGATCGACCAGCGTGCCGGACCGATCGATTACTTCGTACAGTGCGCCCGCCATCAGCTTCGTTGGAATCGTGCGGACCCAGAGTCGCCCGTCCGCATCGGCACGCACCGCGTTCGGTCCGAACACCGGCATGTAGTCGGAAAGCTCGGAGGGCGAGACGAACGTGAGCGCGAGCATTCCCATGCCGGCACCGGGCGGACCGCCCATCACGATGCGCGGCTCACCACCGCCGCGCGGTGGGCTGCCCGGTCCACCGGGAACACCCGCGCCCGGTCCGTCCATGCGAATGACCATCTGGCCACCGCTCATCGCCCCCGCGCCGCCGCCTATCCCCATGCCCGCGTTGGCGCCCACACCCGCCGCGCGCACGCGCGTCATCATGGCCTTGGTCGAGTCGATGAACGCCGTCTTCTGCTCATCATTCAGGCGCTGCCAGTCGAACGGCACCTTCTCGCCCTTCGTCCGGCTCCCGTCTGCAGAGATGAAGTCGACGTGATAATCCTGACCACGCACGATGGCGATTGCGCCGTCGCTCATCACCACCCACTCGTCCACAATCGGCATCGGGTTGACGATCGACGTCATGTGCACACCGCTTGAATCGCGCTCAACGGTCGTGCGCAAGCGCATCACCTTGAAGAAGCCCGCCGTGTCCAGTGTGCGCGACGCGAGGTCGAACCTCACGATCGCATCACTGTCCGGCAGCACCGGTGCATGTCCACCGGCGCCAGGTCCGCCGGGTCCGAAGTTCGGCCGCGAGAAGGCGCGATACACCAGTCGCCCCCGCGCGTCGAAGCCCGGCGTACCGAATGGACCGCCGGTGAGGAATTGTACGTCGTTCGGTCGCGGCGCGGCCATCACGCGCGCGATCTTGCCCGCCGGATCGATCACCAGCATCGAGAGCGACGCCGGATCCACGAAGAGCGTCGAATCTCCGCGATATGCGATCAGCCCGCCTCCGCGCGGTCCGTATGCACTCGCGGTGCTACTCGTCGAATCCGCCACGACCCCGAGCAGCACGAGCGTGGAATCCATCAGCAGCACGCGACGCCCGACCTGGTCGTTCACGAGCAGGTTGCCATTCGGCAGCTGACGCACGGCCGCGAGCGAGCGCACGGTCTCCGTGCTGGTGGCACTCGGTGCCGGCAACGGACGCACCGGAATTTTCGCCGGTGACTGCGCCGCGAGGGACGGAGCGAGTAGGAGGGGGAGGAAGCAAGTGAGTGATTTCATGTGGGACCGGTTGAGCGAGGGAAAAGATGCGGCGCGAAGAGCCGGACGAGGCGCGAAGAGCGAACCCACGAACGGCCGTACGGCGAGAGGCGTACGGCGGGTCGTGCGGCGGAGCGCGTACGGCGGGCGGCGGGCGGCGGGCGGCGTGGGAATCGGGAGCGCGGTCGGCGCGAGCGCCGTCCGCACGTAATGGACAGCGGGAGGGAGCGGGCGTTCCTGGAGACGGCGTCTCGAGTCGCGCAGCGACGATGAGTCTCGCCGTCGGAAGGAGCGCACGCGACCGACCAAGCGCGACAGCCGTGATCACGGCACGGGTCGACCGACCACTCCGAACTGACGACGCCAGAAATAAGGTCACGGGCCACGAATGATGATGCGTTCGCCGCCGCCGTGGTCGCCACCGCCCATCATCATGCCGCCCATGAACACTCCACCCCCTGTGTTCCCCGCCGTGCCGCTGCGGATTCCCGCGAGGTACCGCTTGTCGAGATGGCTCGCCACCAATGCGGGCAGCTGTCGCTTCTGCTCCGGCGCGAGCAGCGCGCTGATACTCGGGGCGAGCGCGATAAGCAGATCCACACTCGCTTCGCGCGCACGCTTGTACCGGCCATACGCCTCGCTCTGGTCGTAGTTCGCCGGCAGCGCGGCCAGATCTCGCGCAACGTTGCTCCAGATCGAATCGAGCCGCACCGTGTACCGGCGATTCATGCTCGCCAGCGAGTCCGCCTGTACACCGCTGAGCTTCAGCGTGTCGCCCTGCCTCAGCAGTTGCGACATCGGATTCATCACGCCGCCTGACCCGTACATCGCCTTGAGCATCGCCTCGGACATCTTCTGACCATCGCGCGTACGCCCGCGGTCGAGCTGCTGCGTGAGGGTTTGCCGCTCCCGCGAGGGACCCACGTCTACCCGGAGCGACATCGTCAACGTTACCGGCTGCCGGAACTGGCTGAACTGCGGATTCGTGCTGCCTAACCGCGGATTCAGTTCGTACTTGTATCGTTGCGTCGTCGCGTCGAAGCCGCGCACGTAGAGCAGTGTCTGATCGGGGAACGCCGTCTGCCCCCACCCCCGCAGGTTATTCGAGCCATGCAGCAGCAGGTCGGCCGCGCCAAGCGGGTTGCTCACCGAGAAGGAAACGGTGGCCCGTTGCGGCAACCGGAGCTTCCTCGGGTTGAACGACAGATTGAGGTTCGCGCTCGACGTCCACGGCCCCTGGCAGCTGTTGCGCGACGACAACGTCCCGAGCTGCGCGCCAAGGCACGTTCGCGCCGCAGCCGAACCGCCAGCCAGCAGCGTCCGCATCGCGCTCGCCACAGCGGGATCGTTCGTCGCATCCGGATCGAAGACGAACGCGCGATCGTTATTATAGCCATCGCCATTCACGTCACCCTGCGTGAGCGGTGTGAAGGTGGAGCCACTCGCGAAGCGGCCGAACCAGTTCACCCGCATGGCGTCGAAGAAGTTGTAGCCCAGGTTGTACGTGACC
>JBDSSY010000341.1:0-2758 GCA_039928585.1 Gemmatimonadaceae bacterium | reverse complement strand
GGACGACGAGCTTGCCCGCGTGCGCAACAAGGAAATCGGTTTCGTGTTCCAGACCTTCAATCTCCTTCCGCGCGCCACCGCGCTGCACAACGTGGAGCTGCCGCTCGTGTACGCCGGCGTGGGATCGGTGGAACGAAAGCGCCGCGCCAGGGAAGCTCTGTCACGCGTGCAGCTCGATGGCCGCATGGATCATCGGCCGAACGAACTGTCCGGTGGTCAGCGGCAACGCGTCGCGATCGCGCGCGCCCTGGTGAACAATCCCTCCATTCTCCTCGCCGACGAGCCGACGGGGAACCTCGACTCGACGACGTCGCAGGAGATCATGCGGGTGTTCGAGTCCCTCGCCGATCAGGGGCAGACGGTGATCATGGTGACGCACGAGCCCGATATCGCGCGCCACGCGCGGCGCGTGGTCGTGCTCCGCGATGGCCTCATCGCCAGCGACGAGCGTCGGTCGTCGTTCGTGGAAAAGCTCGGCACGATCGTCTGAGCCGGGTCTCTGGAGCGCGAACGCGCTTTCGTGGCCCGACCTCCCGACCTCCCGACCTCCCGACCTCCCGACCTCCCGACCTACCGACCTACATGCCCTTCCTCGATGCCGTCCGCCTCGCCCTCCAGCAGATCTGGGTGCAGAAGCTCAAGAGCTTCTTCACCCTCCTCGGCGTGATGATCGGCGTCACCTTCCTCATCGCCGTCGTGTCGATCGTGGGCGGCATGAGCCGCTACATGACGGAGCAGCTCGTCGGGAAGATCATGGCGGTGAACTCGTTCGAGCTCCGGTATCGCCCCAACATCAACATGGGGGATCACGACGACAACTACTGGCGCGAGCTGCGCCGGCGGCCGCGCATCAAGGAATCCGACATCGAACCCGTCGCGTCCGCCCTGCCGGACGGGGTGCTCTGGGCCGCCGTCGGCAACGACAACCTGGCCGCGTCGTCGAGATACGTCTCCAAGCCGAAGGGGGTGACGGCCTTCACCGTCACGGACGACTACTTCACGATCAAGCGCATGGCGCCCGTGAGTGGCCGTCTCTTCAGTCCACAGGAGTTCGAACGCGGGATGCCGGTGATCGTGATCGGCCAGGACGTTGCCGACTACTTCTTTCCCGCGCTCGAGCCGGTGGGACGCGAGCTCACCATTCGAGGCATTCCGTATCAGATCGTCGGCTTGATGGAGAAACAGGGCAGCGCGTTCGGCTTTTCGTTCGACAAGTTCATCATCGCCCCCCACAAGTCACCCATCAACCGCTACGTCAACGCACACGGCGTCATCGACGCCATCATGATCCAGACGCCGAGCCGGGAAGGACTGCTCAGCACGCAGGAGACGGTGCGGCAGGTAATGCGGGCCCGTCACGGCCTCCGGCCGAGCCAGAAGGATGACTTCTCACTCGAGACCTCCGACTCCGCACTCGAGTTCTGGAACAAGATCAAGAGCTATCTCGTCATCGCCGGCGTCGCCCTGCCGGCCATCGGGCTGGTCGTCGGCGCCATCGTCATCATGAACATCATGCTGGTGGCCGTGGCCGAGCGCACGCGCGAGATCGGCATTCGCAAGTCGCTTGGCGCGCGCCGACGCGACATCATGAGCCAGTTCCTCGTCGAGAGTGCCACGCTCAGCACGGTCGGGGCGGCGCTTGGCGTCGCGACAGGCTTCGCGTTCGCGAAACTCATCGCGGCCGTGACGCCGCTACCCGCCGCAGTGGAGCTGTGGTCGGTATTCCTGGGGGTCGGCATCGGCGCCGGTGTCGGCATCATCGCCGGCGCGTATCCGGCCAGCCGGGCGTCGCGGCTCGACCCGATCACTGCCCTGCGAGCAGAGTAGCCGATGTCGATGCTCCAGCAGCGTCTCAGCGGCATGGGCGAGGGTGTTACCATTGCGCTCGATTCCATCCGCGCGAACAAGGTGCGCGCCGGGCTCACGATCCTCGGCATCGCGGTCGGCGTGTTCGTGGTCGTGGTGATGTCGGCTGCGGTACATGGCATCAACGCCAGCGTCGCCAAGGACTTCGAGAGCACCGGCCCCACCACCTTCTTCGTCTCGCGATTTCCCATCACGTTCGAGGCGTGTGACGGGACGGAAGACACCTGCAAGTGGTTCCGGAATCCGCGACTCACCCTCGCCGATGTCGCTGCGCTCGAGCTGATGCCATCGGTGCGCACGGCCGGCGCGCGTCTTGATACGTCCCGTCCCGCGGGGTACAAGGACAAACGCGTTGCCAGCGTGCAGGTCAGCGGCTTCACCGGGAACTGGCAGCAGATCGATGGCGGTGGCGACATCTATCCGGGGCGCAACTTCACCGCCGCGGAAGCCACGATCGGCGATCGAGTCGTCGTCGTCAACGACCAGCTCGCGACGCAGCTCTTCGGCGAGTCCGACCCGATGGACAAGTCGATCGAGCTCGGCGGCATTCCGTTCAAGGTACTCGGTGTCTACCACTATCAGGCGAGCTTCCTCTCCGGCGGCAATCAGCCGCGCGCCATCATCCCCATCGAGGCGGCGCGCAAGCACCTGAAGGCGAACTTCGCCGACATCGGGCTGGCCATCATTCCGGCCACGGGAGTGACGCGCGCCGAGACGATCGACGATGTCATCGCCTCCATGCGCGCCCGGCACAGTCTGCGGCCATCCGTCGAGAACGACTTCGCGATCATCACGCAGGATCAGCTGTTCGACGTCTACAACAAGATCTTCGGCGCCTTCTTCCTCGTGATGCTCGTGCTGTCCGCGGTCGGATTGATCGTCGGTGGCGTGG
>JBDSSY010000340.1:0-4396 GCA_039928585.1 Gemmatimonadaceae bacterium | reverse complement strand
GTTTCGTCCATCAGGCGGGCCTCGCTCCGAACAGTATCGTGCCGAGGCGCACCAGGGTGGCGCCCTCTTCCACCGCGATCTCGTAGTCTCCCGACATTCCCATGCTGAGCTCCGTTGCCGGATGACCAGCGTCGCGCAACATCGACCGGCACGTCCGCGCGTCGGTGAACAGCCGATGCAGTGTGGACACATCGGCATCGAATGGCGCCATCGTCATCACGCCACGCACCACCAATCCCGCCAGCCCCCGCAACCGTTCGCCCTCCCGCGCGAGCGACACGACATCGTACCCACCTTTCGTGTCCTCGCCCGACACGTTCACCTGCACCAGCACGTCAAGCGGTGTACCGCGCGCCATGCCGTACGCCGACAACGCGTCAGCGAGGCGCGGGCTGTCCATCGAGTGCACGAGATGGAAGCCATCCAGCAGCTTCACTTTATTTCGTTGCAGATGGCCGATCAGATGCCAGCGAATCGGCACCTCCACCGCTGCCATCTTCGCGACCGCCTCCTGCACCCGGTTCTCGCCCGCGTCGCGCACGCCTTCCTGCCACGCCGCGTTCGGCGCGTCGGCCCCGTATGTCTTCGTCACCGCGACGATGGCGACCGCCTGGCCGTGCCCACCCCGCTGTCGCGCTCGCTCGATGGCATCCCGCACCGTCGCCAGGCGCGCTGGCAGGTCCCCAAATGGCATAACACGCGAATTTACCGAAGGTTGCACTTCACTTCAAGCGAGTCGCGAGTCGCGCGGTCTGCGATCCACACCTGTCCCAGCCGTGGGCACGCGAGCAGGGTCAGCATTGTCGCGGCGATGTCGTCCACCAGCGGCGGATCCCGCCCAGGATATATCGGCGCAACGCGCGGGGCCGCTGTGGTGAATGCGGTACTCACCGTCGCCGTCTGGATCGACCCATCGCCCTCCGCGTGCGATCGAAAGAGCACGCCTTCCAGGCGCCAGTCGCCGCCAAGCAGGGCGCGCTCGGCGGCCGTCAACGCGGGCGACGCGACGATGGGTCGGCCTGCACGACGTGCGGCCTCCGCGAGTCGGGAGGCCGGTCGCGCGCTGCCGTGGCCCCGCGTCACCATGGACGCGTCGCGCCAGCGCAGGCCACTGCGACGTGTGAGCTCCGCCTGATACCACTCGGCCGGCAGGAGCGACACGGTGATGAGCGTGATGTCGGGTCGCTGGCGCTCTACCTGCTGCGCGTACCACAGCGGATAGGTGTCGTTATCCCCCGCGACGAAGAGGACGGCGCGCGGCGGTGCATCGCCGAGCAGTGCCGATGCGAAGCGGTGAGCCGCCGACGCACGCGGCTCGCGCGATCGATCGACGGCGCGCCAGTTGCCGACGAGCGGAAGCGCGACGACGCACAACGCGACGGACGCGGGCCACCGTCGCGCGCGCGCGAGGGCCAGTCCGCCATAGCCGGCAAGGCATCCCCACGCCCAGAAGCCGACGACGAAGAAGTAGTCGCGCTCTCGCGCCTCGTGTGGCATGCTGTCGGGAATCACCCCCCATCCCAGCGAGGTACCCGCCTTGAGGTTCAGGTAGGCGGCCACGCCGACCGTGCCGCACAGCAGCAGGACCATCAGCGCGTCGGCGATGCGCGCCGAATCGCGCCGCAGGGCACGAGCACCGAACGCACCAAGCAGCATGAACGTCACGGTCGCCAACACCCGCATGGGTGTGGTGAAGATGCCGCGCCCCCAGCCCAGGCCAACTTGCCAGTCGGCGTACTGCGCGATGTTCGCCAGTTGCAGCCAGATCGGCGCCTGCCGCGGCAGGAGCGAGGCGACGCTGTACTGTCGCCTCGCCACGACATCCGTGAACGCGGCAAGCGTGGCCGGGTTTCCCTGATTGAGCGCCGGATCGTGACGGGCGCGCACGAGCATCACGAGGAGTGCGCTCGCTGCCAGCGCGACGAGCGACAGCGACACGAGTCCGTCGCGCCACGGCCGGACGTCTCGAGCGCGCTCTGTCCCCCAGGTCGTCAGCCCGGCGGCGAGCACGAGGCCAGCGCCCAGGAGGACAAGCGGGAGGGACACGCGGCCGATACCGGCTGCGCTCAGCAGTGCGCCGCCGAGCACCAGGGCGCGGGGCACGCTCCAGATGCCGTCGCGACTGCGCGCCGCGAGCGCGATCGCGGCCGGAATGGCCACGAGCACGCTGAGATGTACCGCAGGTGCGAGCGCGATCAGGTAGATCGTGCACGCCATCCACGTCCGCCCTGCGACTCCCCAATGTGCGCCGGCGCGTGCCGCGCACGCGAGCAGGAGCACCATGTGCAGCAGCGATACGGCGTAGACTTCCGTTTCGGTGGCGTTCGCCCACACCGTCGCCATCAGTCCAGCCGAGAGTGCACCGGCGACCGCGCCCCACACCGAGCCAGGTCGCGCGCTCACCTCGTCGGCCACCAGCCACGCCATGATTGCTCCGGCAAGCGCGGTGCTCGCAGCGGAGAGCAGATTCATTGCGCGCGCGGCATGGGCCACGGGCTCCAGTGCGAGCGTCCACGCCCGACCTAGCGTCACGTAGAGCGGCGTGCCTGGTGGATGCGGTATGCCGAGCCCGTGCGCCGCAGCGATGAACTCGCCCGCGTCCCAGAACGTGACTCCCGGCGCCAGCGTCAGCAGGTAGCAGACGAGCAGCGCCATGCCCACCCCGATGGCCGCCGTGCGAATGCTCAGGCTGGCGGCCCTGCGGCGGCAATTGCGCCGCGCGCCGGCGATCGACCCGCGAGTAATTCACGCAACTCACCCGTGGACAGGTCACGCCAGAGCCGGCCGCGCTCCGCGACGGAGACGGTCGAGCGCTCCTCGCTGACGACGATGACGAGGGCATCGCTCTCGTCGCTCAGTCCCAGCGCGGCGCGATGTCGCGTGCCGAGCGCCCGATCGGCGAGAGGTTTCTGGGAGAGCGGCAGGATGCATCCCGCGGCGATGATGAGATCACCCCGGATGGCGACGGCGCCATCATGCAGCGGTGAATACGGCGTGAAGATGGTGAGCAGCAGATCGGCCGAGACCTTGGCCTCCATCGGCGATCCCGACTCCGCCCACTCGTCCAGCGGCACGTCGCGCTCGACCGCCACGATCGCGCCGATGCCCGACCGGCTGAGTCGCTCTACCGCATCCACGATTTCCTCCGCTACCTCTCGCTCTTCCATCTGCCGGAACACCCGTGCGAAGCGCGCACGCCCGAGGTGCGCGAGCGCGGCTCGCAACTCCGGTGCGAAGATCACGAGCAGCGCGATCACGCCGTACTCGAACACGAAGCCGAGGAGGAAAGTGATCCACGGCAGCTGGAGCACCACCGACAGGGCGTAGACGCCGACGAGGATGGCCATCCCAACGGCGACGTGGAGCGTGCGCCGCCCGTGGAACAGGCGCAGGAGGCGGAAGCATGCGTAGCCGATGAGCACGACCTGCAGGACATCGCGCCACTCGGGGTGTAGCCAGCGCGCGGGATCCGTCTGGATCACGACTCCTGTCCCGCGACCCGAATGGCGGCAGCCACGTCGAGCGCCTGTCGCGTGCCGGCGACGTCGTGCACGCGCAGGATGTGGGCGCCACGCTCGAAGGCGACCACCGACGCACCGATGCTGCCGAACTCGCGATGCGCTACGTCGCGACCGCCGGTGAGCTCGCCGATGAATCGCTTGCGCGATGGTCCGACGACGACCGGGTATCCCCATGCCGCGAGTCGCTCCAGACACCCGAGCGCGCGCAGGGAATGCTCGGTGCGCTTCGCGAACCCGATGCCCGGGTCGACCGCGATCGACTCGCGCGCCACGCCGGCGCGGCGCGCGACGTCGACACTCCGGGACAGTTCTTCGTGCATGTCATCCAGGAAGTCGCCGGCGTAGGTCGCATGCTCGAACGTCGACATGTCCCCCACGGTGCCGCGCGAATGCATCACCACCACACCGGCTCCTTCAGTGGCGCACAGCGGCGCCATCGCGTCGTCGAGCCGAAGCCCCGAGACATCGTTCACGATGTGGGCACCCGCGGCGAGCGCCGCTTCGGCGACCGCCGCCTTCACGGTGTCGACCGACAGGACGACGTGTGGCCGTTCCGCCGCAAGAGCCGTGATCACGGGGAGGATTCGTCGTAGCTCGTCGCTGGCGCTCACCGGCGTCGTTCCTTGCGGACGCGTCGATTCGCCTCCGACATCGAGGATGTCGGCACCCTCGGCGAGCAGCCGGGCGGCGTGCGCGAGCGCCGCGCCAACGGACAGGTATCGCCCCCCATCGCTGAAGCTGTCGGGCGTCACGTTCACGATGCCCATCACCAGCGGCCGATCCAGGCTCAGCTCGCGGCCACGAATCTTCCAGACAGTGGGAGCGGACATGGCGGGAAGATAACGACGACTGTATCCGACCGTCGGCCATCTCGG
>JBDSSY010000339.1:0-4370 GCA_039928585.1 Gemmatimonadaceae bacterium | reverse complement strand
GGTGGCGCGCTCGATCCACCTTCGCGGCTCAGTCCGTATCGCTCGATCTTCTTGTACAGGTTCGAGCGAGGCATGTCGAGCCCGCGCGCCGTCTCGCTCACGTTCCAGTCGTACGCACGCAGCTTCGCCACGAGGTACGCCCGCTCGGCCGCGTGCTTGAACTCCTCGAACGTCGGTACGTCGAGCAGGCTGCCCAGTCCGCCGTCACCGCTGTCGGGCCGGCGTCCGACAAGGCGATCGACGTCATCGGCCCGGATTCGCGGGCCGCTCGACAGAATGAGCAGGCGCTCGATCGTGTTGCGCAACTCGCGCACGTTGCCGGGCCACTCGAGCTGCGAGAGCCGGGCGACGGCGTCGTCACCCACTGCCCTCGCTGCCAGACCCGCCGGACCCGTGAGCTGGTCGATGAAGTGTCCAACGAGCAGCGGAATGTCCTCGCGCCGCTCGCGCAGCGGAGGCACGTGGATGGGCACCACGTTGAGGCGGTAGAAGAGGTCTTCGCGAAACCGGCCGGCAGCGATCTCCGCTTCAACGTCCTTGTTCGTCGCCGCCAGGACACGCACGTCCACCTGCACCGTCTTCGCGCCGCCGATGCGCGTCACCACGCCGTCCTGCAGCACGCGCAGCACTTTCGCCTGCGCGGCCAGGCTCATGTCGCCGATCTCGTCGAGAAACAGCGTGCCACCATTCGCCTGCTCGAACTTGCCCGAACGATCCTGCACGGCGCCAGTGAACGATCCCTTCATGTGACCGAACAACTCGCTCTCGATCAACTCGCTCGGAATGGCGGCGCAGTTCACCTCGACGAACGGTGACTTGGCACGAGGCGAGTTGGCGTGAATCGCCTGAGCGACGAGCTCCTTGCCTGTGCCATTTTCTCCCGTGATGAGGACGCGGGCCGGCGTCTTCGCCACGAGCTCGATCTTCTCCGTCACGGCACGAATCGCGAATGACGTTCCGACGATGGCAAATCGCGACCGCACCGTGTCGCGCAGACGCGCGTTCTCCTCGTGCAGGTCCAGATGCGCGAGGGCGTTCCGGAGCGTGACGAGAATGCGGTCAGTGTCGAGCGGCTTCTCGAGAATGTCGTACGCGCCGTGCTGCGTGGCCTCCACGGCGGTCTGAATCGTCGCGTGCCCGCTGATCATCACCACGACCGCCTGCTGATCCTGGGCCCGCAGCTTCTGGAGTGCTTCGAGGCCGTCGATGCCGGCCATCTTCACATCCATGAACACGAGGTGCGGCTTGAAGCGCGCGTACTCGGCCAATCCATCAACCGCATTCGCTGCGGTGCGCACGTCGTACCCCTCGAACTCGAGCAACTGCCCGAGCGCCGCGCGAATTCCCTGCTCGTCGTCGACGATCAGGATGCGACGGCTCACGGCGTCCTGCCCGCGGGTGCCGACTTGTACAGGGTGACCCGACCGTTCGCGATGCGGACGTCGGCGAGCGATGTCGGCGTGGGTACCGCCAGCGCATCGTTGGCGATGCCGGGCGTCTGCTTCCCCTTCGTGATCTGCTGTACCAGCCGCGGGATCGCCCCGCGCGGGACGCTGAAGTCGCGCAGCTTCACGTCGCGCAGCTTGAACTCGCTGAGACCAGGGCGCACGACGCGGAAGCTGCCGCCGAGCGACACCTTCTCGCGTGCATTGAGCAGCCCCGCCAGCGGTCCGAGCGCGCCCGAGCGGGCGATGTCCTTCGTCGGGACGATGGCACGTACGTACAGCACGTCGCCGATGACCGTCGCCTCGACGCTGTCTGCCGAGGCCGGAAACGCACCGCCCGCAGCCTGCACCACGTACGAGGCGATTTCGTTCGCCGACAGGTTCACGAAGACAGGCCCCCGTGGCGAGGCGAGACCGTCGAGCGCCTGCTTGCCGCGGGCTGCCGCCTGCGGCGACAACGGTTGCCAGACCCGATCGGCACTCACCTCCGGAGCGGGATCGGAGCGCTTGACGAATCGCAACCACTTGTTCTGCGTCAGCCAGAGGCCCGCAACGATCGCCAACACCACCACGAGACATCCCACGCGGCGCAGACACCCCATCGATCAGCCTCCCTCCTGTGATGTCGCGCAATCGCGACGATGGCGATCCTGCTGCCGGTCGAGTGCTCCGTGTCCCGTTCGGGATGTCATCTACGCGGTGACGTGCGCCGCGAACTCGACGGCAATGTGCGTGAAGCCGTGCTGCTTCGCGAGCAGGAGCACGGCGCCGCGGGCGTCGGCCGACACGAGCCGCACCAATTGCGGCTCGTCACACAGGAGTAGTGCGAGTCCAGCCCTCGCTTCCACCGTGCACAACAGGCCAGTGTGCTCCAGCGCGCGCGCCAGTGCCGACGCCCGATCGCGGTGGAGCAGGCCGGCGCGCGTCCCCTCAGCGCGGACCTCGTCGCCATCGTCATGCGTGGTATCGTGCTCGAGCGTTCGCCCCGTCACGATCACGCGGCGCTCACGCCGTGCAGCACGTTGAGTGATCCCGACCGGAAGCCGCGGAGGTCGAGCGCCACGCGCGCGAATCCCGCCGCACGCACCGCAGCGACGAGTCGGGCGGCATTGTCCGGCGCGAGCCAGTGCGTCAGTGCCGACGGGCTCACCTCCACGCGCGCGAGATCGTCGTGATAGCGAACGCGCAGGTCACCCTGAACACCCACGTCACGCAAGGCACGTTCGGCTCGCTCCACCAGCGCGAGTCGCTCGGCCGTGACGCCGGTACCGTACGGCAGCCGCGACGAAAGGCACGGCGACGACGGCTGCTGCCAGGTCGGAAGGCCCAGCTCGCGCGACCGCGCTCGGATGTCGTCCTTCGTGAAGCCCAGATCCGCGAGCGGGCTCGCCACGCGATGCTCGCGCGCGGCTTGCGCACCTGGTCGGTAGTCGCGCAGGTCGTCGGCGTTGGTACCGTCCACCACGCAGTCGAATCCGTGCGTGCGGGCGAGCGGAACGAGCTTTCCCCACAACTCGGTCTTGCAGAAGTAACAACGATTCGAAGGATTGGCCGCGTACCGCGGATCGGCGAGCTCCTCGGTATCCAGCTCCAGCACGTCGATGTTGAAACCCTCGGCGACTCGCCTTGCCATCGCCCATTGCTCGGCCGGATACGATGCACTTCGCCCGATGATCGCGACCACGCGGTCCGCGCCCAGCGTGCGCCTCGCCACGACAGCGAGGTAGGCGGAATCCACTCCTCCACTGTATCCGACCGCGACACGCCCATGCGCCGTGAGCCACGCGGCGAGCGAGGCTTCCTTGTCGGCGGATTGCGTGTCGTGCGGCATGCAGGTGAAGGTATTGGGCCGCAAGCGCGGAAGGCAGGGCTGGATGATGCGCGGCGCGCGCCGCGGCGTGTCACGCGCTCTCTCCCGCGGTGATGCGCGGACGATACCCGAGCGCCTCCGCCACGTGCGTTGATCGCACCGTCGACGCGGCCTCGAGATCGGCGATGGTACGGGCCACGCGAAGCACCCGATGGAATGCCCGTGCCGAGAGATGCAGCCGCTCGCCTGCTGTGGTCAGACGCTCGCGCGCAGAGGGTTCGAGTCCCCCATGCGTCTCGAGCCAGCGGCCTGGCGCGCGCGCGTTGCATCCGTCCGCGCGCGCATAGCGCGCACGCTGACGGGCTCGTGCTGTCTCTACCTGCTGACGCATCGTGTCCGAGCGTGCTCCCGAAGAGCGCGCGGCGAGGTCACCGAGAGCAACGGCCGGCACCGTGACATGTAGATCGATCCTGTCGGCGAGCGGCCCGGACAGGCGCGCGCGGTATCGCAGGATGTCGGCGGCGGCACAGACGCACGGCTGCATGGGATTTCCGGCGTGGCCGCACGGGCACGGATTCATCGCGGCGGCGAGCGCGAAGCGCGCGGGAAAGATCAGCGACGCCGCCGCGCGCGCGATCGTGACGCTGCCGTCCTCCATCGGTTGACGCAGTGCTTCGAGCACCGAGCGCGGGAACTCGAGCAGCTCGTCCAGAAAGAGGACACCGTGATGCGCCAGACTGACCTCTCCAGGTCGCGGCGAGGAGCCTCCACCGACGAGACCCGCGGTGGAGATGGAGTGATGAGGAGCGCGGAAGGGGCGGCGGATCATCGCGCCGGTGGAGGCATCGAGCAGGCCAGCCACCGAGTGCACCGCCGTCACTTCGAGCGCTTCGGCGTTCGTGAGGGATGGAAGAATCGTGGGGAGCCGGCGGGCGAGCATCGTCTTGCCCGCACCGGGTGGGCCGACGAGGAGGATGCCGTGCGATCCCGCCGCCGCGATAGCCAGGGCGCGCTTGGCTCCCTCCTGCCCCGCCACATCAGCGATGTCGAGCGAGTCCGCGGCGATGATCGACGCGCTGGGACGCGGCGGTGCCGGCAGGTGTGCGGATCGTAGC
>JBDSSY010000338.1:0-2641 GCA_039928585.1 Gemmatimonadaceae bacterium | reverse complement strand
CGCTCACGCTCTGCGACGACCTGAACTTCAGCCTCGACGTGTCGTACACCGTGTACCGGATTGAATCTGCGTGGAACGCCTCCTCCGCGGACACCAGATTGCGGAGATCCGTCTTCATCGCCGCGGTATAGGCTTTCGTCTTGGTGTTCGCGAACTTCGGGATCGCGATCGTGGCGAGGATGCCGATGATCACCACGACAATCAGCAGCTCGATCAGCGTGAAGCCTTTCCGGGAGTGCGGCATACGGACGGTCCGGTCTCGAGGAGGCTCGCCGCAGAAGCGTGAGCGGCGCGGCGGATGAGGGTGACGTTGCCAACCACTCTAAAGCAGTGCTGATGCCATCAGACGTGAACGTCTGATGATCACGCAAGCCTATACGGTGTATATGTTTACGCCATAGTGACTTGCAGCACGCAAGCATTTCGCCAGTGGCGAACTCCCGCGTCCTGCACGATGCAGCGAATACTGCGATGGAGGCTCAGGCCGCAATTGGCAGTCGAATGAACGGCCGCGCAAGGGATAGGCGCGGGCGACCGGGCGTTCCCGACGCATCATCATCGCATGCTCGCCGCGATTCGCTCCGCTGCCGTCCTCGGCATCGACGCCTATGATGTCACGGTGGAGGTCGACGTCGCGCTCGGACTGCCGCAATGGATGATCGTCGGGCTCCCGGCAAACGCGGTGAAGGAGAGCCGCGAGCGAGTGGGCGCGGCCCTCGTCAATGCGGGGTTTGTGATGCCGCCGAGACGCGTGACCGTCAATCTTGCGCCAGCCGACGTCAGGAAGGAGGGCACGGCATTCGATCTGCCCATCGCGCTGGGCCTTCTCGTAGGTACAGGCATGCTGGAGCAGGCGTCGCTAGCGTCGTGCGTCGTCGTCGGCGAGCTCGGACTCGACGGTACCGTTCGTCCGGTGCGCGGCGCCCTCTCCATCGCTCGCCGCGTCTCGACGCTCGGGGCGCGAATGTCGTCGTCGCTCGGCGTGCCGACGCTCGTGCTGCCGAGCGCGAACGTGGCCGAGGCGACCCTCGTGCAAGGGCTGTCGCTCTGCGCGCCCGCGACGCTCGCCGAGCTGGTGGGCTGGCTACGATCCGCACACCTGCCGGCACCACTGCGTTCAGGCGCGTCGATCATCGCCGCGGACACTCTCGACATCGCGGATGTGGCGGGGCAGGAGGGAGCCAAGCGCGCCCTGGCCATCGCGGCGGCGGGATCGCACGGCATCCTCCTCGTCGGTCCTCCCGGTGCGGGAAAGACCATGCTCGCCCGCCGGCTCCCCACGATACTTCCATCGCTCACGAACGCCGAAGCGCTCGAGGTGACGGCGGTGCACTCGGTCGCCGGACTGCTCGATGCCTCCACGGGCGCGCTGATCCGCCGTCCCTTCCGCGCCCCCCATCACTCCATCTCCACGGCGGGTCTCGTCGGTGGAGGCTCCTCGCCGCGACCTGGAGAGGTGAGTCTCGCGCATCACGGCGTCCTGTTTCTGGATGAGCTGCTCGAGTTCCCGCGCTCGGTGCTCGAAGCACTTCGTCAACCGATGGAGGACGGCAGTGTCACGATCGCGCGCGCGGCGGCGTCGCTGATCTTTCCCGCGCGCTTCGCGCTCGCGGCGGCGATGAATCCGTGCCCGTGCGGCCACGCAGGTAATCCGATGCAGCCGTGCGTCTGCGCCGCCGCCGACATCCTGCGATATCGCGCTCGCCTGTCCGGGCCGCTCGCCGACCGGATCGATCTTCATGTCACGGTGCCGGCTGTTCCACTCGGTGACCTCTCCGCGCGCGCAGCGGGATCACGCTCCGAAGCGATGCGTCGGCAGGTAGAGACAGCACGAGCGCGCCAGCGTGCACGCTATGAGCGCGCGGACGGATGCAATGCGCGCGCGCCGGGTCGCTGGCTCGAGACACACGGGGGAGTTGAACCGTCCGCGCGAGAGCGTCTGACTACGGCAGGGGAGCGGCTGCATCTCTCGGCACGGGCATTCCATCGGGAGCTCCGGATGGCCCGGACCATCGCCGATCTCGAGGCCGCGTCGACGGTGCGATCGACGCACGTAGCGGAGGCGCTCGGATATCGTCCGCGCAACACCGCGGGAGAGGCAGCCTGACTCGCGTCGACGCGCGCCGCGCGCGTCATCCAGCCCTGCCTTCAGCGCTTGCGGCCCAATACCTTCACCTGCATGCCACACGACACCAAAGCCGCCGACAAGGAAGCCTCGCTCGCCGCGTGGCTCACGGCGCGCGGGCGTGTCGCGATCGGATTCAGCGGAGGCGTGGATTCCGCCTACCTCGCCGTCATGGCGAGGCGCACGCTGGGTACGGATCACGTTGTCGCGATCATCGGGCGGAGTGCATCGTATCCGGCCGAGCAATGGGCGATGGCAAGGCGAGTCGCCGAGGGTTTCAACGTCGACGTGCTGGAGCTGGATACGGAGGAACTCGCCGATCCGCGGTACGCAGCCAATCCGTCGAATCGTTGCTACTTCTGCAAGACTGAGTTGTGGGGAAAGCTCGTTCCGCTCGCCCGCGCGCACGGGTTCGACTGCGTCGTCGACGGTACCAACGCCGACGACCTGAGCGACTACCGACCGGGTGCGCAGGCCGCGCGCGAGCATCGCGTGGCGAGCCCGCTCGCGGACCTG
>JBDSSY010000337.1:0-5820 GCA_039928585.1 Gemmatimonadaceae bacterium | reverse complement strand
TTCACACCTACTTCCGCGACGAAAGCCACGGAACCAGAGACGGACTCGTCGCCGTCGCGGTGATCAAGGCGGGCCGAGAAATCCACCCGCCCCACCAGCATGCGGAAGAGGAATACCTGATGGTGCTCGAGGGAAATGGCACCTGGCATCTCAACGGCAGCGAGCGGCCAGCGAAGGCGGGTGACATGCAGTACGCCGCGCCGTGGGATGTGCACGGAATCGCGAATACCGGTCGTGAGCCGCTGCGCTTCGTGGTATGGAAGTGGAACAGCAAAGGCGTTGTGCCTCGTGTGCGCCCGAAGAAGGTTGACGCACCTCGGAGGCCTTCCAGGTGATCGACAGCCGGCTTTATGCGCGCTCTGTGGTGATGTTCCTGCTGCTCCTCGCATTGCCTCTGTACCGCGCGCACGCCCATCCCGGAGTCGGGATCGTCAGAGATCGCCACGGGAATGTCTTCTATACGGACCTGGCACACGTGTGGCGAATCACTCCGGCCGGGCAGAAATCCATCGTGGTCCGCGACGTTCATACACACGAGCTGTCAGTCGACAGCCTTGGCAACGTCTATGGCGAGGATTCTCGCTACCTCGGCAGCGGCGAGGGCGATGACCGCTATCGCCACCGGATCTGGCGTCGCAGTCCGGACGGGCGAGTGACCGACATTCAGCCGTGGCACGCAGGATTCTGGCGTGAGTACGGATTCGTCCGCGATCGTGCCGGCACCAGGTACTGGATCCAATGCCCAGCGCGTCGCTGTAGCATTCAGGCTCGGTCAGCCAATCGACCAGCGACGATGGTGGTGGCGGCGCCCGGACGGTTCACGCAGCTGATCAATTGGATCGCGGCAAGCGCCACGGAAGCCGGTGTACTCCATGTCGTCGATGGCTCTGCCTTGCGCCGGCTCGACTCCGCTGGCCGCGTGACCACGGTGGCGCCAAACGTCGGGACACAGCTCATGGGACTCTGGCCCACCGCCGACGACGTGTACGTCGCGACGCACGGGGCGAAAGCCGTCGTCCGAGTGCGGCTCGCTGATGGACGCGTCACCACTGTGGCCCGTACGACCGGAGCGTGGGCTCCATCCGGCGTACTTGTCGCGCCAGACTCCGCCCTGTGGGTACTCGAGTATTCCACGGCGAACGCAACCCGCGTTCGTCGCATCGCCCGCAACGGCAGGGTTCGTGTATTCTGAGCGGCGGCACCGCCTCGTCTGAGCGGTAGTCGACCTTGACGCCGGCGTCAGAGCTCAGCCGCTCGAGCGCCACAGAATCGAGAGCGCAGCACCGCGCGCCCGAACCGCCGAGCGTCAGGGCGCCGCGCCCCACGGCGGCGGTGGCGCGGCCACGGGCGTCGCGAGGTCGAACTCCACGCGGAACCGCCGAGCCGTGCCCTCACGTCGCAGCGCGTACGCGAAGCGCGTGCCCGGAGTAATTTCCATCGTCCACACGTTCGCGCGTGCGGCCGGAATGAGGCTCGCCGTATGCGCATCGGCGAAGAAGTCCTGCCGTCCGGAAGAGCCGGCGTCGCGCGTGTCGCCGCCGTACTGCGTGACGCGATCCTCGCTGCCGTCCGCGTGCCGGTGGTCGTGCTTGAGGCGAAGTCCCTCGCTGGTACGCGTGATCACCCAGGTGCGCGAGCGGTTCGTGTCGGCGTGGAAGGGCACGCGGACCTCCGACGGCGAGCACTGGCGGACGTGCATCACCAGCTCGGCGCGCCGGAACGTGCTGTCGGACGCGTCGCCCTCGGTGAGGCGGCCACGATACGCGCGTCCGCAGAGCGCCTGCAGTCGCTGCCAGAACGCATCCTGCGGCGACTGATTCACCGACGCGGCATGCGGCGCTCTGCCGGCAGTCGGCAGCACGGGCGTCAACGTCCGGCACCCGCCGAGGGAGAGCAGCACCGCGAGCGCGGACAGGGCGCGCATGACGATCGTCATCCGCACCGCCACGCTCACCGCGCCTGCAGGAGCATCGTGATGGAACGAGAGACGTCGGTCGCGGTGAGTTGCAGGGTCGTCGTCATGACCTACGGTGCGGGCGAGAGCCGCAGCAGTTCGGCGTTGGGACTTTCCGACAGGGCCAGCAGGCTGCCGTCGCGGGCTTGCGCGAGGTTGCGGATGCGCCGCCCCATCGGGATGACCTCCTCATCGCTCACGCGGTCGCCGTCGAGCGTGAGGCGAATGATCGCCTGCGACGAGAGCCCGCCGATCAGGATGTTGCCCTGCCACTGCGGGAACTGCGACCCGCTGTAGAACATCATGCTGCCGGGCGAGATCACCGGCGTCCACGCGCGAATGAACCGGACAAACTCGGGGCGGGTCGCGTGGCGGGGAATGCGGCTGTCGTCGTAGTTGACGCCTTCGTTGACGAAGGGCCAGCCGTAGTTGCGCCCTTTCTCGACGAGATTGAGCTCGTCGCCACCCTTCGGGCCGAACTCGACCGACCAGAGCCGTCCCGACCCAGGCTGAAACGCCATGCCCGACGGGTTGCGGTGGCCCACTGACCAGATCTCGGGACGTGCGCCGCTGTCGGCGACGAACGGATTGTCGCGCGGGGCTGAGCCGTCGCCCCGGATCCGCACGATCTTGCCGAGATTGCTGGCGAGGTCCTGCGCCGGATCGAACCGCATCCGGTCGCTCGACGCGATGAACAGCGTGCTGTCAGGAGCGAACGCAAGCCGCCCGCTGAAGTGCCCGCGACCGACGGTCTTGGGCACCTGCTGCCAGATCACCCGGACGTCGCGCAGCGTACCGCCGTCCAGCCGGCCGCGCGCGACGGCGCCGCCCTTGAGCACCTGATCCTCCATGCGCTGAAACGCCGCGAGACGCGGTTCCTTCGTCTCCTTTGCGCCCGGCGGCTGCGGCGTGGCCGCCTCGGCGTAGGAGAGATAGACGTACTGGTTCCTCGCGAAGTCGGGGTCCACCGCGACGTCGAGCAGCCCGCCCTGGCCGAAGTAGACAACCGCTGGCACACCCTCGACGGCAGCGGAGAGCTTGCCCTGGTCGAAGATGCGCAACCGGCCGGGCTTCTCCGTGATGAGCAGCCGTCCATCGGGCAGGAACGCCATGCCCCACGGCTCCTCGAGTGATGCAAGCCGCTCGATCCGAAGCTGGCCACTCCGCGTCGGGATCGTCCCGTTCGGTACGAGGAGTTTCGGGGCGGCATTCGCATCGGCAGTGGCCGGCGCGGGCCGGCTCGTGTCCGCGCGATCCGCGGTGCGCTGGTCATCGGGCGCGCAGGCGGTGAGCAATGTGGCGACCGCGAGAGCGGTCGAGCAGGACTTCATGATTGGTGCTCCCGGAATTCGGACTTGCTGCACCGCTGGAATACGCTCGCCGGGCAAGTTCCGATCCTGTAGAGATGCGGCAGGAGAATCCTTCGCCTCGAGGTAGCGGGCGACAGATTTATCTGTGCGAGCGCGAAAACGACGAGCATCGTCCTGAACGCCGAGTGCGGTGCTCTCCGACTTCTTTCGTCGTGACCAGCGCAACGCGATGACCAGTTCCTTTGACGCCGATGATCAGCCGGAGCTGAGGATCACCCGTGCGGAGCGACTTACCGCTGGCGCCTCGCCGTGAACGAGCCGGCATACGCGGGAGGAAAGCGGTTGAAGGACTGCGTCCAGTACAGCCGTCCGACGATGCTGTCTCCCGCCAGGGTGCCGCTGAGTCCAACGTACTGCTCGTTGATTCCATCGAGACGGATGTACGTGGCGCCGGTCGCAGCAAGGGGATCACCGGTCGGCGCGAACCTTCCCTCTGGATAATAGGTGGGTCCGATGGGGCTCACGTGCCCGCAGCCGCTGAGCGTGGACGCGATCTGATCGCAGAAGAGCCCGGAGACGCTGTCACTGACGAGCCGGAACTGCCTCGCACCCGACGCATTGACGCTGTCTCCGGCGATCGTCATGACGATCGAGAGGCGGCCCGTGGTATCCGCGCGCCTGTGCGAACAATACATGCCGATGGAGGAGGGGCAGTCGGGTGGCGACGGGACGCCGGTCTCGAACATGAACGTGTCGAGCGAGGTGCTCACGATCCAGCGTCCTTCCAGCGACAGCGGATCGGGACGAGGCTCGGTGGAGGAGCAGGCGGCGAACACGCCGAGCGCGCTCATGGCGAAGAGGGCGACACGGAACACGACGGTTCGCATGATGGTGAGACGAGGAGGAAGGAGGTGGCTGGAACATACGCCAACGTCGCGTCGGTGCTCGTGCGAACTGTTCGCTATGGGACCACGAACCGCTTGGTGCCCCGCGCGGAGTGCGACGAGCTTGTGAGCAGGCCCACGGCGACCACCTCACCCTTCACGGTTGGCGTCCAGGTCGCGGTGTAGGTGACGATCTCGCCGGGAGCAAGCGTGCGCGAGCCGAGTGCCTGCGTGAACGACTTGTCGGCGCTCCACGTCCACACGGGCACGCCGTCGACGCGCGACACCCGGAAGTCGAACTGCTGGCCACTCGGGAACTCGATCGTCGTCGGCACCGCTCGTCCGTTGCTGACGCTGAGCGTGAACGTCACCTCCGCAGCGGTGGCCACCACGGTGAAGCTCGAGCGCACCTCTCCGGCGCGCAGGTCGATCGGCGGTTGCAGATCGCTCGGATAGCCGCCCTCGCACGTGGGACACTGCATCGCCACCATGGGCGACAGCACGATGCGCGCGCCATGAATGGCCTGCGACGTCATCGAAATGGTGTGCGTGCCACTTGCCGAGTTGTTGCGAATCGACATCGACGCTGGAGCCAGCGTGCCGCTGAACGTCGCGGTGAACTCCGCCAGCGTGCAGCGCGCGACCTGCGGCGCGAGCGCAGTGCCGGGCACGCGCGCACCATGGCACGTCGTCTCGCTCGTGACCGGATCGCCGATGCGATGTGTGCCGTCCGTCCCGATGAAGAAGCCGCCCGTGCCGTCGAAGAAGGCGAGTGTCGCGGTGGGCTTGAACGCCCCGCCAGGTAGCTGAGGATTGAGGGGTGCGATCACCGTGCTCGTTGCCGAACCCGTAAGCTGCACAACGCGTCGCGGATCGCTGCGCTGCCAGGCGATCACGCTGCGCTGGGGCTCGATCGTCGCGCAGAGCGTCGTGGGCAAGCGGCATTCGGGGCCAGTCTCGAGCTCGAGCTGCCGAGCCGTAGCAAGGAACTGCTGGGGCACGCCGTCCACGACGATCGTCACCGGCGACACTCGGCCATGCATGCTCACCACGCGGCCGAGCTCACGGTACGCGTGCACCACACTGGGATCCGCGCCCGCCGCGAGCGCATCGTCCGCAACGCGTTGGAACATCGCGGGCGCGTCGAGCGCGTCCTGATCGGTGGCGACTTCGGTGGTGGCGCTGGAGCACGCGACCAGCGCGAGAAGGCCGGCGCGCGCGAAGTCACGGAGTAGTTGTGGCATGCGAGTCATTCTCTCCGACACGAGGGAGGATGCACCAACGCCGCCCGGACTGACGGGCGGTGTCGAGATCCTGCTCTGCCAAACCCTGGCGCGCGGCGCCGGGTCACCGCTAGCGAAGCTGGAACGGCACGCGCTCCTGCACCGGATAGTTGCTGCTGCGGAGTGTCCGCCCACAAGTGTCTCGCCGGTGTCGCGACCCGTGTCAGCATCATCGCAATAAAGCATTCCTATCGCGCACGGAACCCCCATTTCGTGACAGAAAAGTTGGTAATCACGACAGGCTTTCTTCGTCTGTTGCGCAGCGATGACGCTGTTGCTTGACAGGCCATGCTCTGAGGTGGACACTGGCGGGTCCCGGTGGCGACGTCTGCACGAGCTCGCGGTGCGCGGTCCGATGTCGGCCCGCAGACGTTGCCGGGGACCGCACC
>JBDSSY010000336.1:0-3361 GCA_039928585.1 Gemmatimonadaceae bacterium | reverse complement strand
CCGTGCTGGGCTACGAGGTGTCCACCGAGATCGCCCGCGATGCGCTCGCGAGCGGCCGCGGCGTGTACGAGCTCGTGATGGAGCGCAACCTGCTCACGCGCGAGCAACTCGATCAGGCGCTCAACCCCGAAACGATGACCGCCGTGAAGGCCGAGGGGAAGCCGCCGTCCGCACCGAAGGCTCCGCGCAAGCATCCTCGCCCGACCAAGCGGTAAGCCGGTGCCGCCACGACGACGACGACGGGTGGACCCCGCGCTGTTCGACCTGCCGGTCGATCGCATCCGCGCTGGAGAGTTCAGCGATGTCTACTTCAATCGCGCGCGGGCCGCCCTGCAGTCCGACGGTCGGCGGGCGCAGGTGACCTGGCAGGTGACGACGAAACGCGCCGGCTGGCTGGGGGGAATCGACGAGGCGATCGCGCTGCTGAAACTGTGCTGCGACGACGTCGGCGCACTCGACATCCACGCGCTGTACGAGGGCGACCGGGTGGATGCGTGGGACACCGTGATGCTGGTCGAGGGGGAGTACACCGCGTTCGCGCATCTCGAGACCCTGGTGCTCGGCAGCCTCGCGCGGCGCACGCGCATCTGTACCAACGTCCGCACGCTCGTGGACGCCGCGCGCCCGAAGCCCATCTACTACTTCGGAGCGCGCAGCGACCACGCGCGACTGCAACCGGGAGATGGGCTGAGCGCGCACGTGGGCGGCGCCGCCAGCGTCTCGACCGATGCCCAGGGGACCTTCACCGGGAAAAAGGGCGTCGGCACGGTGCCGCACGCGCTGATCGCCGCGTACGGCGGCGACACGGTAGCCGCCGCCGTCGCGGTGGCGAAGGTGCTTCCGCGGGAAATTCCGCTGATCGCGCTGGTGGATTATCAGAACGACTCGGTGGCCACGAGCCTCGCCGTTGCCCGCGCGCTCGAGGGACGGCTGTGGGCGGTGCGGCTGGATACATCGGAGTTCATGGTGGATGCGTCGGTGCTCGGGCACATGGGCGCCTTCGCGCCGACGGGCGTGAATGCCGCGCTGGTGTGGAGCGTCCGCAATGCGCTGGATACGGAAGGCTTCGGCGAGGTGAAGATCGTGGTCTCGGGAGGCTTCGACGTCGCGCGCGTCCGGGTCTTCGAGGACGAGGGCGTGCCGGTTGACGCCTACGGTGTGGGCGGCAGCGTGCAGGACGGACGGTGGGATTTCACGGCCGATGTCGTGCGACTCGACGGTGCGCCACAGGCGAAAGCGGGGCGCGAGCTGCGAGCGAATGGGAGAATGGAAAAGGTGAAATGACTACACAGCGCACCTGGTGAACGGTTCACGGTAAACGGCTCACGGTTCACGGCTCACACGAGGTTTTGATTATGGCAGCACGCCCCAAGCTGGATGGCGCTGGCGTCCAGAAGATGAAGACGATCGACGAGGCGAATTCACAGGTGCAGCGACTGCACGGCATCGTCGAGAACTTCGGGCTCACGATCAAGCGCAAGCAGCCGACACAACTGTTCGGCTCGCAGATCAAGCGCGCGCTCACGCCGCTCGTCGGGTTGCTCAAGCCGCAGTTCGGGATGATCGCCGATCAGGTCGTGGCGATGAACATCGTGGCGGGGCGCGGTGGAAACGAGATCGCCAAGCTGCGCATTCTTCGCGAAGGGGTCGGCGCGCTCAAGCAGTCGCTGGAGATCGCCGCCGTGCGGACCAAGGACAATCACGCCATGAAGGAAGACCAGGGCGTACCCTCGACCGACACGCCGGCATAGCGCCGAACGACCTCCGGAATCGCCGCGGCGCAACGCACGTAAGCTGGTGTGGGGGAAACTACTACACCGTTTCGTGGATGCCTCGGTCGCGTTGCGTTCACATAGTGCGGCCGGTACTTTTCTCGCGTTGCCGTACGACCTCGACCCAGTTCGTGAGGGTGTGAGGACGCACTTCCCGAACCTGCCGGACCAAGGACTCCGCATGCCCGTGCCTCTCCGTCTGCGCCGGCTGCTCGCGGCCGCGCTGCCGGCCGTCCTCGCGGTCGTCTTCACTGCGTGCACCACCGGCTCGACCTATCCCAACTCCGTCTTCACCCGCTTCACGGAGTTCAATCGCGACGTCGGCTATCTCTTCGACATCCTCTTCTGGCTGGGGACGATCGTCTTCGTGTTCGTCGAAGGCATCCTGCTGTATACGATCTGGCGGTATCGTCGCCGCAACGAGAACGATCGTCCGGAGCACGTGCACGGCAACACGACGCTCGAGATTCTCTGGACGGCCATTCCGGCGTTGATTCTCGCGTTCATCGCCGTGCCGACCGTGCGTGTGATCTTCAAGACGCAGGCGAAAGCGACGGCGGACGCGCTGCAGGTCGAGGTGATCGGCCACCAGTGGTGGTGGGAGTTCAAGTATCCGCAGTACGGCATCACCACGGCGAACGAGCTGTACCTGCCGGTCGGCCGCAAGGTGAACTTCACGCTGAAGAGCGCGGACGTGCTGCATTCGTTCTGGATTCCGCAGCTCGGCGGCAAGCGCGACCTCATTACCAATCACCCGAACTATCTCTGGTTCACGCCCGATTCCGTGGGCGAGCAGGCATGGAACGGCATGTGTGCGGAATTCTGCGGACCTTCGCACGCCAACATGCATTTCAAGGCGTTCACGGTCACCGCAGAAAATTTCGCGTCGTGGGCGGCGCACCAGGCATCGCCCGCCGTGTACGGCGCCGTCGCCGCCGCTCCGGCGGTCGGCACCGTCCCCGCCTCTCCGTCCGGTGCGCCGGCCAATCCGCAGGGCGGCGCAGCCACGCGCCCCGTGTCGGCACCGTCGGCCACGGTCACGCAGGGCAACCCTGTAGCGAACAAGCCCGGCGCCGCCGGAGCCATCGCGACCGGAGCCACGGTGGCCGGCGCGAGCGTCCAGCAGGCCGGGTTCGTGACATTCCCGCGCGAGAAGATGCCGTCGCACGTGATGCCGAAGACGCCCCTGCCACCGGGCATGTCGTCCTTCGACGAGTCGCTCACCGGCGATGCGGAGCGCGGGCGCGCCATGCTCACCCAGGGCATCGGCGGATGTCTTGGTTGTCACATGGTCAGCGGCAATCCCGTGATGATGGGTGTCATCGGCCCCAACCTCACACACGTCGGCAGCCGCGCCACCATCGCTGGCGGTCTCTTTCCGAACGACACGAAGCATCTGTCGCTCTGGATCAAGAACTCCCGGTACATGAAGCCCGGCGTGATCATGCCGACTCTCGGCGCATTCCAGTACGACCCGGTCACGAAGTCGACCATTCCGAAGACAGGGCTGACGGATCAGCAGATCGCTGACATCGTCGCGTACATGCAGGCGCTCAAGTAACCGCCGACACCGGAGATACGGACGAAAT
>JBDSSY010000335.1:0-12036 GCA_039928585.1 Gemmatimonadaceae bacterium | reverse complement strand
CATCCCTTCCACGTGCCGCATCAGGAACGCTTCCCGCTGCTCGGCGGGCAGTGCGCGCAGCGCCAGACCGATTTCGTCCTGCCATGCAATGTCCGCGTCCCTCGCCGACGTGGAAACGCGTTCCGGCACGTCGCCATACTCCATGAACGCGGCGTGGCGCCTCGCTCGTGCGCCTGCCGTGCGGCAACGATTGCCGAGGATCCTGAACAGCCACGGTTCGAACGCGTCCTGCTCGCGATAGGACGGCAGCGCTCGGTAGATTCGCACGAACGTATCCTGTACTGCCTCTTCGGCATCCGCGCGACTCTCCAGCATGTGCAGGGCGAAGCGAAGGCACCTGGCGTAATAGGTGTCAACGAGCGTCGCGAACGCGCGGACATCGCCTGCACGCGCCTCACGCACGACGCGCGCGCGCGAGTCGGCGGTGCTCGGCGCCGCGCCGGTCAGGGCCGCTGCGCCAGCGACGGTGGGCAGGAGACGAAGAGGCGGAATCACGTGGAGTGGCAAGGGTGCAGAGACGTTGCGTCTCGACTGGCTGAACCGCACGGGTGCTTCGACGGTCACATGGGAGACGCCACTCGCCATGGCAGGAGCGCCCCCACTCCGTTGACAGCTAACACTGCGCCGTTTAACTTCTTAGGCTCTACGTCACACGCTCACGAGCCACTTACATGTCCTACGCAATCATCCGGACGGGCGGCAAGCAGTTCCGCGTCGAGTCGGGCAAGAAATATCGCTTTCCCACCATGGTGGGCGAGGCAGGCGGGTCGGTCGAGTTCAACGATGTCCTGTTCGGCAATGATGGCAAGAACGTCATGACGGGCATTCCCACGCTCAGTGGCGCCAAGGTCACCGGTGAGATCGTCAAGCACGGCCTGGGCGACAAGATCATCGTCTTCAAGATGAAGCGCAGGAAGAACTACGCCAAGAAGCAGGGACACCGGCAGGGCTTCACGGAAGTGAAGATCAACGATATCACGCTCAGCTGACGCGAGGGGACCATGGCTCACAAGAAAGGCGTCGGCTCGTCGCGCAACGGGCGCGATAGCAACCCGAAGTATCGCGGCATCAAGAAGTTCGGCGGTGAAAAGGTCGTCGCGGGGAACATCATCCTGCGTCAGTGCGGCACCGTCTGGCATCCCGGAAAGAACGTGGGGCTCGGAACCGACTTCACCATCTATGCGCTCGTCGACGGCTTCGTGCAGTTCGAGCACAAGAGCAAGACGCGCCAGAAGGTGAGTGTGTATCCGGCCACGAAGGAGACGGCGACGTCGGCGGCCTGAGTCCTCGGCACGATGATCGGATGCAAAAGGGCGCCCCTCGGAATCGAGGGGCGCCCTTTGCGTTTTCGGAGGCCGTTCCCGCAACTTTGTGCGGTCGACATCCGTATGGCCGATGACTCTCACGGAGAAATGCATGGCGATCTGGGATACACTGAAGCGCGAACTGGACAAGGCGGGTCAGGTGGCGCAAGGCGCGCTGGACGAGGGCAAGCTGCGGCTCGAGCTGCATCGCGCGAAACAGCGGGCCGACGAGGCCGCGGCATCGCTCGGCTTTGCGGTCTATCGCGCGAAGGCGGGTGGCGCAGAGCTGGAAGTAGAGCGTTATGCGTCACTGGCTGCGAACATCATGACGGCTGAAGCCGAGATCTCGCGCATGGAGCGTGAAATCGATGCCGCCAAGGCGACGCGAGCGGGCGCGATCTGACGAGATGTTCGCTCGAGTGAGCGGCGAAGGGTCCAACCGCTCACCCGAGCGACGCCGTCAGGGCTTTCGGTAGTTCGGCGGCACCGTCTTGTACCGCTCCTCGAGCAGGTCCTGCCGCGACGGTTGACGAATCTCGCGACCACGCACGAACACGCGTTCTGGCTGCGATGCGAACTCCAGCGGATCGCCGCTCCAGATGACGACGTCGGCCATCTTGCCGGGCGCGAGTGACCCGACACGATCGGCCACGCCGAACGTTTCAGCCGGCGTGAGCGTGATTGACCGCAAGGCCGCGTTCCATTCCATGCCGTACGCCACCGCGTTGCCCGCCTCGAAGCGCACATTGCGGACGTTGAAGGCTTCCTCGTCTCCACCCCCGGCGTTCCCGATGACGCTCACGGGCACTCCGGCCCGGCTCAGAATGCCCGCATTTTCCTGCCGCTGACCCAGCGCCACGAAGCTTTCAGGAATGTTGTTCATCGCCCCCGTCAACACGGGGATGCGTGCTGCGGCCAGCTTGCCGGCGATCTGCCAGGCTTCTGCGCCGCCGACGATGATGAGCCGGAAATCGTAGTCGGTCGCCAGCTTCATCGCGGCTTCGATGTCGCTCGCCTTGTCAGCCTCCACGAGCATCGGCAGCCGACCGTCCAGCACGGGGAGCAGCGCCTCGAGATCGAGCCGTCCCGCCGCAAGGGTCCGCGTCTGCGCGCGCTCGAACTCCGCACGCCGCGTGCGGTACACCCGCGCGTCATCGAGAATCTCGCGCAGGCGCATGATCGTTTCAGCGCGCGGCATGCCGTTGGGTCCGCGCGCGGGACCGAGCGCAGCAACCATCGCCACCGGCGCGCGGAGCACCATGTCGGACGCCGTACCAGAGACCAGATGGATGATCCCGGCCTGACCGGAGATCAAGCCGCCCGACGGCGCCACGAGCACACTCGTCACCCCGGCATTGCGCGCCGGCGAGATCAGCACCGACGTCGGATTCAGCCCCTCCCACGGTCGAAACGCGGCGGCGACGCCGTCTCGGCCACGCGCCTGCGACTCGCGGGTGCCTGTCACGGCGCCGATCTCCACCAACGTCAGCTGGGTGGCGGCGTTCACAAGTCCGGGCGTCACGACCTTGCCCGTCGCGTCGATGCGTTGCGCATCGGGGGGAATGGAGACGCTGGTTCCGACGGCCACGATCGTCCCGTCGCGAATCAGCACGGTGCCGTTCTCGATCATCGGACCGCTCACCGGATGCACCCGGCCGCCGGTGATGGCGATGGTCTGCGCATGCGCGCGCACCGCCAGCACGCCGGGAGCAGTGGCGACGAGCAGCCGCAGGGCACGACTCACAGAGCGGTTCATCGTGCGTCTCCGCGATTGACCGGCACGAATCCGAGCTCGAAGTCCGTGCGCCACTGTTGATCCGGATCGAGTCGATCGTACATCATCGACCCGTCGATCCAGACTTTCTCCGCTCGCGCGTAGACGCTGAACGGATTGCCTGACCAGAGCACAACGTCGGCATTCTTTCCGACCTGCAACGACCCAGTTCGATCGTCAAGACCGAGAGCCCAGGCGGCATTGATCGTCAGCCACCTGATCGCATCCTCCTCGGTGACCGGCACGCCGATCCGGTTGCCCTCCGCCATCGCCTTGGCGGCCTCCTGATTGAGCCGTTGCTCGCCGGATGCGTCGTCGGAGTGAATGATCGTTCGCACACCGGCGCGGTTGAGCAGGGCCGGGTTGCCGCGGACCCCGTCGGCCGCCTCCAGCTTGAACCCGCCCCAGTCCGCCCACACAGAGGCCGACACGTCTTCCTTCGCCAGCAGATCCGCCACCTTGTATGCCTCCACCCCGTGGTGAAACGACCGGATCCGATAACCGAATTCCCTCGCGATGTCGAGCATCTGCGCCATCTCATCGGCGCGATAGCAGTGGTTGTGCACGAGGATGTTGCCGCGCAGTACCTCGGCCAGCGTCTCGAGCCCGAGATCGCGCGCGGGCGCGTCGCCCGTGCGATTGCCGTTCCACTTGTCCCACTTGCGTCGGTAGCCTTCGGCCTGGATCCATGCCGCGCGGTAGCCCGCGACGTTACCCATGCGGGTCGAGGGCCCACGCTGCGCGTACACCCGCTTCGGATTTTCCCCGCACGCCATTTTCAATCCGTATTTGGCGCCCGGGAATTTCATCCCCTGAACCGTGCGCGATGGGACGACCTTCAGTGTCGCGCTCCTGCCGCCGATCAGGTTGGCGGAGCCGGGCAGCACCTGGATCGTCGTCACACCGCCAGCGAGAGTGCGCGGAAACTGCGGATCCTGGGGCCAGACGGAGTGCTCCACCCACACGTGCGCCGTCACCGGCGCGGTCGCTTCGTTCACGTCGTTGGTTTGCGCCCCGTTGTCGTTCGGCACGCCACCAGCACCCACATGTGAATGCGTGTCGATGATGCCCGGGGTCACGTACTTTCCCGCGCCGTCGATGACGAGTGCGTCGGCAGGGACGGACACGGACGCGCCAACCTCTGCCACCTTGCCGTCGCGAAACATGATGCTGCCGTTCCGGATGGTCGGGCCCGCGGCCGTCATGATGGTGACGTTCCGGATGACCGTGGCGCGCGAAGCGAACGGTCGATACGTGCTCGGAAATGGATCGTCGTTCGGCGTGGAGAGGGCTCCGAGCATCGGACCCGTTCTCACGGTATCGCTGGCGCGGGCCGGTGCGGCTGGCGTTGGTGCCGTGGCCTCCTGCGCCCGGCCGGATGCGCAGGCGGTGCTGAGGAGGCTCACGGCGAGCACGAGAACGGAAGAACGCATCGGGCGAACGATCCGGATCAGAGGAGAGTGGTCCCGCGGAAGAGGGCGTGAAGGTATGCGCCATCCGGAGCGAAGGCCAGTCACCGTTACTCGATGACCAGCCGGCGAACGTCATCGCCACAGAGCGCGTCCACGCCAAGTGAGGCGAGCGCGTGAGCATTCCGCTCGTCATTCACCGTCCACGGTATCAGGCGCCCGCCGGCACGGTGCACCTCGGCGACGAGATCGGCCGTCACGAGCCTCCAGTGCGGCCACACGTCGAGCGCCCCGGTCCTGGCCATCGCCTGTGCGACCTGCACGGGCGAGTCCTCGAACAGGATGCCAAGCCGCAGAGAGGAATCGATCCGTGCTACACGCGTGATCATCGCGTGGTCGAAGCTGTGCAGGGCCACCGCCCCAGCGTACCCGTCCAACGCGCGCAACACCTGACGCTCGATGTCGGCGCCCTTGAGCTCCACGAACATCGTCGCGCGCCCGGACACCAGTGCGCACAGATCGGAGAGTGTTGGAATCGGAACTCCCGGCGCCAATTCGTGTTGCCGCAACTCGGCCAACGTCGACGTCGCGATCGCTGCACCGCTCGGCAGCACGGCATCGTGATGTACGACGATCTCGCCGTCGGCCGTCGCATGGACGTCGAGCTCCAGTCCGTCCGCGCCCTCGTCGAGCGCACGTTGAAAGGAGTCGAGCGTATTTTCCAGCACCTCCCGGGGCATGCCGCGATGCGCGATCCGAAGCGGCTGGGTGGACGTCATGCAATGGACGGGGAGGGGGGAGGGCACTCCCGATATCTTAGACCAATGTCCCTCCCGCGTCACGCGCTTAACATCGGACCGGCGCGGCCGTCTCACTGGTTGACCGAATGACCGACGATAGGGACAGGGCCGATAGCCGGGCGGATCAGGGGACCGACGACGAGTTGATTCGACGATGGAAGTCCGGTGAGCAACGGGCCGCCTCGCTGCTCGTCGGGCGACACGCCAATGCCGTGGCGCGGTTCGTCACGAGCCTTGGCGTTCTGGACGACGTCGAGGATGTGGTGCAGGACACCTTCGTGCGCGCCTTCGCCTCGATCGATGGATTCCGTGGCGACAGCCAGCTGCGCACCTGGCTCTTCACGATCGCACGACGGCTAGTACTGGACTCGCGGCGATCGGAGCGTCGCAGGGGGGAGCAGGTGGAGGTGCAGGATGGCGATGCGCGGACGGATGTCGATCCGCTCGACGCAATGGTGGCGGACGAGGCGGAGCGTCGCATGCTCGGCGCCGTCGCCCGTCTCACGCCGACGCAGCGCCAGGTGTTCGGCCTGCGCGTCGGGGAGGGGATGTCGTACAGGGAGATCGCCGACGCCGTCGGCACGACGGAGGGGGCGGCGCGGGTGCACTATCACAACGCGATGCGCGCGATCAAGGAGCTGCTCGATGACTGATTGTCCGGACGGAGCCGTACGCGATCTGTTGCCGGAGCTGGTGAACGATCGGCTCGCACCTGACGTCCGACGTCGGGTGGACGCGCACGTGCGCGATTGCGCAGTTTGCCAGCAGGAGGTCGAGCTGCTCCGTGCGCTACGCGCCTCGATGCGAAGCGTTTCCGGGATGGACGTCGGCAGGATCGTCTCCGCCATTCCGGCCTATCGTGCTCCGCGGCGCTCGTGGGGAGGATGGCGCGCTGCAGCCGCCATCATGCTCCTGGCGGTGGGTGGCACGTCGGTCGCCGTGCTGCAGCGGGAGGGCACCGCTGCTCGCGACGGTGGCGTATGGGCTGGTGCACCATCCGGTCCGGGCACCGATCCGATTGCCCAGCCGAGTCGGGCACCGACCCTGCCGCCGATTCAGAATCCCGCTCGGGAGCTGACGCTCGGGAATCCCGCGATTGATGAATTGAACGACCGCGAGCTCTCGACGCTCCTCGCCGACCTGGAGACGCTCCAGGCATTTCCATCTCCTGATGAAGATCGGTCCGCCGACGTGGTCGCGCCTGCGCCAGCGGGGACCGACTGATGGCGCGGATGCGACGCCTGTTCATCGCGCTGATGGTCCCGTGCCTCGCCAGTGCCGCCGACGGGCAGCGCCCTCTGGGCGAACGACGCGGCGACGCGCCGCGGCGCGCCCAGATGGAGCGACAGTTCCAGCGCAATCTGTGGCAGATCGCGCAACGCCAAATCGGATTCACCGACGAGCAGATGGCGCGGTTGCAGCAGACCAGCCGGCGCTTCGACGAGCGCCGCCGCGCCCTCGCCGTGGAGGAGCGGACGTTGCGCGCGACGCTGCGTCGGGAACTGTCGTCCGATGCGCAGTCCGACGGGTCGGCCGCGCGAAGCGCGGATCAAGCTGTCGTCGCGAGCACGCTGGATCGCGTGCACGAATTGCAGCGTGAGCGGGTCGAGTTGCAGATCGAGGAGCAGCGTGCATTCGCCGCGTTCATGTCACCGGTGCAGCGCGCCCGGTACGCCGCCCTGCAGGAACATGTGCGGCGACGGGTAGAGGCGCTCCGACGCGAGCGTCCAGACTCCATTCCGCCCCGACGCCGGTAGTTGCACGCGAAGCGTTGAGCGCTCGCTTGGTGACGGCTACATTACCCGCACGCGCCCGGGTGGCGGAATCGGTAGACGCAGGGGACTCAAAATCCCCCAACACGCGAGTGTTATACGAGTTCGAGTCTCGTCCCGGGTATGCGAAGGGCCCGCCACGCAACGCGCGTGGCGGGCCCTTCGTCGATCGCGCCGGGGAATGCTACTTCTCGATTTCGTCGGACGCCTTGAGCGAAGAATTGTCGTTCTTGAGCGGACCGTAGCCGGCGCGGCCCGGATGATCGGTGATGACCACCGTCGCTCGCCCAAGGTTATTGGCGTAGTTGGTTTCAGCAAACTGATGACACATGCCGGTTGCTGGATCCTTCACGAGGGGGCAGCCGCCGCCCATGGCAGGCGCGTACGCCGGGTTGACCTCTACCTCGATGGTATACACGCCGGGCGGCACCACCGGCTGCCCGTCCCCCCCGTCGAGCACGAAGTACTGGCCCCCGAGCTTGAACACGTAGGTGTCCGCCCAGCCCGCGCTCACACCCTGGAATCCGTCGCGCGTCGTCGAGCCGCAGTTCCGGTACGTCCAGGTGCCGTCGCCGGTGCCCACGTTATAGGGATCCGTGTCCAGCATGCAGAATCCCCGCTTGGCCGCCTTCCACGTCTTGCCCCGCTCGTCGATCAGCTTGTACGTCGCGTAATTCTGGAAGTGGAAGTGCTGATGGCATCCGGCGAATTGGAACATGCCGTCCGAATCGGCAAAGCTCCCATCGCCATTCGGGTCCATATGGGCGAGCGGGCTGCCCACGAACACGTCACCCTTCCCGATGTTCGGCGTCGTGACGCTGAAGCGAATGACGGTGTGCGTTCCCGCCGTCACTCCGCCTTCCTGCACACTGCAGAAGTTCGCCGGCAGATCCTCGACGCGGGTGACCCAGTGGTTCTGCGTGGCTTTGGAGTCGACGATGAGGTCCGGCAGCGCACCGGTGTACGGCACGCCGCTCGATCGATCGGCTGTACCAGAAGGCACGACTTGCGTCGTCGAGATTTCATTGCTGGCGCAGGCCATCGAGACGATGACCGCCGCCGCCGCGACGACCCATCGCAGGGGAGTGTGGTAACGCATGGAGGTCCTCAGGGGGAGAGAGAGTGCGGTGCACGCGACCCGGCGTCGGGTAGGCCGAGACAGTGCATCGCGTGCTCTTCTCTCGCAAGCGCTGGCGAATTTGTTCGCGAAGGAGTGGCGTTCCCTCGACGATCCAATTGAGCAGACGCATACGACGCCCGATACGGAAAGAACGCTTGCGGCGCTACAACATCTGGCATAGCGTGCTGGCTGAGAGGAGCGTCGCCGCACTGCCGTCGGACGCCAAGCGCGCGACCAGGATCTGAGACGCGCCGTGTGACTTCGTCGGCCACATGAGGAACAGCAA
The DNA here is from genome assembly GCA_039928585.1 of Gemmatimonadaceae bacterium. Taxonomy (GTDB): domain Bacteria; phylum Gemmatimonadota; class Gemmatimonadetes; order Gemmatimonadales; family Gemmatimonadaceae; genus AG11. Next base: position 3,571 of record JBDSSY010000335.1, on the reverse strand, counting down.
TTAGTGAGTGAGGAACGGGCGACGGATGCCTCGGACCCGGCAGCGATTGCGCGACGACTGATCGCGCGTGCCGCCGCGGCCGGCGACCCGCGCGATCGCGCCCTCGCTGTGCGCGTGGCGTGCGAGCACGCCCTCCGGGACCTCACCCACAGTCTGGGCGTGAATGGCGTTCAGGCGCTGCTCGCCCGTGCGATGACTGAGGTGCAGGGCGCGCATCCCTCACTCCTGCAGCTTCGCGTCGGCCGACAGCTCTCGCCCTCGATCGAAGGATTCGCCCAGAGTATCGAGGCACATGGCGCCCCCGCCGTCGTCGCCGGCCTCGATGCGTTGCTCGAAGGGTTGCTCACGCTTTTGGGACGACTCATCGGCACTGACATGGTTACGCGGCTCGTCGAGCACGACGCGGCCGACACGTTCGACGAGGATACGACATGACAAAAGGAAAGCCGGGCGTTCGCAAGGCGGCGGCGCCGGAAACGAGTCGCATCCTCAGCATCAAGACGGGGGTGCCCGGCCTCGACGCCGTGCTCGGCGGGGGATTACCGGAGCATTCGTTCAATCTCATTGCGGGAAGTCCGGGAAGCGGCAAGACCACACTGGCCCAACAGATCCTGTTCGCCAACGCGGCGCCGGATCGGCCCGCACTGTATTTCACGGTGCTGGGTGAGCCGACGCTGAAGATGCTCCGATACCAGCAGGAATTCGCATTCTTCGACTCTGCGCTCGTCGGGAAGTCGATCCACTATGTGAACCTGAGTGAGGAAGCGCTCGAACTCGATCTTCGGCTGGTGCTCGAGCGGATGGTAGCCGAAGTCGAGCGAGTAAAGCCACGGCTCGTCGTGGTCGATTCGTTTCGCACCTTTCTCGGGCGCAGCATTGAAGCGACGAGCGGTGACACGCTCTCGATCGACCAGTTCATCGAACGGCTGGCACTGCACCTCACCACATGGGAAGTGACGTCGTTCCTCATCGGCGAGTACGATGAGGGCGAACAGCGCAGTCCGGTGTTCACGGTCGCCGATGGCGTGCTGTGGTTGTCGCAGGCGACCGACCGGAACTCGGTCGTGCGAAAGATGCAGGCGATCAAGGTGCGAGGCCGAGCGCCCATGCCGGGCCTGCATACTTTCCGGATCACGTCGGCCGGCGTCCAGATCTTTCCGCGGATACCGGAGCAGCAGGGTCAGCGCCGACCGACCGAGAATCGCCGGCTCGCCACCGGCGTGCCGGGCCTCGACGAGATGATGGGCGGCGGCATCCCGGCGGGAGACGCGGTGATGCTGGCCGGTCCCGCCGGCAGCGGGAAGACGACGTTCGCGACCCAATTTGCCGCCGAAGGCCTCCGACAGGGGGAGTCCGTGGTGATCGTCGTGTTCGAGGAATATCCTGACGAGTATCTCGCCCGCGCCAAGGCGCGTAGCCTCGACATGGGCAAGCAGCTCGCATCGGGCAAGTTCCGACTCATCTACCTCCGGCCGCTCGATCTCTCCGTGGACGAAACGCTCGCGGAGATCATGGATGCCGTACGGGAGCTCGGGGCCGAGCGCGTCGTCATCGATTCGTTGTCCGGCTTCGAGGTAGCCCTGGCGCCCGCATTCCGCGAGGATTTCCGGGAATCCCTGTATCGGCTCGTCGGCGCGCTGACCGCCACCGGCGTGACGATCTTCATGACCACCGAGATCGTGGGTGGGTACCCCGAGGTGCGCTTCACCACCGAAAAGGTGTCCTTCATCACCGACGACATCATCGTGCAGCGCTTCGTGGAGGTGGAGGGCGAACTCCTCACCGTGCTCGCCGTGCACAAGATGCGCGGTAGTGCGCACAGCAGGGACTTCCGTCGCTATCAGGTGACGGCCAACGGCGCGGTGATTGGAGGCCCGCTCCGGCATTACCGCGGCATCCTCACCGGGATTCCAGAATTTCATCTCGAGAGCGGTCGGGTCGATCACACCGGACTGACGGGCGACGAGTCAGCGGTCCTGGACACGCTGGTGCGGTTGGGTGACGCATCACGCGATGTGCTGGCCGAACGTCTCGGCCTGCGCCCCTCGGATCTCGGTGTCACCCTCAAGCGTCTCGAAGCACTGGGATACGCTGCGCCGTCGGAAGACGGAAAAACATTTCGCGCGATCGCTCAGGCTGGTGGTCAACCGCAGTAGTCGCGCGACGCGGTGGGGATCGAATCGTGCATTGTCTGATCGTCGAGCGGACGCGATAAGCGCTCAGCAACAGGCTCGCTTCGCGTTGTGCATCGGCCAAGGAGCACCGGGTGACAGGGATGGACGTGGCGAAGTTCGACTCGGACTCGTTCGCCTGGGCGGTGGAACACGTCGAGGAGGCGTTTGCGGTCATCCGCGGCGATCGGCATACAATCGTCTACGCGAATGCATCCTTTCGTCGGCTCCTGAACCATGACGCTGCGCCGGTCATCGGTCGCCATCTCGATGAGGCGTTCGCGCTTGGCGGCAACGTGGCATTCACGGCGATGTTGAATCGTGCGCATCGCACGGGGGTCGGTGATCGCCAGGTGATGCTCAAGCCGCTGGTTGAGGGTTCGCCTACCTTGTGTTGTACCGTGTGGTCCGACGTGGACCGCAATCACGACACGGAGCATCTCGTCGTGGAGCTGCGCCACGCCACCTCCGGCGGCAGGGCGTCGTCCGCGCACAGCGAGATGACCGAGCGGCTACTGCTGAGCGCTCTGCATGATCAGGACATGGCTCGTGATGCCGAGCTGTCGCGTCGACGCGCCGCGCTCCTCTCCGCCGAAAGCCGTCGGCTTTCCGAGTCGCTCGACGAGAGCGCGACGTTGGTCGCGATGAGCCTGATGTCGCTTCCGTACCCCGGCGACTGGTGTATCGTGGATACGCTGGACGCCGGCCACGCGATGCGTCGTCAGGCAACCATCCATCCCGATCCGAAGATGCAGGCCGCGCTTGATGATTTGGAGGGCGCCTGGACGCCCCTGGCCGACGACCGGTATGGAGTGGGAGCAGCGTTGTGGAGCGATGACTCGCGGGTGCTCACCGAAGCCGCGCCGGCCGTGCTCGACAACGCATCGCATCCGCCGGCTGTTCGTCAGGTCGTGTCTGGACTCGTGACCGGTCCGCTCCTGACAATGCCGCTGATCGTCGACCGACGCCTCATCGGGGCTGTCACCTTCGTGGCTGGGCAGCCGACACGGTCATTGTCGAAGGACGACAACGCGCTCGCCGAGGATCTCGCAAGCCGAAGCGCGCTGGCACTCGATCGCGCGCGCATCTACGGCGAGGCGGTCGCACTGCGCGTCAGCGCCGAATCGGCGAGCGTGGCGAAGAGCGCGTTTCTGGGCATGATGAGCCACGAATTGCGTACCCCGCTGAACGCCATCGGCGGATACGTGGAGCTGCTCAACATGGAGATCCACGGTCCGCTCACGGCCGCGCAGCGAGTGGACCTCGATCGCATTCGCACCAATCAGCGGTATCTCACGGGACTCATCAGCGACCTGCTCAACCTCACGAAGGTTGGCAGCGGCACGTTGATTTATCGGATCGCGGATTTCAATGTTCACGAGCTGCTGGCCGAGAGCGTG
>JBDSSY010000334.1:0-3519 GCA_039928585.1 Gemmatimonadaceae bacterium | reverse complement strand
GTGCAGTTTCACGCGCCGCCGCACCTGATGTTCGGGGGTGGCGAGGGGCACGCGCCACTTCAGGCGAACACGCTGGTGATGCGGGTGCAGCCCAACGAGGGCATCTCGCTCAGCTTCGAAGTGAAGGTGCCCGGCGCCGCGGTGGCGATGACCCAGCATGTGGAAGTCGCGCCGGTGGAGATGGACTTCACCTATGCCGAGGCGTTCGGCGAGACGGCGGCTCCGGCGTACGAGACCCTGCTGCTCGACGTCATGATCGGCGAGATGACGTTGTTCCTGCGCAGCGACGAAGTGGAGGCGGCGTGGAAGATCATCGATCCGCTGCTGTGCTTCTGGGAGGAGCACACGCCGAACCCGATGGCGACGTACGCGGCGGGAACATGGGGGCCGGACGAGGCGGATCAGTTGATCGCGGCGGATGGAGCGGCATGGCGAACGCCGTGACCGCGGTCGTGAGAACGGCAGGAGGAGAGGGCTGAGGCTGGGGGCTGGAAGCGGGAAGCGGTGAGCGATGAGTGCCGGTCCCTCAGTGCCCACCGCTCACCGCTCCTCGGTGGGCGGTGAGAGCCGGTCCCTCATGGCCCACCGCTCACCGCTCCTCGCTGCCGGCTCATCGCTCTCCTGCTGATCGTGATTTTCGCCCGCAGCGCTCACGCCAACGGCTTCGCGCGATCCCCGCGGGTGAACAACAAACTCCGTCGCGCCCCGCTGACCGTGCCCTGCACCACGTTCACCTGGTCGTCGAACAGGTCGCACATCACGGCGTTGCGCACGCTGAGCGGCGCGAGGCCGGCGGGCGAGCGCGCTTCCACGCAGACCCACACCAGGTCGGCCGTCCGCCGCATGCCGCACGACTGCACCGGCACAATGCGGCCGGCGCGATCGGTGAACGAGAACGTGCTGCTCACGTAGGCAAACGCCGTCGCCTCGGAGATCGGCGCACCGCGCGTCCGTCGCGCGACAACGGTGCCGAAGTCGTCGGCGAACACGCGAATGACGGCGCGCACGGTGCCGCGCGCACGGTCTTCGGTGAGCTCGGTGATCGTGGTGTGCAGCGGATGCGCCGCGAGGGGACGCGTCGGAGAAAACAGCGCCAGGGTCGCAGCGATCATGATCGCGTAGCGCGCAATCCGGACGCCGGTCACCACGGACTCCGCTGCGCGGCCCACACGGTACCGACGGCGACGACGACCGCCGACACGCCGACAACACGTACTCGAAGCGCCGGCCAACGCACGCTCGTTGGGCGCCAGGAGCCGATCACCCGATCCAGCCCCGCCAGCGCCAGCGCCACCGTCGCCAGCACAACCACCTGCCCGACCTCGATGCCCACGTTGAAACCGAACAACGGAACGGCGATAGGCTCGACGAACAGCGCCTTGAGATAGTTGGCGAAGCCGGCGCCGTGAACGAGCCCGAACACGCCAGCGAACACCGGCCGGTAACGCCCGCCCCACGGCGCGCGCGTCCGGTCGCTCACGATCATGTTCTCGATGCCCGTGATCACGATCGTCACGGGGATCAGGAACTCGATGAGGGCCGTCGGCAGGTGAAGCAGGCCGGTGACGGCGAGCGCCAACGTGATGGAATGTCCAACCGTGAACGCGGTGACCACCCACAACGCGTTCTTCGCATCCCGCAACCGATAGATGGCCGCCAGGACGACGAGAAACAGGATGTGATCCATCGCGTTGATGTCCGCGATGTGCCGGAAGCCGAGCTGCGCGAACGTGAGGAACTCGCTCAAGGCGTCGTCTCCCCGCGCGCGACCGCAACCGTCGTGGCCCCCGGTTTCAGCGCAGCCAGCGCCGCGCGCGCACGCGCCGGCTGCGTCGGGTGGAAGTACGGATTCACCGCCAGCGCGCGCGCGAGGTGGGTGCGCGCGGCGTCGTCATGGCCCAGCGCACGTTCGATCTCGCCGGCGTGGTAGAAGAGCTGCGCATCCCGGGTGCCCTCACGAAGCGCCTGCGCCATCGCGGTCGCCGCTTCGCGGTGACGTCCCTGCTTGTGCAGCGACCACGCGAGCAGGTCGTACGCGTACACGTCGCGCCGCGTGCGAAGCTCTTCGCGAATCTTGCGCGACACCACCGCGACATGCCGGTCGTGATCGAGCAGGAACAGGCTCCACGCCCGGTGATACGCGCCAGGCTGCTGCAGCACCACGACATCCAGCACGCGCGCGTACTCGGCGGCCTTCACCGTGTCGCCCAGCGCGGTCGCGGCATCGCTGAGGATGCCGAGCGTGGCGGGATCAAGCGTCACGCCGATTGCCTGCTCGCCGTACGCGATGGCGTCGCGCCAGCGTTGCTGCACGAGCGCGCTGTGGGCGCGCGCGGACAGCAGGCGATAGTCATTGCGGTGGACCGCGAGCCCGGCCCGGTACGCCGAATCGGCCGCGACGGGATGACCGGTGCGAAGCTCGACGTCGCCCACGCGCAGCCAGTACCAGGCGAGCTGCTCGGCCGGGAGCGCCGGCTGGCGCTGCGCGGTGGCCAGCGCCGCCTTGAGGAACATTCGCGCCTGATCGGGCTGGCCCTGGATCTCGGCCCACCGCGCGCGGCGCGGCGCCACGGCGAGGTCGCCGAGCGTGACACGAAGGCCGGTGAACGACACTCGCGCGGAGTCGTACTGGCCAAGCTCCATCTGGATCTCGCCAACCGCGGCACGTGCGGTCTGGTTCTCCGGCTCCGCGTCGCGCGCCGCGACGGCAAGGCGAAGCGCCTCGGCGAAGCGGTGCTGCGTGAGCAGGGCCGACTGAAGCACGAACGACGCGCCCGCGTTGTGCGAGGCACGGTTGCCGAGCGAGCGGCGCGCCACCTGCTCGGCGAGCTCCGCATCGCGCGGATCGCCCGTCTCGCGGCCACGGGCGAGATACAAGGCGCCGAGCCGGGCGAGGTCGAGCGCTCCGGTGGGATCGCGCTCGGCGCGCGCCGTGAACCATGCGATGTCGAGATCGCGGATTTCGGCGGCAGACTTGAGTGGTGCGGCGGGGGCAGTGACCACCGCCGTGGATGACGCGGGGGGAGCACCACGTCCGCATGCCATCGCGGCCGCAACACCCGTCAGGAGGAACGCTCGCCGCAGCGCGACGACGGAGGGGAACCCCTTCATCGATGCGGCGGTGTTCACTGGCGGATGCTGCGGTCGCATGTGCATGGAGTTACTTCGGCGCGCCCAGGTACGGGAACGTCGTCGTGAATCCACCGTGTGACGGCACGTTGTCCGTGCACAACGGGAGGACGAACGGCTTGCAGACGGCCTGCGTGGGATCGAGCAGGTCGCTGAACACGGCGGTCAACGAGATGTCGACGACGTCGTCCGCGAGCTTGCGGCCGCCGTAGGCCTGGCCACCCGGGGTCAGGACGTAGCTCAGGTAGCCGGCAGAGCTCTGCGGCTGCGCCGTGAAGACCGTGAGCATGTCGGGCAGCAGCGTGCCGGCGATCGCATTCTGCAGCGCGGTCGCATTGGGACGGAAGGCGGCGACGAAGGCCTTCACCTTCGGCGCGAGATTCGCGACGT
>JBDSSY010000333.1:0-15674 GCA_039928585.1 Gemmatimonadaceae bacterium | reverse complement strand
TCCGCCCCCCTCCCCACCGTCTACATCGAGACGTACGGCTGCCAGATGAACGTGAGCGACTCCGAGCTGATGCTCGGGAAGCTCGCCGCCTCGGGCTATGCGCCGGTGGACAAGCCCGATGGGGCCGACGTCATCCTCGTCAACACCTGCGCCATTCGGGATCACGCCGAGCAGCGGGTGATCGGGCGGCTCGGCGAGCTGAAGCGGCACATGAAGAGCGACAGCGTCATGGGCGTCACTGGCTGCATGGCGCAACGGCTGGGACCTCTGTTGCTGGAGAAGGCGAAGCACGTATCGCTCGTCGTCGGGCCCGACGGGTACCGCGCACTGCCGCAGCTGCTGGAGAATGCGCGCCGCGGCGTACGGACGATCGAGACGAGCTTCGACCTCGAGGAACACTACGAGGACTTCACCCCGCGCCGCTTCGACAAGGTGAAGGCGTGGATACCTGTCCAGCGCGGCTGCGACTACCGGTGCACGTACTGCATCGTGCCGACCACACGCGGGTCCGAACGGAGCCGCCGGCTCGAGGACGTCGTGCGCGAGACGCGAGACGTGGTCGCGTCCGGGATGAGCGAGGTCGTGCTGCTCGGCCAGACGGTCAATTCGTACACCGATGGCGCGCATGACTTCGCTGACCTGCTCCGTGCGGTGGGCGCGGTGCCGGGCATTCGCCGTGTGCGCTACACCAGTCCGCATCCGAACGATTTCTCCGATCGCGCCATCGCCGCGATGGCCGAAGTCCCGACGGTGTGCGAGCATGTGCATCTGCCGATGCAGAGCGGGTCCTCGCGAATGCTCAAGCGCATGCTGCGACGCTACACGCGGGAGGAGTACTTCGACTGCGTGGCGCGCATCCGGCGCGCGATTCCAGGAGTGACGCTCACCACGGACATCATCGTCGGCTTCCCCGGCGAAACCGATGCCGAATTCGAGGAGACGTTGAGCGCCGTGCGCGAAGTGGGGTTCGTCGACGCGTACACGTTCATCTTCTCTCCTCGCGACGGCACGCCCGCCACGCGCCTGCCAGCCGAGCTGAGTATACCCGCGGATGTGGCGAGCGAGCGACTGCAACGCCTCGTCGAGACGGTGCGGTCGTTGACACGGCAGCGGAACATGGGATTGCTCGGGACGCGACACGAAGTGCTGGTAGAGCGTCAGGCCAAGCGCGGTGACTCGATGCTCATGACCCGCACCCGCGATTTCAAGACGGTGCTCGTCCCGGGTGACGCGTCGATGCTCGGATCGTATCTCACGGTGGAGCTCACCGGTACGACGGGGTCGACGTTTACCGGTTCGGTCGTCGCGGCGCGGCACGCCCTGCCGATGGCGGGGTAGCACGACACGGTGTGGCCAGCGATGTCGTTGGCCGGCCGACCAACTTTGCGCTGCAAGACATCGGTGCCACGCGGGCCGCTGCAATGCATGTCGCGCGTCGCCAATTGCCCCAGGTCGATGCACCATCGCCCGCTGGTCTCCGCACTCGCGTTGGTCAGCCTGCTGACCGGATGCAGGTCGGAGCAGGTGGCCACCCCACCCGTCGCGACATTTCGCATCGTTGGCGATTCGGTCGTGCAGGTTGGCGACACCATCTCGCTGTTCGCCGAGCCGAATGACCCGGCCATGCGGAAAACGTCGTTGACGGCGCTCGAGTGGTCCTTCAGCGACACGTCGCTCGCCAACGTTCCAGCGGGCGCGGGCGCCGCAGGCGGAATCGGCTCTCTGCGTATCGTCGGGCGAGCTGGGGGCGTCGTCTCGGTCACGGCATCGTCGGGTTCCACCTCAGTGGTCGCCCAGGTACGCGTCGTCGATGATCGGCCCATCGTCGCGATGTCGCTCGGCGAGTCGCGGACGGGCACGATCGTCGGTGGCTTCAGTCGCGAACGATTCTCACTGCCGCTGCAGGTCGGCGACACGATCGATCTTCGACTCACCAGAAGCACTGCTGCTCAGCAGCTTCGGCAGACGGGTCGCGCCTTCGATCTCACCCCCGCCGCCGCAAACGGCACGACCGTGATCGTCGCCAACCAGATCGTCACGGCCGCCGGCCTGTACGTCTTCGACGCCACGAGTGGGCCGTCGTGTCTGCGCGGCGGCTGTCAGGCCACGAGCGGCACGTTCACGCTCGCGATTCGACGCAGCGCCCCGGTGTTCGCGTTGCTCGTGCGCAACAACGGCATCATCGGAGCCACCGGTTATCAGTACCCGCGCTGGATCGCGTCGGGAAGCGTGGTGTTCGATACCGTCTGGGTCCAGAATCGTGGCGCTGGCACCATGCGACTCGACTTGTCCGGAATGGATGCGTCCATCACGTCGGAGGCGAGCACGCTCGCCGTCGCCGGACCCGCACCGCTCCCGCGCACGCTCACCTCGACGCCCCCAGCGGGCGCCGTGCCGATCGTCATGCGCATCGATGCGACAGGCTTCGCTCCAGGCGTCGAGTACATGCCGCGGCTCCGGATCGCCATGGACGCAGCAACCTGGAATCTCGTGAGCGACACGCTGCGCTACCGCGCTGCAGTGCTCAATGTGTATGCGGCGTCCGTCGCCGTCGTCGGCCGGCAGACGCTGGACGGCATCGCCGCATCGCCGACGGGAGAGCTGTTCGGCTACGTGAACGGGACCATCTACGGCATCGTGCCTTCCACAGGCGCGGCGACCGTGCTGGCGACGGTCGTCGGACCCATCGTCGGCATGGATGTCGCCGCGGATCGAACTGTTCGAGTTATCGCGCGGCGCTCAGGTGGTGATTCACTGCTCACGGTTGCACTCGGAACGGGCGGCACGCCCGTGATCAAGTCCGAGGGTAACGCTGACGGTGTCGTGATCGGTGCGGGTGGCATCGCGTATGTATCGAGCGGCGGCACGATGATGCGCCTTTCCGCATCGGGCGTGCGCACGACGCTCGGCGCTGGTGGCTCGCCGAACATGGCATACTCTGCGCGGGATAGCGCGATCTACTACGTCCGCCGAGGCGTGCTGCATCGATTCGACCTGGCGCGGTCGGTTGACGAGATTCGTGGGACGCTCGCGATCTCCTCTCCGCTCGAGGAGGAGTTGCGGGCGGTGGATGCCCTGGGTCGGCTGTATCTGTTCAGGCCGGGCCAGCACGGGATGAGCGTCTTCGACACCGTCGGCGCGTTGCTCTATCAGATTCCCGTGCCGGAGACGACGGCGGATGTGACGATCATCGGGGATACGGTGTACGGAGCAACGCTTCCTCATCAGGGCGAGGGCTACTTCTGGAGGATGCCCGTCCCATGAGGGAGTGGATGATGTGTGCTGCGTGGCGGTCGAGGGACGACGTCGCCAGCCACGGGGCGTAGGTCGACGAGCTAGTGGAGGCAACCTCGATGACGCGGCCGAGTCATTTCCTGTTGTTCGCCATTCCTGTCGTCAGGCTCGTTGCCGGATGCACGGGCGATGCACCGACGGTGCCCGCGCTCGTCGCGCCGACTGTGCGACTCACGGGGGACAGCGTGGTCGCGGTTGCCAGCAGGATCACGCTAAGCGCGCAGGGAACTGATTCCGCCGGCAAGCCGGTGGCCGCGCCGTTCTATTGGACAAGCTCCGCTCAGTCCATCGCCGATGTGAGCAGCGCCGGCATCGTGACGGGGCGAGCCGCGGGCACGGCCACGATCACCGCGAGCTCCCGCTACGCGAGCGCCACAATCACCGTGAAAGTGCGGGACGATCGGCCGAGTGTGGCGCTGACGGTCGGCGAATCCTTCACGGGTCGTTTCGCGTACGGCGTCGCCACCGAGCGGATTGCGGTGTCCGTCACTGCGGGGGACACGCTCGATCTGCTCGTTCGGATGGACAGCGCGGATGCTTCCATGTTCGGCGCTCGACTCCAATCGAGCGGCGCCGATTGGCTCAAGGCGTCGGTCCAGACGTCCCACGGAATTGCGCTGTATGGGGCGGTCGTGCCGTTGTCGACCGGTGTCTTTACGATGGAAGTGGTCGGCGGAAAAATGGACTGTGGGGGCCAGGTCTGCGTCGCAGCGAGCCTGCCCTACACGGTCCGTGTCCGCCGCAGTGCGCCGATCTTCAACGTCTCCCGGTATTACGAGCGGTCATTCTTCTCCTTGCCGCAGGGCGCGCTCGCGCGGGATTCGGTGTGGGCACAGAACATCGGTCTGGGCACCGTGACGGTACGTGTTGCGAGCGTCCCACCCTGGGTGCGAACCGACGCGGCGAGCGTTGCGCTCGCAGGGCCGAAGGCGGGTGGAAGCAGCCCGGACGTCGCCACGGCGATCGGCTTCACCGTCGACACCCGCGGCCTCGCACAGGGCGTTCATCTCGACTCACTGGAGCTAGACGGGTCCACCGGCGAGTGGAGCACCTTCCGCCCGTTTGGCCGCTATAGCCGCCGCGTCGAGGTACGCGTCACTGACTCGAGTGCGCGGCTCCTACCCACCCCCGCCCGTCTACTACGGCTACTGGCGGCGGCGCCCGACGGTCGCCTATACGGCGTTGACGGCGAGGGCATCGTCACCGTCGATCTGGTCTCCGGAACGACAACCCTCGTCCGCAGCCTGTCGTTCTGGGCCAGCGACATCGCCGTCGGCGCGGACGGCTCGGTGTACGTCGGACGATCAGGGAACCTTTCGGGCGGCGTATTCCGGCTTACCGGCAGCTCCCTCGAACCGGTGCTGATTTCAGGGGACTGCGAGAACGTGTTCGTCGTACTGCCGAATGACACCGTCTACAGCTTCTGCGGTACAAGCCTGTATCGTAGCGTTCCGGGTCGCGGGACGGAACGGCTCGACGGCTTCGCGTCCACCGCCTCGCCGACGTCGGTGGTGTACCGGTCGGCGGACGACGCGCTGTACGTCATGTACGGCACGCAGCTTGTGCGTTACGATCCGGCCCGTCAGGAATTCTCACTGCGCGGCACGGTGACGGACATTGGGACGTTCAAGCTGTTCGCCGTCGATGGTCAGGGTCGGCTCGTCGGCGCCGTGCCGTTGAAGTACGAGGTGCGCGTGCTCGACACTAATGCCACCGTGCTCGATCTGCGTGCACTGCCTGACATCGTTGCCGACCTCGCCATTGTGGGGAATACGATCTTCGTGACGAGCTTAAACGGGCTCTGGCGGCTGCCGGTGCGCTGACGAGGTTCGCGAAGGCGTGCAGGAGACGGCAACGACGCCGTCGGCTGCGCGCCTCTCTGACGAAGAGTTCGCCCGCGCGACTTCGATACCCTCGGCGCTCATCCGATGACCTGTCAATCGACAGGGCGCGTTATCTGAGTCGATGCCACTCGTGTGTTGGGGCGCGCTGGCGTACGCGATCGGGCTCGCGATCGCACTGTCGACGCGCCAATCCGTTGTGATCGGTGCCGTGCTCGTCGCCGCTGCAACGGCGATTGCGACGTCGGTGACGTCGGCCTCGACGCAGCGATCCGCGACCACCTCCTGCCTTGTTCTCGGAATCGCCGGTGCGCTCGTCGGCCTGGCGTCGGCTGCCAGCACGCGTAACTGTCGCGTGTCGCTGACCACCCGGAGCGTGTGGACCGCGGAGCTCGAGAGTCCCGCCTCGCCTGGCGGCATCGCACGCGCCACGCTTCGCGCGCACGACTGCACCTCGCGCGCGACTCTCCTGATCGGCACGGGGCGCGCCGCCGCTGGCACCGTTGCCACGGTGCACGGGTCCGCCACGGCCGATGCCCGTGGCGTCATCGTGCGCGACGCAACGCTGAGCGACGTGCGACCCACGCGCTCGTTCGCCTGGATCCGGGCACGGACCGGCGCGCGCATCGACCGCGTCTTCGGCGCCGACGCACCCATCGTTCGCGCGCTCGTCATTGCCGACATGTCCGCCGTGCCGGTGGAGCAGCGCGAGCGATTCGCGCGCGCCGGCCTGGTGCACATGCTGAGCGTGTCCGGACTGCACGTCGCGATCATCGCGCTCGCGCTCGAGCTGCTCGCGAGCGCCATGCGCGTGCCGCCCACAGCGGCCCGCGTCGCGACGTTGGCGATCCTGGCGCTCTATGTCACGGGCATTGGCGCGCCACCGCCGGCCGTACGTGCCGCCGTGATGCTGGGGCTGCTCGTCGTCAGTCGCGTCGCGCAGCGTCCGACCTCGCCGTGGGCCGTGCTCGCCGTGGGAGCCGTTGTCCCGCTCGTGCAGCCCGCCACAGTGCTCGATCTGGGATGGCAGCTGAGTGTCGCCGGCACGGCGGCGCTCGTCGCCGGCGGTCTGCTCGCGGCTCGACTGATGCCGCGCGGCATCCGCGGATATCGCCGCTCGCTCGTGCGAGCGGCCACGGTCAGCATCGTGGCGACGGTCGTCACGGCGCCGCTGGTCGCTTGGAGCTTCGGTCGGATCGCGCTGATGGGACCGGTGACGAATCTCGTGGCCGATCCGATCATGGGCTTGCTGCAGCCGGTGCTCTTTCTCGCACTCTGCATCCCCGTCGCCGCGGTCGAGCGGATCGCTGCCGACGCGGCCCACGCGCTGGTCGTCGCCTTCGACATGGTCGCCACGCATGCCGCCGCGGTGCCGGGCGGCGCACCGCTCGTGCTGCCGACACTGCTCGCCGCATGCGCCGGCGGCGCGGCCGCGGTGGCCGTGCTCGTCGCCTGTTCCAGTGAGCGACCGGTTCGCGCATCTCTCGTGGCGCTCGTTGCCGGTGCGCTGCTCGTGTGGGAGCCTTTCGTCGCGGCGACGCCGCGACGCGTCACCGAGCTGCATCTGCTCGACGTGGGGCAGGGCGATGCCATCGCGTTGCGCACGCGCGCCAACCGATGGATCGTCGTCGACGCCGGTCGAACGTGGGCGACGGGCGACGCGGGACGAAGCGTCGTCGTGCCGTACATCGCCCACCGCGGCGGATCGGTGGCGCTGTTCGTCCTGTCCCATCCCCACGCCGACCACGTGGGTGGGGCGGCCTCGGTCTTCTCAGCGCTTCGGCCTGCGCGTTTTCTCGATCCCGGCTACGTCGGCGGCACGCCGGCCTATCTCGCCGCGCTCGACGAAGCGCGCCTCCATCAGGTCCCCTGGCAACGGGTGCGCCCCGGCGACTCGCTTCAGGTGGACGAGGTGACGATCACCGCACTTGCTCCAGACTCTGCGTGGACCGCAGGCCTTCGTGACGCCAATCTGGCGAGCACCATCCTGCTCGCGCGCATCGGCGCCGTGCGCGTGCTGCTCACCGGCGATGCCGAAGCCGAAGAGGAGGCGTGGCTTCTCGCACGCGGGAGCGACGCCGTGACGGCGGACGTGCTCAAGGTGGCCCACCACGGTAGCGCCACCAGCACCACGACGGCGTTTCTTGCCGCGGTGCATCCACGGCTCGCCCTCGTCAGCGTCGGGGCGCACAATTCCTACGGACATCCCGATCCAGCAGTGATGCACTCCCTCGCGGCCACGGGCGCGATGATCGCCCGCACGGACCAGATGGGCACCGTGATCGTGCGAACCGACGGCCGGTCGCTCGACGTCGAGGCGCAGGGTGTGCGTTGGAGCGTGCCCGAGCGGCGGTAGCGTCGCCGCATCGTTGTTCGTCCATCGTCATCCACCCGATGCTCGCCTGGCTGATCGGTACGTCGTGCAGCATCCCCGCAGGCGTGATCGCTGCCTTCCCGGAGTTGGAGGCGGCGCGCTGGCGCCACGGAGGACTCGCGCTGCGCGTGGGTGGCTGGTGCCTCGGCCTGCGCACCGTCGCGGCCATCACGTTGTGGGACACGATCTGGCTCGCGGATCCCGTCGCGTCCCACCCGGAACTGCTCTTGCACGAACTCCGGCACGTCCATCAGTTTCAGGATGATCGCGCGTTCCCGCTGCGCTACCTGTGGCGGAGCCTTCGCGACGGCTACTGGAACAACGTGTACGAAGTGGACGCTCGGCGGTACGCCAGGGACCGGGTCGTCGCCGCTCCACCCACCGTCTAGAGGCTCTCGTGGGCTATCATACTGCGACATCGGTCGTGACGATCGAGCGGTTCATCATCGAGCAGGAACGCCTGCATCCCGAGGCGACCGGCGAGCTGTCCGGCATCCTGTACGACATGGCGCTCGCGGCGAAGATGATCGCGAACAAGGTGCGTCGGGCCGGGCTCGCCGACATCCTGGGGGCCACCGAGAACTCCAACGTGCAGGGGGAGATCCAGCAGAAGCTGGATATCTTCGCCAACGATACCATCGTGAAGGCGATGGACCATGGCGGCCGGCTCTGTGCGATGGCCTCGGAGGAGGAACCGGACATCATCCAGATCCCCGACGGATTTCGCTGTGGCAAATACTGCCTGCTCTTCGACCCGCTGGACGGGTCATCCAACATCGACGTGAACGTGCCGGTCGGGACGATCTTTTCCGTCGTGCAGAAGATCACGCGCGGACGGCACGGCGAGATGGAGGACATGCTGCAGCCCGGTCGCCGGCAGGTCGCGTCCGGCTACATCATCTACGGCTCGAGCACGATGCTGGTGTACACCACCGGACAGGGGGTACATGGCTTCACGCTCGATCCATCGATCGGCGAGTTTCTGCTCTCGCACCCTCACATCCGGATTCCTGACGAAGGGCGCTACCTCTCGGTGAACGATTCGTACGAAGCCCAGTGGGACGAGCCGACGCGTTCGCTGATGCGCAAATATCGCGGACTCGAGGGAGACCGTCGTCCGCTCAGCGTACGATATGTCGGCTCGCTCGTGGCGGATTTTCATCGCAACCTTCTCGGTGGCGGCGTCTTCTGCTATCCCGTCAATCGCAAGAACGTGAACGGCAAGCTCCGCTTGATGTACGAAGCCAATCCCCTCGCATTCATCTGCGAGCAGGCGGGCGGCGCGGCGAGTGACGGCCGCCAGCGAGTGCTCGACGTGATTCCGCAGGAGCTGCACCAGCGCGTGCCGTTGTACATCGGATCCAAGCGCGACGTCGATCTTGCTGTGCAGACTTTCGCACACCGATCGGAGATGGTGGGCGCCTGACGACGCCGTCCACCCGCGGTGCTCCGGACGCGTCAGGTCCGGAGGTTCGCTCGACGTCGGGAATTCCGATCGAGCCGGTGTACCGCCCCGCGGCTCTCGATTACGACCGCGATCTCGGGGATCCAGGCCAGTATCCGTTCACGCGCGGCATTCAGCCAACGATGTTCCGCGGTCGGCTGTGGACGATGCGACAATACGCCGGGTTCGGGACGGCGCAGCAGACGAATTCGCGCTTCCGGCTCCTCCTCGACAAGGGTCAGACTGGCCTGAGCGTCGCGTTCGACCTCCCGACGCAGATGGGCATCGATTCCGACTCGCCGCGCGCGCTCGGCGAGGTCGGTCGCGTGGGGGTCGCCATCGACACGGTCGAGGACATGCACGTGCTGCTCGACGGCATCCCGCTGGGCGAGGTGTCCACGAGCATGACGATCAACGCGACCGCGGCGACCCTGTTGGCGATGTACGTCGTCGTCGCCGAGGAGCGCGGGATCGACCGGCGATCCCTCAGCGGGACCATCCAGAACGACATCCTGAAGGAGTACATCGCGCGCGGCACGTACATCTACCCCCCGGGTCCGTCACTCGCGTTGATTGCCGACATTTTCCGGTTCGCCGCGACCGATGTGCCGAACTGGAATCCGATATCCATCAGTGGCTATCACATTCGCGAGGCGGGAGCGACGGCGGTACAGGAGCTGGCGTTCACCTTCGCGAACGCCATGGAGTACGTCGCCCGCGCACTCGAGGCCGGCCTCGCCATCGACAGCTTCGCGCCGAGGCTCTCGTTCTTTTTCGCGGCCCACAACGACCTGTTCGAGGAGGCCGCGAAATTTCGCGCCGCGCGCCGGCTATATGCCCGATTGATGCGCGAGCGGTTCGGCGCGACCGATGCGAGCTGCCGACTACGATTTCACACCCAGACCGGCGGCGTCACGCTTCAGGCCCAGCAACCGCTGAACAATATCGTCCGCGTCACGGTGCAGGCGCTCGCGGCCGTGCTGGGCGGCACGCAGTCGCTGCACACCAATGGCTACGACGAGGCGCTGTCGCTCCCCACCGCGGAGGCGGCGACACTCGCCTTGCGCACGCAGCAGATCGTCGGGCTCGAGAGCGGCGTGACGCTCACCCCCGATCCGCTCGCCGGCAGTTTCTACGTCGAGGCGTTGACGTCCGCGCTCGAGCGCGACGCGCTATCGCTGCTCGAGCGGGTCGACGCGATGGGCGGCGCCGCGCAAGCCATCGCGTCGGGCTTCTTCCAGGAAGAGATCGGCCGGTCCGCCTACGAGCATCAACTGCGCGTGGAGCGGGGCGAAACCGTGATCGTCGGCGTGAATCGCTACGCCGATGGCTCGGCCGCGGACGTCGCGTCCGCACCCGACTACTCCGCGCTTGAACGTGAGCAGGCGGTGCGGGTGCGCTCGGTTCGAGAGAGCCGAGACGCAGCGACGGTAGAGCGGGCATTGCTCGCGCTTCGCGGTGCGGCGAGCGTCATGACGGGTGAGACCGGCGCACCCCGCACTCCTCATCCGCCCTTCATGCCGCTCATCATCGACGCGGTTCGCGCGCGCGCCAGCGTGGGTGAAATCAGCGATGTCTTCAGCGCGGCCTGGGGCGTGTACCAACCGGGGCGATGATCCGATAAGAGAGGGGCGGGACGGCTGCCCGGTCAGGAATGTGACCTCACCGAGTGACCTCTCAGCGACCTCGACCGTCTGAATTGTGCGCGCTCACCAAGGAGCGCCCGGTCTCAGCCAGTCGAACAGCCCACAGGATCATTTCCAATGCGTCGCATGTCCTCGCTTGTCGTGCTCTCCCTGCTCGCCCTGAGCGCGTCGGCGACGGCGCAGCGCTCCCGCGGAGCAACCATGGCGAATCCGTCGCCCGAGATCGGGATCGATGCGGGCGTCACCTTCGGGCTCGGCACGCCGAGCACCACGGTGCTCTCCATTCCCGCGCAGCAGATTCGGATAGGATTCTTCCTGTCGCCGGCACTGTCCATCGAGCCGACCTTCGGCCTGCAGAGTGTGAGTGGCGGTGGCGTATCCCTCACCACGTACAACTTCGGCACCGGTCTCCTCTACCACTTCGCACAGAGCCGCGCCGCGAGCCAGTTCTATGTCCGCCCGTTCGTGAACGTCGTCGGCATCTCGGGCGACGTCCCATCGAACAGCACGGCGATCTTCGGTGTCGGGGGCGGGCTCAAGGTGCCGCTGCGCGACCGGATCGCATCGCGCTTCGAGGCCAACGTCCAGTCGGGCGACGGCGATACCGCGATCGGCTTGCTCGCCGGCCTGTCGTTCTACACACGCTGACCTGAACCTCTGACGGCGCGCGGCATCGCCACCGCCGCGCGTCGCTCTGCGTCCTGCACGCGTCGGGCTCCATCCCACCTCGCACCACGATCGCGGCCGCGCTGTCCGACGGGCCGCCGCGCTCCCTCCTTCCCCACGGAGCATACATGCGCTCAACCAATATCATCCGCACCATTGCCACCGTCGTATTGCTTGCCGCGCCGTTGGCGGTGCACGCGCAGCGTCGCGCCACCGCGCGTCCGGCCGCGCGTCCGGCCGCCGCGCCCATGAACGATCGCAGCGGTTACAGCCTGAGCCTCGGCCTTGGCGGCGGGTCCAACGCGCTGTCGTGCGCCGGTTGCGTCTCGACGCGCGAGACGGGTGCGTCCGGCTATCTGCGTGTCGGCAAGGGCATGACGCCGAGCCTGATGGCCGGCGTCGAGCTGAACGGCTGGAACAAGTCGGAGAACCAGGGCACCGCGCGCACCGGCATGCTGAGTGCCATCGCGCAGTACTACCCGAGCATGACGAGTGGCTTCTTCGTGAAATCGGGCGTCGGCATTGGCCGTACTACGCTCCAGGACAACTCGACTGTGCCGTCGTCGAAGCTGCAGTCGACCGGCCTTGGCTATCAGCTCGGTCTCGGCTACGACATGAGCATCGCGCGTCGCTG
The DNA here is from genome assembly GCA_039928585.1 of Gemmatimonadaceae bacterium. Taxonomy (GTDB): domain Bacteria; phylum Gemmatimonadota; class Gemmatimonadetes; order Gemmatimonadales; family Gemmatimonadaceae; genus AG11. The sequence continues at coordinate 3,775 of JBDSSY010000333.1, read as the reverse complement.
GTCGATCACGCCCTACGTCAATTATCTGGCGACAGCGGGCGCGAACGCACAGCTCAATGGCGTGGACATGAACGAGAAGTTGAATGCGAATTACGTCCAGTACGGTTTGGGCCTGAGCTGGCGCTAGGCTGCCGATTCCGTGAACGAGGTGCGGCGCCCCGATCGGGGCGCCGCACTTTTTTCATGGTGTTCGTGAACGTGCCGGTCGAGGGGAGATTTTGATGTACGCTTGTAGCGACGGTCGCGCCCGGCTAGCTTTCGCCGCTGGGAAGCACTCGCCTAAGTCTCATATCGATGCCAACTTACGAGTTTCGTTGCCCGTCCGGGCACGAGTTCGAGAAGCTCTACCGCACCATCAGCGGCGCCGAGGCGCTCGCACACTGTCCGCAGTGCGGGCAGGACGCCGAGCGGGTGATGTCGGCCGCCGGATTCGCGTTCAAGGGGTCGGGGTTCTATCTCACCGACTACGGCAAGAACGCGCATCGCGACAAGGGTACGCCGGAACCGAAGAGCGGCGCTCCCTCGGCCGAAGGTGGAGGCGACGCGAAGAAGGCGGACTCGAAAGGCGAGTCGACCGCTCCGGCTCCGCCAACGACGACGAACGCGCCGGCAGCGGAGTCCAAGCCGAAGAGCGAGTCGAAGCCGGTAGAATCGAAGCCGGCGCCAGCGGCGCCGAAGAAGAGCTCCGGCGAGTGAGCGCGGGCGCCGATGCGCTGCGCGCCGAATTGGCGCGTGCCGCTCGCGCGCTGGGCGCGCCGGCCGATGTCGTCCCGTTGCTGGAACGGCCACGCGATCCAGCATTCGGTGATTGGGCCACGAACCTCGCGATGGTGCTCTCCAAGCCGCTCGGACGGAAGCCGCGCGATCTCGCGCAGCAGTTGATCGAGTCGCTCGACAACGCGGCCGCCGGTCTCGCGTCAGCCGAGATCGCGGGCCCAGGCTTCATCAACTTTCGCTTGCACGCCGACACGGTGGCCGGGGGAATCACGGCGCTCGTCGCCGCGGCGGACGCATTCGGCCGTCAGAACATCGGGGCGGCACAGCCGGTCGTCGTGGAATTCGTGAGCGCAAACCCCACCGGCCCTCTCCACGTGGGACACGGTCGGCAGGCGGCGCTCGGCGACGCGATTTCGTCCTTGCTGGAATGGACGGGCTGGCGCGTGTCGCGGGAGTTCTACTACAACGACGCCGGCGCGCAGATCGAGAACCTGGCGACGAGCACCCAGGCGCGCATTCGCGAGCTCGCCGGCGGCGCGCTGCAGATTCCCGAGGGAGGATATCACGGCGCGTACATCGCCGAGATCGCCGCCCGATATGTGGCAGCGCATCCGGATGACGCGTCGGGCGAGGATCTCGATGCCGTGCGACGCTTCGCGGTGCAGGAGCTGCGCAAGGAACAGGATCTCGACATGCAGGCGTTCGGCGTCGCGTTCGACACCTACTTTCTCGAGTCGTCGCTGTACGCTGACGGGCGCGTGGAGCAGACCGTTCGGGAGCTCGTCGCCAGCGGCCGGACCTATGAAAAGGACGGAGCGCTGTTCCTCAGCACGACGGCGTATGGCGACGATCAGGACCGCGTGATGCGCAAGAGCGCCGCGAAGGGAAGCACGTACACCTACTTCGTGCCGGATGTGGCGTATCACGAAACGAAGTGGGCGCGCGGGTTCCGTCGCGCGATCAACGTCCAGGGTGCCGACCATCACAGCACCGTGACGCGCGTGCGTGCGGGCTTGCAGGCGCTGAATGTCGGTATCCCGGAGGGCTACCCGGAGTACGCGCTCCACCAGATGGTGACGGTGCTGAAGGGCGGCGAAGAGGTGAAGCTATCCAAACGCGCCGGAAGTTACGTGACAGTCCGCGAGCTGATCGACGAGGTTGGCCGCGACGCCGTGCGGTACTTCTTTCTCATGCGCAAGGGTGATTCGCAGCTCTCGTTCGATGTCGATCTTGCACGGTCGCAGACGGAGGAGAACCCGGTCTATTACATCCAGATGGCGCACGCGCGCCTCGCCGGAATCTTTCGCATGGGCAACATCGAGCCGTCATCGATCGCGACCGACGTCGACTTCGCCGCGCTCTCGCTGGTCGAGGAGTCGGAATTGATGAAAGCGCTGCTCGACTTTCCGGCCGTGGTGGCGAATGCCGCCGAGGCACTGGAGCCCCATCGTGTTGCGACGTACCTGCATGACACCGCGGGCCGCGTCCATCTCTGGTATCACAAGGCGCACGTGTTGAACGAGCCGGAGCGGATCACGCGGGCTCGTCTCCTGCTGGCCCGCGCCGCGCAGATCGTGCTGCGCAACGGGCTCGGGCTGCTCGGCATCAGTGTGCCCGACCGCATGTAGTGCGTCCGACCGTCCGTCCTGTTCGTTCCTTCGATTTCTCTCCCCGTCCATGACCGTACTCGTCGTCGGTTCCGTCGCGCTGGATTCCGTGGAAACCCCGTTCGGCAAGGCCGAGAACGTCATCGGGGGATCTGGTACCTTCTTCTCGGCGTCCGCGAGTCACCTGAGCCCCGTGCAGCTCGTCGGTGTCGTCGGCGACGATTATCCGATGGATCAGCTCGAGCCGCTCCGGAAGCGCGGGGTCGACATGGCCGGACTGGAGCAGGCGAAGGGCGAGTCGTTTCGCTGGCGCGGCAGATACCGGCATGACCTGAATTCGGCCGAGACGCTCGAGACGCGGCTGGGCGTATTCTCGCACTTCAGTCCCAAGATTCCGGCTCAGTTCCGTAATGCGCCGTTCGTCTTTCTCGCGAACATCGATCCGCGTCTCCAGCTCGACGTGCTCCGGCAGGTGGAACGTCCAAAGCTCGTGGCGTGCGACACCATGAACTTCTGGATCGAGAGCCGTCGACCCGACATCGTGGAACTGATCAAGCACGTGGACCTCATCACGCTCAACGACGGCGAGGCGCGCCAGCTCACCGATTGCTTCAACCTGCTGAAGGCGGCGCGCTGGATCATGGAGCGCGGCCCGCGCATGGTGATCATCAAGAAGGGCGAACACGGCGCCTTCCTGTTCAAGGGAAAGTCGATCTTCTTCGCGCCCGCCTATCCGCTCGAGGATGTCTTTGACCCCACTGGCGCGGGTGACTCGTTCGCCGGTGGATTCATGGGCTATCTCGCGCGCAGCGGCGACCTGAGTGACGCCAGCCTGCGCCGCGCCGTGGTGTATGGCTCGGCCATGGGATCGTTCGCGGTGGAGAAATTCTCCGTGCAGCGACTGTTGGAGCTCACTCCGACCGACATCAGCTCGCGCGTCGCCGACTTCCGAAAGCTCGTCGCGTTCGAGGAAGAGCTGGCGACGTGAGCGACGACACGCCGCTCGACTATTCAGCCGCTGGGGTCGACCTCGACCGGGCGGACGCCGTGAAGCGCCGCATCCGCAGCGTGGTCGAGTCGACTTTCACGGCGGGCGCGCGCGGCGCCTTCGGCGGATTCGGGGGGATGTACCGCATTCCGGCCGAATCGCGACGACCTGTGCTCGTCGCAAGCGCGGATGGGGTGGGGACGAAGCTTCGCGTTGCCATCGACGCGCAGCGGCACGACACGGTGGGACACGATCTCGTGAACCACTGCGTGAACGACATCCTCGTGCAGGGCGCCGTACCGCTCTTCTTCCTGGACTACTTTGCCGCCGGCGTCCTCATCCCCGATGTGGTGGAAGCAGTGGTGACCGGCGTGGCCGCCGGATGTCGCGAGAACGGGTGCTCCCTCGTGGGTGGCGAGACGGCGGAAATGCCGGGGATCTACACGCCGCCCGACTACGATCT
>JBDSSY010000332.1:0-4049 GCA_039928585.1 Gemmatimonadaceae bacterium | reverse complement strand
GCGAGCCTCGTCATGTCGCGCCCGCCGGGACCGAGCGCCGAGCGCCGCACGCCGGCATCGCGCAGCGTGACGGCGAGTGCGATGGAGAGGAGGTGCGGCAGGTGACTGCGCCACGCCATCTGATCATCGTGCGCCGTGGCGTCCAGCACTTCCACGCCGGCACGCAATTCCCGCCAGAGTGATTCCGCCAGCTGCAGCGCCCCGGCTGTCGTGGAGCGCGTGGGGCACAGGAACACGCGAGCGTCGTCGAACAGCGAAGCGCGCGACGCTCCCCATCCGGTGCGGTGGCTCCCCGTGAGCGGGTGTGCGCCAACGAAGCGTGGTCCGAGCCCCGCCGACTCCGCCGCCGCGACAATGCTGCGCTTGGTGCTCGCGAGGTCCATCACCAGGCGCGCATCACCGATGCACGCCGCGAGTGAGGGGAGCAGCGCGACCGTCGCGTCCACCGGCAGCGCCAGCACCACCACCTCGGCCCTGGCAATTCCAGCGAGGTCGGACGCGAGCGCCTCCTGCACGGCGCCGTCGCGCAGTGCGGCCTCGAGCTGCGTACCATCCCGGTCGAAGCCCAGCACGTAGACACCGCGCACGTGGAGCGCGCGCGCCATCGAGCCCCCCATGAGGCCGAGCCCGATCACGGCGATGCGCGTGTCTGGAATCATCGTGCGTCTTCCTGTGCACGGCGCGAGATGCCGACGATCTGCCGGAAGATTTCTCGCACCGGATCCGCGGGCAGTCCCTCAGCGCTCGCCGCTCGGAGCGCGGCATGAATCACGTCCGCTTCCCGCATCGTGTTCAGAATCGGCAACCCCGCGTCGCGCTTCGCCCGCGCCGCCCGCAGTGCGAGTGCGACGCGTTGGGCGAGCAGGTCGACGATGCGCTGATCCACGACCTCGATCGCATTGCGACATTCCATCAGCTCGAAGTGGGGATCGCGTGCCGAGTCGTCCGGCGAAGTCATGCGGGCACTCCGACGGATGCGGTCGTCATCGTGCGGCCCGCCGCCGCGGCGAATGCGGAGAGCCGATCCATGAGCGAGACAAAGGCTGGTGGGGCGAGCGACTGGTCCCCGTCGGACAGGGCGCTCTCCGGATCGGGATGGACCTCGATGATGAGTCCGTCGGCGCCGGCCGCGATACCGGCGAACGCCAGCGGGGCGACGAGCGAGGCATCGCCGCCGGCATGACTCGGGTCCACGATGACCGGGAGGTGTGTCTCACGCTGGAGCACGGGAATCGCCGACACGTCGAGCGTGTTGCGCGTTGCACGCTCGAAGGTGCGGATGCCGCGCTCGCACAGCACGATGTCGCTGTTCCCGTTCGCCATGATGTACTCGGCCGCCATCAGCAGTTCGACGATCGTGGCTGACATGCCGCGCTTGAGCAGGATGGGACGCTTCGCCCGTCCGAGCTCGGCGAGCAGCGCAAAGTTCTGCATGTTGCGCGCACCCACCTGCAGCATGTCGGCGTGCTCCGCCACGAGATCCACGTCACGGGTATCGAGCACCTCGGTCACCACCGGCAGGCCCGTGGCAGTACGCACCTCGACCAGCAGCTTCAACGCTTCCGCCCCGAGTCCCTGGAAGCTGTAGGGCGACGAGCGCGGCTTGAATGCGCCGCCGCGCAGGATCGTGGCGCCCGCGTCGCGTACGGCGACCGCCGTCTCCTGCAGCATGTCGCGATTCTCCACGGAGCAGGGTCCGGCGATCACCGTGATCGCCTGGCCGCCGATGGTCGCCCGCTCGCCGATACGCACCACCGTGCGGTCCACGCTGAACTCGCGCGACGCACGCTTGTAGGGCTTCAGCACCGGCAGCACCGACTCGACGCCGGGAATGGAACGGAGTGGAATCTCCTGGAGTCGCGTCTCGTCGCCGATGCAGCCGATGATCGTGCGGTGCTCGCCGCGTGAGAGGTGCGTGTGCAGGCCGGCCGACTCGATCCGCTCGCGGATGTGATCGAGCTCGTCGTCGCTGATGTCGGGGCGTGTGATGATGATCATGTGGAGGGCGCGGACTGGAGTGGCGGACAAAACAAGACGGCCCGTGGAGTTCCACGGGCCGTCGGCGGGTCATCGTGCGGTGAGCTCTCGCTCAGTCGCGCATGCGTCTCCGGCCACGGCCCGTCGCGGGATGGGCGTAGTAATAAAAGAAGACGGAAAAGGTGCGCAGGCCGGTCATGCCCGTACGGTAGGTGCGAGGAGGGTACGCCGTCAAGGGCCGTACTGACGCACCGACCTACCGACCTACCGACCTACCGACCTACCGACCTACTGACCTACCGACCTACCGACCTACCGAGGTACGGCGAAAGGCGTACGGCGCGTCGTGAGGCGATAGGCGTGCTGCGTACGGCGAGGAATTTGGAAGGGGCGGTTTGATTTCCAGCACAGCGGCAGGGCAGGAGCGGTCGATCAGTGCGGGCAGTCATCCAACCGCATCCTCCGAATTCCCGCCTCACGCCGTACGTGCCCCGCCGCCCGACGCGCCGCACGCCTTTCGCCGTACGTCGAAGTCCTCGTCAACGCCTTCCCCTCTCGATCCGTAGCTCTCCCGTCTCTTCCTACCGGAGCTTTCCGCCTGATGCGTCACGCCACGTTCGCCACTGCACTCGCCGCCCTCTCGTTGCTCGCGCCACAGGCATCGGCACAGCGCCGCGCCATACCCACTCCTGCCTCCGTGATCGGCTTCGAGCCCGGCACCGATCGCCGGCTTCCGCAGTGGCGTCAGGTGGTCTCGTACTTCCAGGCGCTCGACGCCTCGTCGCCCCGCATGGAGCTCCACACTCTCGGCACGACGACGCTCGGCCGGCCGTTCATCGCGGCCTTCATCGGTGATCCCGCCACGCTCGCCAACCTGGCTCGTGTGCGCGATGCCGCACGCCGTCTCGCCGATCCGCGGCTCACCACGGCGCAGGAGCGTGCGGCGCTCGAGCGCGACGGCAAGGTGGTAGTGCTCGTCACGTCCAGCATTCACTCCACCGAAGTGGGCGGGATCCTCACGCCGCTCGTGCTCGCGCACCGGCTCGTCAGCGGTGAGGACGAGGAATCCCGCTCGATCCGTCGCAACACGCTCACCATCCTCGTGCCCTCGCTCAATCCGGATGGCGTGGACATCGTTGGCGATTGGTATCGTGGATCGCTGGGATCCGCATGGGAGGGCAGCGGACCACCCACGCTGTATCACCATTACACGGGCCACGACAACAACCGCGACTGGTACGCGTTCACGCAGGCCGAGACGCGGATGGTGATCGATTCGCTGTACTCGCAGTACCATCCGCAGATCGTCAACGACATCCACCAGCAGGGATCGAACGGCTCGCGAATCTTCGTCCCGCCGTACATGGATCCCGTGGAGCCGAACATCGATCCCATCCTCATCGCCGGCGTGGCGCAGATGGGAAAGTCGATGACGTGGCGCATGACCGCGCAGGGATTTACCGGTATCGCGAACAACACGTCGTACGACGCGTGGACGCCGGCCCGTGCGTACCAGCATTACCATGGCGCGATCCGCATCCTCACGGAGACGGCGAGCGCACAGCTCGCATCGCCCATCACGGTGAGCTACGACTCGTTGCGCGGCGGCCTCAACGTCGATCCGAAAGTGACGGGCGTCGATTTCCTGACGAAGTGGAACGGTGGTGCGTGGGGGATCGGCGACATCGTGCGCTACCAGACTGCGGCGTCGTGGACGTTGCTCGCGCAGGCGGCGGACGATCGCGCGCTGTGGCTGTCGAGCTACTCGCAGGTGCAACGGAACGCCGTGGCCGGCAAGCGCGCACCTGGACGCGCTGACTGGCCGGCCTCGATCGTCATTCCCGCACAGCCGGCACGCGACACGGCGGTGAACGCCGCCATCCGGATTCTCCAGCGCGGACAGGTGGAGGTGCGACGCGCGTCGGGAAGCTTCTCGGCCAACGGACGCAGCTTTCCCGCTGGCAGCTACGTGATTCACACCGCGCAGCCCTACGGCGCGTTCGCCAAGACCATGCTCGAGACGCAGGTGTACCCAAACCTGCGCGAGTATCCGGGCGGGCCGCCGAAGCGTC
>JBDSSY010000331.1:0-4653 GCA_039928585.1 Gemmatimonadaceae bacterium | reverse complement strand
CCGATAAGTGTTTCCCGCTGTCGGTTTACCGCTTCCTCCCAATCAGTCATGCACCCTGACGTGAATGCGCTGCTCGCCGTCCAGCATGACGACCTCGGGATCTATGCGCTGGAGGCGCGACTTGCATCGCTGGCACCGCGGCTCGCGACGTTGGAGAAGGAGCGCGGCAAGGTATCGCTTGCCCTCGATCGAGCCCGCAAGGCGGCCGACGCGGACGAGGCACGCCATCGTGAGGCGCGGGGCCGTACCGAAACGCATCGCCAGCTGGTGGAGCGCAGCCAGCGTCAGTACGAGAGTGTCACCAGTCCGCGTGAAGCCACGGCGGCGCTGACGCAGCTCGAGCAGACCAAGCGCATGGTGGACGAGAGCGAGCGCGATGCGTCGCACGTGGAGGGGCGCGTGAACGAGATTCGCCATCAGATCGCCGATCTCGAGCAGCAGCTCGCGGATGTCGAAAGCCGGCAGATCGAGGCCCGGTCGTCGCTCGATGCGGATCGCGTCGCGATCGAGCGCGAGATGTCGGAGGCGCGCACGAAGCGCCAGCGGACCGCCGACGCTGTACCGCGTCCCATGCTCACCACGTATGACCGGGTGCGAACGCGCCGCCGCAGTGAGACCGTGTTTCCGCTCCGCGCCCAGTCGTGCAGCGCCTGTGACACGGCGATCCCGACGCAGCGTCGCGCGGCGATGGCGGCAAGTGGCGCGCTCGAGATGTGCGAAGGTTGCGGAGTGCTCCTGTACGCGGCGGAGTGACGACTCGGATCCGCGCGATGCGCGGTAAATTGGGGGGATGACGGCCTCCGTGCTTCCCGCTCGTCCTCGCACCAGGTGGCTGCTGCCTGAACGGCCCGATTCTGCCGTGGTGCAGTCGCTTCAGGACGAGTTGCTACTCCCTGAGCCGATCTGCCGCCTGCTGGCCGCGCGCGGGCATTCGCCGGCCGAGTCGGCAAAACGATATCTGCGCCCTCGGTTGGATCAGTTGCATCCGCCTGAGCAGCTTCGCGACCTCGACCGGGCCGTCGTGCGGCTCGTCGCGGCGATCGAGGCGGGCGAGACGATCATGATTCACGGCGATTACGACGTGGACGGCATGAGCTCCACGGCGCTCCTCACGCGCGCATTCCGCACGCTCGGCGGCACGGTCGTTCCCTTCATTCCGCATCGGCGCGACGGCTACGACCTCGGCGACGCCGGCGTTCGCGCTGCGCGGGCGGCGGGCGCGACGCTCGTCGTCACCTGCGATTGCGGCACGAGCGCCGTCGATCCCGTGCGGGCTCTCAACGCCATGGGGGTCGACGTCATCATCTCCGATCACCATTTGCCGGGCGGCGATCTTCCGGCGGCGTTCGCGGTGCTCAATCCCAGGCGTCCCGGCTGCGAGTCGGAGGATAAGGATCTCGCCGCCGTGGGCGTCGTGTTCAAACTCGCCCTCGCCGTCACGCGGGCAATGGGCGGCAACGAGAACGTCGTATTCGGAATGCTGGACCTCGTGGCGTTGGCGACCATCGCCGACATCGCGCCGCTGCGTGGAGAGAATCGCGTTCTTGCCCGGTATGGGCTCAAGCTGCTGGCGGAAACCACCAACCTCGGCCTGCGCGCGCTGAAGAGGTCCGCTGGACTCGACGGCAGAGCGCTCACTGCGGGACGCGTGGGGTTCATCCTCGCTCCGCGTCTCAATGCGGTGGGCCGCCTTGGTGACCCGATGCGCGGCGTCGCGCTGCTCCTGGCGACCACGGAGCACGAAGCCAACTCCATCGCGCGCGAGCTCGAGGAAAAGAACGGTCAGCGCCAGGAGATGGACAAACGCGTGCTCGACGAGGCGCGCAGCGACGTGCGCAAGCTGGACCTGAGCGACACCTTCGGCATCGTGCTCGCCAGGGAAGGATGGCATCCGGGCGTGATCGGGATCGTCGCGTCGCGCCTCGTGGAGGAGTTCGGCCGACCCGTCGTGCTCATCGGCCTTGAGGGCGACGAGGGCAAGGGATCGGGACGTTCGATCTCGCGGTTCGATCTGCACGCCGGAATCGGACGGTGCCGGCATCTGCTGAAGCGATTCGGCGGACATCGCAGCGCGGCCGGTGTCAGTCTCGCGCGTGACCGAGTCGAGGAGTTTGCGCAGTGCTTCAATGCGTCAGCGCGTGCGGTGCTGTCGCCGGACGATCTCGTACCGGAGCTCAGGGTCGATCTCGAGGTTGCACTGCACGAGCTCACACCGGAGTTCGAGGCGCTCCTGCGACACCTCGAGCCGTGTGGTATGGGGAATCCCGCACCGGTGCTCGTCAGCCGCGGTGTCCGTCTCTCCGGCCCGCCCCGTCGAGTCGGCGATGGTGGGCTCAAGCTGCGCCTCGCGACGGACTCCGGCGAATCGCTCGATGCCATCGGCTGGTCGCTCGGCCCGCGGATCGGAGAGATCGATGTGAGTCGGCCCGTGGACATCGCGTATCGGCTGGAGCGCGACGAATATCAGGGCGTCTCGCGACTGCAAGCTCGGCTGGCCGACTTCCAGGTCTAGGACATCGCATGCGCATCGTGGCTGGACGATGGAAGGGCCGCCGGCTGGTGGCACCCGACGGTCGCGCTGTGCGGCCGACGGCGGATCGCGTGCGTGAAGCGTGGATGAGCATCGTCACTCCCTCGCTCGCCGACGCCCGCGTGCTGGATCTGTTCGCCGGATCGGGGGCGCTCGGCATCGAAGCCGTGTCGCGCGGCGCGGTCCACGCTGATCTCGTCGAGAACGCCGAGCCGAGCCTTCGCGCCATTGCGTTGAACATCGCGACGGTCGACGGGCGCGATCTCATCCGTGCGCATCGCATCGACGCGCTTCGATTCATCCAGGGGCTCGACGAGTACGCGTATGACGTCGCCTTCGCCGATCCCCCGTATGACATGGGCTTCGCCGCGAACGTCGCCGAACGCTGGCTCGTGACGCCGTTCGCCACCCTGCTCGGCATCGAGCATCGCACCTTCGAGAAGATGCCCGCCGGCGGTGACACGCGCCGCTACGGCGACACCGCAATCACGTTCTTCCGCGCGCCGGAAGTAACGGACTGACGACCGCAGTCCCCACCTACCGACCTACCCCGTTCCCAGTACATTCCTCCCGTGCCGAACTCGAGAGTCGCCATCTATGCCGGGAGCTTCGACCCCATCACCAAGGGGCACGAAGACCTGATGCATCGCAGTCTGGAGTTCGTGGACCGGTTGGTAGTCGCCGTCGCGATCAACTCGTCCAAGGCTCCCCTCTTCACGATCGACGAACGCGTGCAGCTCATACGAGCCGCGATCGGGGACGAATCGCGGATCGAGGTCCGTTCGTTCGGCGGGTTGCTCGTCGACTTCGCGACGAATGTCGGCGCGTCGCTGCTCATTCGCGGATTACGCGCCGTGAGCGACTTCGAGTACGAGTACCAGATGGCGCTGATGAACCGCCACCTGTCGCCGCGGCTGGAAACGGTGTTCATGGTGCCGTCGCTCGACACCACCTACATCAGCGCGAGCCTCGTGCGCGAAGTTGCGCGATACGGCGGCAACGTGGAAGATCTGGTGCACGAAACCGTCGCCAGGGCGCTCAGGGCCAAGATCGTCGCCTCGTGAATTTTCTCGAGACCGTGCATGCGCGCGCGGCAGCGCAGCCACGGCGCATCGTCTTCCCGGAGCATGACGACCCGCGAGTGATGGAGGCCGTCTGCGCACTGACGAAATCGGGCGTGGTGCACCCCATTCTCGTCGGACGACCGCGCGGGACGGCGGACCCATGCGAGGCGATTGATCCGGCCGCGAATGGCCTGGCGGACGAGGTCGCGGAGGAATTGCTTCGGGGCACGCGGGGTCGCCCGCTCACGCCCGAGGACGCGGCGCGACACGCGCGAAATCCGTTGCTGGTGGCCGACGCGCTGGTGAAGTGGGGACGAGCCGATGGGTGCGTGGCGGGTGCCGTCTACACGACGGCCGAAGTGCTACGCGCCGCCATCTCGCTGGTGGGCGCCGCAGACGGCGTGCGGACGATCTCGAGCGCGTTCTACATGGTGGTGCCTCCGTTCCGCGGCGGGGATGAGGAAGTCCTCACTTTCACCGACTGCGCCGTGCTGCGGTACCCCACCGCGACCCAGCTGGCGGACATCGCACTGGCCGCTGCGCGGGACCGCGTTCGAATCGTGGGCGACATTCCACGCGTCGCCTTCTTATCTTTCAGCACGCACGGAAGCGCGTCGGGGTCAAGCGTCGATCTCGTGCGCGCCGCCGTCGCGGATTTGCGGGCGAGGGCACCGGACCTCACCGTGGACGGAGAATTGCAAGGAGATGCTGCGCTCGTGGAAGGGGTAGCGGCACGGAAAGCGCCTGAGAGCCCGGTCGGTGGCAAGGCGAACGTGCTGGTGTTTCCCTCGCTCGACGCAGGCAACATCGCGTACAAACTGGTACAACGGCTGGCCTCGGCGCAGGCGGTTGGTCCGATCCTTCAGGGGGTTCGCCAGCCGTGCAACGATCTGTCGCGCGGAGCAACAGCCGAGGACATCTTCAACGTGGCCGCCATCACCGCATTGCAGGCGGCAGGGGCTGCCGCCACCGCACAACTCGAGCACCGCCAGGAGACAGGCACATGAGCTTCTCGATCAAAAAAGATGGCGAGATCGTCGTGGTCGATGTAGAAGGGCA
>JBDSSY010000330.1:0-23450 GCA_039928585.1 Gemmatimonadaceae bacterium | reverse complement strand
TCCGCTCCCGTGCAGTTGGTGGCGACGGGCGAGACGAGAGGGTGGTACGATCCGGCCCGCGACGGCGGGTATGTGCGCCGAGCGCACGCGAGCTATCTGGTCGATACCGGTGACGCGTTCGTGCCGTCTCACCTCGCGAGGCAGCACAACCTCCGCAAGAGCGACGAGCTGTCAGCCACCACGGGACGGGATCAGCGCGGTCGCACCGCCGTCATCGAGATCACGTCCATCAACGGCAGCGATCCCGCCGATTCCGCACGCCGTGCGGAGTTCAACACGCTCACGGCGACGTATCCGGAGCGAAAGCTCTTCCTGGAAACCGGACGTCCGGCCAAGGCGGGACACGAGCTGACGCGTCGTGCGATCGACCTCATCGCGCCGATCGGGTATGGCCAGCGCGCACTGATCGTCGCACCGGCACGAGCCGGCAAGACCACATTGCTGCATGCCATCACCGAGGGCATCGCCCTCAACCACCCGTCCGCGCACCTGCTCATCCTGCTCGTGGATGAGCGTCCCGAGGAAGTGAGCGAGGCCATCTCGTGGGGTGTCGGCGAGGTCATCGCGTCGAGCTTCGATCAACCGGCGGCGCGGCATGTCGAGGTCACCGAGATGGTGCTTGAGCGCGCGCGTCGACTGGTCGAACTGGGCAAGGACGTGGTCATCGTGCTCGACTCGCTGACGCGCATGGCGCGCGCGCACAATACGGCGGAGCGAGGCACGGGGCGCACGATGTCGGGGGGACTCGACGCGCAGGCGATGGCGAAGCCGAAGGCGTTCTTCGGCTCGGCGCGATCGGTCGCCGAGGGTTCGGGAGGCGGATCGCTGACGATCATCGCGACAGCGCTCGTGGAGACCGGCTCGAGGATGGATGACATCATCTTCGAGGAGTTCAAGGGCACGGGCAATTGCGAGATCAAGCTGGACCGGTCGCTGGCCGAGAAGCGCATCTATCCGGCGATCGACATCGCCACGAGCGGGACGCGTCGCGAGGAGAAGCTGTTCCGCCCCGACCAGCTCGAGCACGTGTACACGCTTCGGCGGGGTCTCGGCCAGATGCCTCCGCAGGCGGGCATGGAGTGGCTGATCAAGCGCATCGCGAACACGCCGGGCAACGATCAGCTTCTGGAAGGGCTGTAAGCGGCATCGTCTGGCGCCATCGGGAGCCCGGGCCCATCCTTTGCTATGGATAGGCTCGCCATGCTCCTCTGCCGCCGTCTCGGGCGTACGGCGCTCGTGTGTCTCGCGAGCGCCGTTGCTGCGCCCTCCCTGTTCGCTCAGCTCGCCTCGGACGTCTCCGCCACGCCCGAGGTCCGCAAGCTCGAGTTCAAGGGTCTGGAACGTGTCGACCGTGCGGCGCTCGAGAAGAGCGTCTCCACCACCGCGACGCGGTGCCGGAGCTTTCTGCTCAGTCCGATCTGTCGCTTTTCGCGCTTCCGCGGGTTCGAGGAACGCCACTACCTCGATCACCGGGAGTTGAGGCGCGATGTCCTTCGCATTCGTGTCTTCTATTTCAAGCACGGTTTCCGCGAGGCGCAGGTCGACACCGCCGTCACGCGGCTCACCGACAAGACCGTCGCCGTCCGATTCGACATCGTCGAGGGTCCGCCCACGGTGGTGACCGAGGTGACGGTGAATCACGACTCCACGCTCCTCAAGCCGAAAAAGGTGCGCGAGCTGACGCGGGTCGTCGTCGGCGAACCGCTGGACCTCTTCCAGCTCGACTCCACCCGGGTCCTCTTCCAGAACGAGCTGTGGGAACAGGGCTACGCCGACGCACTGGTGGACACGTCATCGGTGGTCGATGCGGTGAGCCGCACCGCGCGCGTGAATGTGCGGCTGGTGCCCAGCCATGTGACGACGATCGGCCAAATCGTGATCACGGGCGCGCAAAAAGTGGCATCCAGGGTGGTGCTCAACTCGCTCAGCTTCCGGCCGGGCGACCTGTATCGACGCAGTTCGATCATCCAGAGCCAGCGGAACCTGTACGAGTCGAGCCTGTTCAAGCTTGCCGTGCTGGATGTGCCGCAGTCGTCCGACAGCGCCAAGACGGTGAACGTGCTGTTGCGCGAGGCCCCGTTGCACGAGGCGAGGCTCAGCGGCGGCTTCAACACGGTCGACTACATCCAGACAGAGGCGCGGTATACCGCCTACAACCTGCTCGGTGGCGCTCGGCGGCTGGAGTTGTCGGGAACGGTGGGCAACCTGTTCGCCGGTGCGATGAATGGCCGCGGCATCTTCCGGCGAATCCAGGCCGACACGACGATCACGGGTGACGCGAAGGCGTTCCTCCAGCCGACGTGGCAGACGAGTGCCACGCTCGTGCAGCCCGCGTTTCTGCAGCGCCCGCGCAACTCGCTGTCGTTCGGCGCGTTCGCGCAGCGGCGCGCCGTGCCGGCCGTCGTGATCGATCGGGGCTACGGTGGCAACGTCACCTTCACAAGGCAGCTCGGCATTCGCGCCACCGGAAGCGCGACGTATCGGTTCGAGGTCACGCGCGTGGAAGCGGGTGGGCCGTACTTCTGCGTCAATTTCGGTGTGTGCGACACGACGTCGATCACCGCCTTGCGCGCGCACCAGCGGTTGTCGCCCGTCAACCTGCAGGCGCAGTCCGACCGGACGGACCAGCCGCTCTCGCCCACGCGCGGGTATCGCGCCCGCGCCGATCTGGAGCATGCGTCGCAGGCGACGGTGTCGGATTACGCGTTCAATCGCGCGTCGGCCGACGGCACGCTGTATTCGCGATTCGGCCCGCGAGGCGCGGTGCTCGCATCGCACCTCCGCTTCGGATTCGTGCGTCCACTCGCCGGCACGACCGACGGGGTGCTGCATCCCCGCAAGCGATTCTATGCAGGGGGATCGCAGTCCGTGCGCGGATTCGGCGAGAACCAGCTCGGTCCGCGGATCCTCACGTTGCCGCACGGGTACCTGATCCACGCACAGGACGGGAACGGCAATCCATGTGACGCATTTTCAGATGCCATCCGGTTCTGCGACCCCAATTCCGCCGCGGACTCCGTCGCGAACAAGGCCGGCGTCTTCGGGCAGGTGGACGACGACAAGTTCATTCCGCGTCCGCTCGGCGGCACGTCGCTTATCGAGGGCAGTGTGGAGTATCGCTTTCCCATTCCCTTTCTGAGCAATCTGGGCGGCGCCGTGTTCGTGGACGGTGCCGCCGTCGGCGAACGCGTGTTCGACCCGCTGGGTCGTGGACTGAACTCGCTGGCGAGCCTGGTGAGTGGCAAGGCAGCCATCACTCCGGGGTTCGGTATTCGATACTACTCGCCGGTCGGACCGATCCGCGTCGATGTCGGGATCAACACCTCTTCGAGCGAGGATCTGGCTGTGGTCACCGAGGTGGTGCGCAACGGCAGGCGGGAGATCGTGCCGCTCGACATTCCGCGACGCTATTCCGCCACGGGGTCTGACCGGGGCGTGTTTCGGAACGCGCTGAATCGCATGGTGCTCCACCTGTCCATCGGGCAGCCCTACTGATGTTGCTGCGCCGACTTTTCCGCCTGCTCGTCGTCTTGAGCGTGGTCGCGGTGCTGGCGGTGCTGGCGGTGTGGATCGTCTCCAGCACCGACTTCGGGCGGGAACGTGTTCGGCGTCTCGCGCTCTCCTCGCTGGGTGGCGCGACGCACGGGATCGTGAAGATCGGAGCCGTGCACGGCAACCTCCTGAAGGGGGCCATGCTCGTGGACGTCTCGATCACGGACAGCGCAGGTCGGCCGTTCCTGAAGGCGGACTCGCTTGGCGGCAGCTACATGGTGCGCGGACTTCGCTCCAAGCGGATCGACATCGACAAGCTCGTGATCTATCGCCCGCGAGTCGTCGTGGAGAAGCTGCCGGGCGGACAGGAGTGGAACTACCGCCGGCTGTGGCCGCAGTCGGAGCCGACCGGTCCGGCGGACACGCTGCCCGGGTGGGGCGCCTGGGTGCGGTTCACGAACGCCACGGTCATCGGCGGCGACATCGTGGTGCGCTCGCCCTGGTCACCGCGCACCGGACTCTCGGCGCGCGTACGCGACAGTGTCGTGAAGGACGCGCTGAGTGACGGGTCACGGCTGAAGATCATCGCAGTGCCCGGCGGCTAC
Organism: Gemmatimonadaceae bacterium; assembly: GCA_039928585.1. Taxonomy (GTDB): domain Bacteria; phylum Gemmatimonadota; class Gemmatimonadetes; order Gemmatimonadales; family Gemmatimonadaceae; genus AG11. The sequence goes on along the minus strand of JBDSSY010000330.1, from coordinate 19,353 downwards.
CAGAAGGTCATCGAGCTCTCGAAGGTGGACGCGACGCTGCCGCTCGTGCGCATCGCGGACCCGGCGTTCAAGAATCGACTTATCCGGGTGTCGGGTTTGCGCATGGTGGCGTATCCGTTTCGGCCGCCACCGGCTGAAGTGCGGGCGCTGGCGGGCAACTTCGAGTTCGACGACGACTCGCTCTGGTGGAAGGGCGTGAGCGCGCGGTTGCCCGGGTCGAACGTGAAAGGCGACGGGATGTACAACATCGACAACGGTGACATGCGGCTGTCGCTCGCGGCGACGCCCGCGGCGTTCAATGATTTCAAGTGGCTGTACCAGCGGTTTCCCAAGGAGGGAGGTGGAAACCTTGGGCTGTCCATCCTCTGGAAAGGCGCGACCCAGGACTATGTCGTGCGAGAGGCCGATGTGCGCAGCGGCAGCGCGCATGTTCGAGGCGACGTGGGTGTGACGGTGGCCGATACGACCTTCTTTCACGGTGCCAATCTCCGTTTCACGGGGGTGGCGACGAAGCAGATTGCCGAGGTGGATCCGTCGCTCCGATCGCCGCGCGATGGAGAGCTGTCCGGATACGCCCGCTTCAGCGGTGCGCTCAAGCGGCTCGCGATCGATGACGCCGACGTCACCTTCCTGGCGTACGGGCGCGGAACGAACCGGGTGCAGGCACGCGGTGTCGTGGGATTTGCGGGGCCGAAATACGTCGTGAGCGCGCGCGACCTGCGGTTGCGCATGCTCCCATTGCAGATCGACATCGTGAAGCTGCTCTTTCCCACGCTGCCGGTGGGTGGCACGCTCAGCGGGAGCATGACGCTCAATGGAAACGGCGCGACGCAGCTGGTGGCGACGAATCTCGATGTGGTCCATCAGGACGGACCGAATCGGTCTCGCGTCGTGGGTCGTGGTGCCGTGCACACCACCGGCACGCCGACGCTGGACCTCGCCGTGATGGCGCAACCGTTCGCGCTCGCCGAGCTGACGAAGTTCGCACCCGCCCTGCCGCTCAAGGGTCTGGCGACTGGTCCTGTGCGTGCTCGCGGTCCGATGGACGCCGTGCAGCTGGACACGCGACTGAGCCTTCCGGGTGGCGCTGTGCTCGCGCTTCGCGGTACAGTGGACTTCAAGTCGAAGGAGCTGGGTTACGATGTTGTCACCGACGCGACTGCGCTCGACCTGAGCCGCGTCGTGATCGGAGCGCCCGCCACTGCGCTGACGGGGGGTGGCACGGCGCGCGGGCGAGGATTCAAGCCGGCGACGATGTTCGCCGACCTTGCATTCGAGTTCGGCCCGTCGTCGGTGGATACGCTTGGCGTCGACTCGCTGTCGGTCCGCGCGCGCCTCGCGAACGGTGTGGCGAACATCGAGCGCGCCCGCCTGCGCGCATCGGGCGCGCTCATCGACATTGCGGGCCAGTTTGGGCTCGACGCGGGTCATGCGGGGACGCTCACATACGCGGTGGCCATCGACTCGATCGCGGCGTTCGCCCGCTTCATTCCCGGACTGGGACCCGATACCGGCGTCGTGATGCCTCGCCCTCGCCTCACCGCCGAGCTGCTCAAGATTGCGCGGGCGGATTCGGCGCGGGCGGATCGCGAGACCGAAGTGCAGCGCGCGATCAGCGGCGCTCGACCGTCGTCGGTGCGCGTGCCGACCGATACGCCGCGCGCCATTCCGCGAAACGTGCTCGCCGGCGCGCTGAAGGCCGCCGGCACGATCAGTGGATCGGTGAACCGATTCAGCCTGCGCGGCTCGGCCAACGGCACGGGCCTCATCGTGCGCGGCAACGCGGCGCGGCACATTGCCGCGACGTACGGTTGGGAGGACGCGCGCACGGCGCGGTCGAAGCTCACGGTTGCACTCTCGGGCGATACGATCAGCGCGTTCGGCTTCTCGTTCGACAGCCTGGCCGGCGACCTGTCGTATCTCGCACCTGGCGGGACCCTCGCGCTGCGGATTCGGCAGGGCTCCAAGCGTGACTATGCGGTGCAGGGCGACTTCGTCCTGCATGCGGATCACAACGAACTGCATGTGGCGGGCGTGGCCCTGCGATTCGATACGACGACCTGGCGCACCACGCATCCGGCAACCGTCCGCTGGGGCGGACGAGGCATCGAAGTCGTGAATCTCGAGCTGCGGAGCGGACCTGGCCAGCGGATCTTCGCGAATGGCCTGCTGCCCACGGAAGGTCGCGCGAACTTCGATCTGGCGATCGAGAACTTTGCCGTTGAGAACATCGCCGAGCTACTGCAGAGCGATCTCGCGTTGACGGGGCGATTGAGCCTCGACGCGCATGTGGAGGGCACGGCCACCGATCCCCGTGCGAATGGACGGGTGGATCTCGTGAGCGCGACGTATGGCGGAACTGTCGTACCGGAGGTGCACGGCACATTCACCTATGCCAATCGCCAACTCACGACGAACGCCACTGCCGTGGACTCCACGGGTCGCTCGCTGGCGACGGTGAACGGCACGATCCCGATCGATCTGGCGCTCAGCGGCGTCACCGGCTCGCGCCTGCTCGATTTGCCGATCAATGTCACGCTGGGCTCGGATAGCCTGCCGATCGATCTGATTCCGCAATTCACGTCGGCACTCACCGATGTGAAAGGGCACGCGTTCGGCAAGCTGACTGTTGGCGGTACGCTCAAGCGACCGGTCCTCAACGGTGCGGTTGCGCTCAGTGACGCGCAGTTCAAGCTCGCCGCCACCGGCGCGTTCCTCAAGCAGGTCAACGGCTCGGTACGGATGACCGGCGATACGGTGTTCGTGGACTCGATCGCGGGACGCGCCAACGGTCCGGTGCGGCTCGCGGGCACGGTGGCGGTGGGCAATTGGCGCACGCCGACCTTCAACCTTGCGCTCACGGCGCAGGACGCCGAGTTGCTGCGCAACGATCGAGGGGAAATCCACGCCAATGCGGGATTACGGCTATCCGGCTCGGTTGCCGCGCCATTCCTCAGCGGACAGGTGACGATCGTTCACGGCGTCTTTTACGTGCCGCCGTCGAGCGGTAAGCAGCTCGTGGGTGCAGGTGACCCGGCGCTGTTCAACGTGCTCGACACGGCGGTGGTGGCCGACAACGAGATCTTCCCGGCGCAGTCGTCGCTGTTCAAGAACCTGCGCGTCGAAGTCGATCTCGCCGTGCTGCGCAACACGTGGGTACGATCACGCGATGCGAACGTCGAAGTGTTCACGGACGGCCCGATGCGGGTGAACGTGCAGGGCGATGCGCTGACGCTCACTGGGGCAATCGATGCCGATCGGGGCGAATACACCCTGCTGAGCAAGCGCTTCCAGATCAAGCGCGGGTCGGCGCTGTTCATCGGGTCACCGGACATCAACCCGACGCTTCAGGTGACGGCGGAGTACGTGGTGAAGCAGCCGACCGGCAACACCAACATTCGCGTCCTCATCGGCGGCACGCTCGACCGGCCACGCATCTCGCTCGAGAGCGATGCGCAGCCGCCGCTCTCGCAAAGCGACCTGCTGAGCTACCTGGCCTTCGGCGAGAGCAGCAATTCGTTGCTCCAGTTCAACCAGACGTCGCTCTCCGCATCGCAGGGCGGCAACCTGTTCAACGTCGCCAGTACCAGACTCGTGGGCGTGGCGCTCGGCGAGGCTCTCAACCAGCTGGAGGGCGATGCGGCGCGCTCGCTGGGCGTCGATGTCTTCAACATCACGCCGGGCAACCTCCCTGTGAGCACGGGCCAGAGCGGCTTTCAGCAGTTCATCACCGGTACCGAGCTTGAAGTCGGCCGCTACGTCAACCCGCGCACGTTCGTCACGTTCATCGGATCTCCTGGCAACTTCCCATGTCTGTCGGGCAGCAGCCGGCGTGATGAAGGCGGGAGCAACTGCGTTCCTCCCGGACTGAACGTGACACACCGCACCTCGAAGGGATTCCGCTTCGAGACCGGCTACAGCCCCCGGTATATTCTGGGCTCGCCGACGCTCGATGGGCAACGCGCGTCGGGCACCGGGCAATTCGGCGCGTTCGTCACGCGCGAGTGGCGCTTCTAGGGGAATTCTCTCCGCTGTCCCGCGCGTCAGTGACCCGACCGCTCTACCGTTTTGCCGGTGAAGTTTTCCGTCGTCACGTTGCGACCCGCCTCCAGCGATCGCAGGTAGGACACGAGCATCCAGATCTGGTCGGCGGAGATGAGGGTGCCCCATGCAGGCATGCCCTCCGGGCGTCCCTGATAGATGGACTCGAAGATCTCGCTCGAGGTGCCTCCGAAGTGCCAGCGGCCGTCGGCCAGGCTCGGACCCATCGCGCCCGTGCCGTCGGCGCCGTGGCAGTCGATGCAGTTGTAGGCGATGAACAGCCTCGCCCCTGTGGCAGCGGCCGCGGCGTCGCCCTCGTGCGGATTGCGAAGCACGAGTCCCACTTGCGGTGACACCATGCCCGGCTGGATATGGTCGGCGTGGCTCACGAAGCGCCCGGCAAGGTCGCTTCCCGCCTGCGGCGACGGCAGCGTCGCGGTGCGGGTGTTTCGAGCGCTCTCCTGCGCGGGTGAAGCGCGCACCCAACGTTGGGTGAGCATCACGGCCAACGCGACCAGCATCACGAGGCATATCGCGCGCAGGATCGATCCGATCGAACGTCGAGGCATGTGTACGCTCCGGTGGTTCACGTGCTCGTGCAGGAGACGAGCCACTCGCCGCTCGCCTGCCCTGCGTGCGTGCGTCGTACGGCTCGTTACAGGGCGAAGACAAACAGCATGCCACCCCAACTCGTCCATCGTGCGAGATCGGGCAGCGTGGATCCGCGGTCACGCACATCGAACGGCAGATTCGATGCGACGTCGCCGGCAATGAGCAGGCCCATGTCTCCGCCGATGCCCGCGTAGACGGCGATGTACTGCTTGCCGTCGGGTCCGAGATAGGTGATGGGATTGCCCACGACGCCGGATCCGACCTTGAACTTCCAGAGCAGCTCGCCCGTGCGGGCGTTGGCGGCCTTGAACCAGCCGTCGAGCGTTCCGTAGAACACGACGTCGCCCTTCGTCGCCAGCGCACCGCCCCACACCGGGTACGGTTCCCTGATTCCCCACACCTTCCTGCCCGTCGTCGCATCCCACGCGATGAACTCTCCCCGATACCCGCCCGGGCCCGCCACTTCCGGCGCGCTGCCACCGATGTACGGCGTGCCGGGGATGTACGCGACCTGACGTGCCTCGAAATCCATGCAGAGGTTGTTGGTAGGCACGTAGAAGAGTCCCGTTGCCGGCGAGAACGCGGCGGGCTGCTGATTCTTGCCGCCCTCGAGGCTCGGACAGATGAACGACTTCTTCTTGCCCTCTTCCGGCATCTTGTCTGCCACGAGAGCGGGTCGTCCCGTGGCGAGATCAACACCGGTGGACCAGTTCATCGGCACGAACGGCTTGGCGACGAGCACTTCTCCGGTCGCGCGATCCATCGTGTAGGCGAAGCCGTTCCGGTCGAAGTGCACGAGTGCCTTGCGGGTTCGTCCGCGGATCGGCAGGTCGACGAGAATGTTCTCGTTGACCGCGTCGTAATCCCAGACGTCGTGGGGCGTCGGCTGAAACGCCCACACCATTTCACCGGTATCCGCATCTCGCGCGATGATCGCCGCGCTCCACTTGTTGTCGCCGGGACGCTGGTTGCCGTTCCACGGACCGGGATTCGACGTGCCGTGATAGAGGAGGTTCAACTCCGGGTCATAGGAGAGCCATCCCCACACCGTAGCTCCGCCTTGCTGCCATGTATTCCCTGGCCAGCTCGTGGCGCCCTGATTCCGCGACGTGTCCGCCTTCCCATAGAACGGCTTGAACCGTGCTCCGACCTTGATGTCGGTGTCGGGGCCGACATTGTATGCCCGCCATACTTCCCTGCCTGACGTGGCATCGAGTGCGGCGATCCAACCTCGCACGCCCATCTCGCCACCGCTCGATCCGACGATGACGCGCCCTTTCACGACGATGGGCGCCATGGTCATCGTCTCGCCACGCGCCAGACTTCCCATTCGCGTCTGCCACAGCAGCGCGCCGCTCGCCGCGTCGATGGCGACGGTATGACCGTCGAGCAGGTTGTAGAAGATCTTTCCGTCGGCGAACGCGGCACCGCGATTGACGACGTCGCAGCACGCGAGCCCGACGGCCGTCTGCGAATTGGGAGGGCGCGCCTTCCACTTGAGCGGGGCCCCTTCCTGCGTGAGGTCCAGCGCGTACGCCACATTGGGATAGGGCGTGACGAGATACATCGTGTTCGCGATCACCAGCGGCTGCCCTTCGTGGCCGCGCAGGACACCGGTGGAGAACGTCCATGCCGCGTGCAGATTCTTCGCATTGGCGGCGGAGATCTGATCGAGCTCGCTGAAGCGGGAGTTGGAGTAGTCACCCGCCGGATGCGCCCACTCGCCCGCGGGTCCGGTGCGTGGCGCGGAGATCCGGGTGCCGGACACGGTCGACGCTGCGGCGCCCGCTGCGCCCGCCGGCCCCCGGTCGTCGGCGCGCGAGCATGCGCACATCAGCATTGCGGTGACCAGCACGACGCCGCTGTCGAAGCATGCACGAGAATGACTCACGTCCTTCCTCCCGGTCGAACGGTGACTACGACGACATCGCCTCCCTCATTCGCCGAAGCTCGGTTCATACTGCGCCTCGGCCTGCTCCACCATCCGCAGCCGCTCCAGCGTGCGGGCGCAGGTATTCCAGCGCAGAATCGAATCATCATTGCCCGTCGAGCGCAGCGCCTCCGCGCGCTCGAACGCATCCATGGCCGAGCGCAGGGATTCGTACGCCATCGCCTCGGCCTGCAGGGCCGAATGGGCGAGCTGTGCGTGCGCGAGTCGTTCGTGGATGATCCCTTCGTAATACGCGCGCTGATACGGATCGGTGATGCGGCCCAGGAGCGCCTGCGCGCGTCGTGCGAGCTCGTATGTCTCGGCGGCGAACTGGTCGGTGAGGGCGAGCAGCAACATGATGAGCACCGGCTGGTTGCCGGCATCGACGTCGAGAATGTCGAGACAGATGCTTTCGGTGGCCCACGACTGGTTGAGGAGGCGGTAGCGCTCAGCCTTCTGGACGGCTCGTGGAACCGCTTCGCGAGAGATCTTCTTGAGTTCGGTCATCGCTTGCTCCCTGGCGTGTCGCGCGAGTCGTGTTTCCGTGGTCCACGCACCAGGCGAACCAGCGCGCGCAGCGGATCGTAGTGTCGATCCACCACACGTTCCTTGAGCGGAATGATCGCGTTATCCGTGATCGTGATGTGCTCCGGGCACACAGTGGTGCAGCACTTCGTGATGTTGCAGTAGCCGAGCCCGAACTGATCCTTGAGCTCGGTCGTCCGGTCGGCGATGTCGAGCGGGTGCATTTCCAGGGCGGCGACGTAGACGAGATACCGCGGTCCCACGAACTCGTCGTGCAACTGGTGATCGCGCAGGACGTGGCAGACATCCTGGCAGAGAAAGCATTCGATGCACTTCCGGAATTCCTGGACACGCTCGACATCTTCCTGCGCGATACGCCAGGTGCCGTCGGGCGCGTCGGGCGCGCGCGGCGTGAACGGCTGGATGCGTGGCTTGACGCGAAAATTCCACGACACGTCGGTCACGAGATCGCGCACGTGGGGGAACGCGCGCATCGGCTCCACCGTCACGGGCTCGTCCGTGGGTAGTTCGTCCATGCGGGTCATGCACATGAGCTTCGGCTTGCCGTTGATCTCGGCGGAACACGACCCACACTTCCCCGCCTTGCAGTTCCATCGGACGGCCAGATCGTTCGCGTGGCTGGCCTGGATCTGCTGGATGGCGTCGAGGACGACCATTCCTTCGTCGACGTCGGCGACGTAGTCGTGGAACGCACCGGTTCCATCCGCGCCGCGCCAGACGCGAAACGCGCGCGTGCCATGGCCGACCGCATCGTCCTGCGCCGCCTGCGCAGCGGTGTAGGCATCGACGGCGCCGGTGGTGGGAGCGGTCATGACTTCATTTCCTCGATGATGGCGGCCAGCTCGCCGGGGAGCGGGGCGATCGCTTCCCGCTCGACGCGCATCGAGCCGTCGCTGCCGGCACGGACGACATGGTTGAACGTGCCGAACGCCTCATCCTTCTCCGGATAGTCCTCGCGGAAGTGTCCGCCACGACTTTCCCTGCGGGCGAGGGCCGAACGGGTGATGGCTTCGGACACGATGAGCAGGTGCCGGAGATCGAGAGCGGTATGCCAGCCGGGATTGAATTCTCGATTGCCGGGCACGACGACCTGTTCGGCGCGCCGGGTGAGTGCGTCGATCTCCGTGAGCGCCCGCTCCATCTCATGCTCGGTGCGCACGATGCCCACGTGATTCTGCATCGCGACCTGCAGCGACTCCTGCACCTGGAACGGACCGTCGCTGCCCCCTCTGCGGGCGAAGGGCGCCAGTGCGCGGCTCGCCGCCTCGTCCACCTCGCCATCGTCGATCGTGACTGCCGAGCGCTCCATGGCGAATCGTGCCGCGTGTTCGCCGGCGCGCTTGCCGAACACGAGCAGGTCGGACAGGGAGTTTCCGCCGAGACGGTTCGCGCCGTGCAGTCCGGCGGCACATTCGCCGCAGGCAAAGAGACCCGGTACGGTAGACATCTGCGAATCACCATCGACGCGTATGCCGCCCATGATGTAGTGGGTCGTCGGCCCGATCTCCATCGCTTCCTTCGTGATGTCGATTCCGGCGAGCTGCATGAACTGGTGATACATGCTCGGCAGCTTTTTCCTGATGTGCTCCGCCGCGTTCGGCAGGCGCTCCTTGATCCACGAAATGTCGAGATAGACACCGCCGTGTGGGGAGCCGCGCCCTTCCTTCACCTCGCGCACGATCATTCGTGCGACGTGGTCGCGGGTGAGCAGCTCCGGGGGCCGGCGCGCTGACTTGTCACCTTGCGTGTAGCGCCAGCCTTCCTCTTCGCTGTCGGCCGTCTGCGGCTTGTAGTTGTCGGGAATGTTGTCGAACATGAAGCGCTTGCCGTCGCGATTGCGCAGCACTCCGCCTTCTCCGCGCACGCCTTCAGTGACGAGGATGCCGCGCACGCTCGGCGGCCAGATCATGCCGGTGGGGTGAAACTGCACGAATTCCATGTCCTGGAGGGCGGCGCCGGCGAAGTAGGCGAGCGCGTGGCCATCACCGGTGTATTCCCAGCTGTTGCTCGTGATGCTGTAGGCTCGGCCGATGCCACCGGTGGCGACGATGACTGACTTGGCACGGAAGATTCGAAAGCGTCCGCGCTCCCGGTCGTATGCAAACGCCCCGGCAATGCGACCGCCGTCCCGCAGGAGGGTGAGGACGGTGCATTCCATGTGCACGTCCATCCCCTTGTGGATGCCATGATCCTGCAGGGTTCGGATCATCTCGAGGCCCGTGCGATCGCCAACGTGGGCGAGACGGGGGTAGCGATGGCCACCGAAGTTGCGCTGGAGAATTCGTCCGTCGGCGGTGCGGTCGAACAGCGCGCCCCATGCCTCGAGCTCACGTACGCGGTCGGGCGCTTCGCGCGCGTGCAGTTCGGCCATCCGCCAGTTGTTGACGTACTGTCCGCCGCGCATGGTGTCCGCGAAATGGACCCGCCAGCTGTCGCGATCGTCCACATTGCCGAGCGCCGCGGCGACGCCGCCCTCGGCCATGACCGTATGCGCTTTTCCAAGGAGCGACTTGCAGACCACGCCGACGGAGACGCCGGTGGCTGCCGCCTCGATGGCGGCTCGCAGGCCGGCGCCGCCCGCGCCGATGACGAGCACGTCGTGGTCGACGATCTGGTACGTCACGAGTCGCTCACAGCAACCGCCAGTCGCGCCAGATACCCATGGCGCACATGCGGACGTAGATGTCCGTGAATGCCACCCAGAACAGGCTGGCCCACGCCCAGTTCATGTGGCCGCGGTTGAGGCAACTGACGCAATCGTACGCCGTGCGCCGAATTGGTCGGCCGGCCATCCGGTCGAGGTAGCCGCCCACGAGGTGCCGCAGCGAGTGGCATCCCAGCGTGTAGCCGCTCAACAGGACGACGTTCATGACGAGCACGAGCGACCCGATCCCGACGCCGAAGCGAGTTGCACCAGCTGTATCGGCGAACCGGAAACCTTTCCAGGCATCGCTCGCGAGGATGAACAGGAAGGCGACCGCGAAATAGAGGAAGTAGCGGTGCACGTTCTGGATCACGAGCGGGAGAGTCCGCTCTCCGCGATAGCTGCTGCGGGGCTCGCCGACGGTGCAGCCGGGAGGATCCGCCCAGAACGCCTTGTAGTACGTGCCGCGATAGTAGTAGCAGGTGAATCGAAATCCGGCGGGAAACGGCAGGATCAGCAACGCGGGTGAAACGGCGGGGAGCCACGTGGGCGCCTGCCGGAAGAGCGCGTGCGGCGAGTCACCGAACAGCAACGGTGAGTAAAAGGGCGAGAGGTAGGGTCCGTATTCATAATGCGCATTCTGGAACGCGGCCCACGTCGCATATGCGAGGAATGAGCTCAGCACGATGAAGGCGCCGAGCGGCGGGAGCCACCAGGCATCGCGCCGCATCGTCTCGCCGAAGCGACGACGGGAGATCTGCACCACCCCGTGAGCCATCGAGCCCGCCTCGCATCCGGATGAAGTCGGGCTAAGCTAGGCGCGGTGAAATGCGGCGGGAAGAGGCGCGGCGTGCAGTGCCGCGATTGCGGCCGGTGTCGTTCTGGCTCCCTCCCACTCCGTTGACGACACCCATGGCGACATCCAGTCGACCAGCTGGAGCACGGTGGAGTCGCGCGTGCCGTCCGAACGTTGCGCAGGGAGCAGGGGTCCCACCCCGATGAGCAGGGAGAGGGCGACAGTCGTCGTCTTCACGATCACGCGTACGGAGCTAGAGGAGCGACGGTGGTCGCCGGCTGTCGGCCGACCGCAGGTCGGCGATCTGCAACGCTGCCGCGGCGTGCACGGAGAGCAGATCGAGCAGCGCGACATCGGTCGGACGTAAGATGGACCGGTGCGCCGCGAGCGTGAAGACGACAATCGCCCCAACCGTGTGCGGCCACGCCATGAGTGGAATCGAGGCGAGCGGCCCGTTTCGCGGAAGCTCGCCGAGACTTCGCGGACCGGCGATCTGGATTATCCCGGATTCGAGCGCCGCGGATACCAGTACGTCGCTCACGAGCAGCGGGCCGCATGCCGCGCCGTTCGCCCCCACACCGACGATCGGCCAGAGGGTTCGGCCTTCGTCGTCGAGTCCGAGCACGACGAAATCGTCGGATCCGATGGCGCTGATGACGATTTCCTGGAGCATCGCGAGGACAGCGGCGCGATCAGCGCATGACGCCAGCCCGGTTGCGGCGAGCCGCAGCTTCTCGAGATCGGCAACCCTTTGATCCGCCGCCGCGACTTCCGTAGAGAGCACGCTGACGTGTCGTTCGAGTCGCGCTACCTCTCCGGCGAGTCGTGCGCGAGCGTCCTGCAGCTCGGCCAACTCGGACTGCATGACGATCGCGCTCGAGCGCGGCGTCGGATTGATGGTGCGGGTCATCGATACTGCCATAGCTACGTCGCCATAGCTGGAGTGGGCGGGCACGCGGCGCGGCCACGCGTGGAACCACGGCGTGGCTACGGCAGTGACCTTCGATCACTGCGCACGTCATGCTACCGGATGGAGGAGCTTCCGGTCCAATACTTCCTGCGCACGGTCGAATGTCATCGTCAGGTGCGTTCCGACCGCTTCGACCTCCGGTGATGCTGGTCGGGTATCCCTTCGACATGTCCTCGGCATCGGTGACGCGGGCTGCATGAACCTGAGACAGCTGCAGTACTTCATCGCCGTCGCTGACTGGGGCGGTTTTCGACAGGCCGCGGCACGGCTGAACGTCGCGCAGCCGGCCTTGTCGCGACAGATCAAGTCGATGGAGTCCGAGCTCGGGCTCCTGTTGCTCGATCGCACCAGCCGCAAGGTCGCGCTCACGCCAGCAGGTACGGTCTACCTGCGCGCCGTTCGCCGCGTGCTCGACGACGTGGCCAACGGGGTGCGTCGCGCCAGGCTGGCGAGCGCTGGACAGGTGGGCCGATGTGTGATCGCCGCGCAGCGCACGGCGCACTCGCCTGGATTACTGCCTCGCGCGGCCGAACTCATCGCGATGCGCTATCCCGAGATCGAGCTCACCATCATCGAAGCGGATGTCCCGGATCACTGGGAGTTGCTGCGGCGCGGTGAGGCGGACGTGGTGGTGGGTCTCGGACCTGCGCCCGGGATAGAAGGCATCGACGCCGAGCACCTGTGGATGGAGGCGATCCGGTGCGTATTGTTGCCAGCCGGTCATGCCCTGGCCAACCGCGCATCGGTACGCCTCGCCGATCTGGCTGGCGAATCGTTTCTCGCCATCGAGCCATCGCTGATGCCGAAGCCGTGGCTCCGCCTCGACCAGGCACTCGAGCGCGTGGGCGTATCGCGAACGCAGGTTCGCGTCGTGCGAAGCATGAGTGGCGTGCGTTCCCTCGTCGCTGCCGGCCACGGGTGCTCGCTCGTATCGGACGCGTATCTGCAGCAACCGCCCGCCGGTACCGCCGTCGTCGAGATCGACGACCTGTCCGTGGAAGTGGAGATCATGTCTCACTGGCGCGCCAGCGACGGGGCGAGCGTCGCGCACATCGTTCGCGACATGCTGCGGGAGGCATGTCACGGCGCGACCGACAGTTCTGCGCCTGCCAGGAAGGGGGACGCACAGGAACTCGAGCGCGACGTCGTCTCGCTGCCGCGAGCCCTCGAGCTGCGGCACCTGGACTACCTGCGCGGCGCACTGGACGCCGCCAGCATCGGCGAGGCGGCGGCAGCACTCGGCATCGCACAGCCTGTGTTGTCACGGCAGCTACGGGATCTGGAGCGCACGATCGGTGTCGCGCTTTTGAAGCGCACCCATCGAGGCGTGAGCGCGACCGCCGCTGGAGCGCTGCTGGTGCGCGAGACGAGACGAGTAGACGAACGGCTCGCCGACGCGCGACAATCTGCCCACCGCGCGTACCGCGGGGCGATGGGAGAGTGCATGCTGGCGACGATCAGCACACCGATGAGCATGCGCATCGTTGCAACGGTGCTCGCCGAATGCACGCGCACCCATCCCGAGATCGCGATCGAAGTGCTCGAGGTGCCGAGCATCTCGCAGGAGCCGGCATTGCTGAGTGCAACGGTGGACGTGGCGTTCAGTGTGCTGACGTCGATGGCACCGCGTGATCCCTCGATCGTGCGCGAGCACATGCTCGATGATCCGCTCGACTGCGTTCTCGTGGCGAGTGACCATCCGCTCTCCGGCCGGCAGCGGGTGCGGCTTCCGGAGCTTGGCAGGCTGCCCTTCCTGTTCGCCGCGCGAGAGTCGCATCCCGCCCTTCATGACGACGTGATGCAGCAGCTCCATCGACTGGAGCTGTGCTCACCGATCAACGGCACGTTCCAATCGCTGCACCTGCGCTGGTCGCAGGTGGCGAGCGGACGGGGGTGGTGCCTGGCCTTCCGGTCGCAGCGCGTTCATCCGCCGAGCGGAACGGTGGCGATCGCGGTGGACGGCTTGCTCGTCCCCTGGGGGATGGAGCTGCTCTGGCGAGTCAGTGAGGATCGGATGATGGTGTCCACGCTGGTCGAGGCGTTTCGTCGTGCGGCCGCCACGATCCGTGGACAAACGGGGCCGGTGCATCAGTTAAGCACCCCGTTCGCGTAGCGCGCGACGGCAACGAGGTGGAACGCGCTGCCGGCGAGCACGAACAGGTGCCACACGAAATGGTGATAGCGCAGATGATCGCGCACGTAGAAGTGCACGCCGACCGTGTAGCTCATGCCTCCTGCGCCAAGCCACGCGAGGCCGATGGGGCCGAGCGCGCGGTAGAGCGGCAGAAGCGCCACCACGATGAGCCACCCCATGAGCAGGTAGACCGCCGTGGACAGGCGCGGATAACGAAAGCCGAGTCCCGCCTTGAGCAGGATGCCGCCCGCGGCGAGGGTCCAGATGATGGCCAGCAACGACCAGCCCCATGGCCCGCGCAGCGCACCGAGCGCGAATGGGGTGTAGGTGCCGGCGATGAGCAGGTAGATGGCGCCGTGGTCGAGGGCTCGAAACAGCCGCTTGGCCGGAAAGTGGGACGGGAGCGCGTGATACGTGGTGGACGCCGAGTAGAGCAGCACGAGGGTGGTGGCGTAGATCGCACCCGCGACGACCTGTCTCGTATCGCCGCGGCGGGCGGCTGCCACGATCAACAGCGGCATCGCGACGAGTCCCATGAGCACGCCGGCGCCATGACTGATGGCATTGGCGATCTCCTCGCCTGTGGACTGCGCGCGCGGGGCGACGTTCATGCGCAATGCCGGTTCAATCGCGGTGCATCACTGTCCGGGTCTGTAGCGTCGCTCGACGTGTCCGCGCAGCTGCGAGGGGTAGAAATACACGTCGCGCAACTGGCCCTTGCTATAGCGCACCGCCTGATCGTTGAAGTGCGGCGAGGCGGGATGCCCACTCTCGCCGCCGGCGGTGACAGCCTTGGCGCGAACGCTGTCTCCGAATTCGACGACGGCAACGAAGCTGTTCCCACTGGTGCCGTACATCTTCCGGGTGCCGGGCCAGGTGCGAGCACCGAACGACGCGAGCGAGCCCCATCGCGACGAGGTGAAGCCGACCGGGATGCTCGGCTTCGCGTCGTCGAATGGCTGCACGATGTCGCCCGTGATCCGTTGGAAGCGATTGATGTCGCCCCACGGCACCTGCCAGCGGCCGAAATCGCGCGTCAACCGTCGGGACGCCGTCGCGAGGGCCTCGAGTCGCTGCGCGGATGTCGCTCGTTTCCCGATGAAATCGTAGACGGACATGTCCTCGGAGTCGGCATTCGCGCTCACGCGGGTCCAGAGTTCGTCGCCCCAGTAAACGGCGAGCGACGTCGGCACCGAGGACTCCGACCAGCGGTGATCCCAGCCGCGGAGCGCGGCAATCTCACCCGAGAGCGCAGCCTTGCGCGGATCACCGGGTGCGAGCTCGTCATACGAGGCGAGCAGCGTCGGCAGGAGATCAGCGAAGGCGGGGAGCCACGTGTCGTACGCGGCCTCGATGAGTGTGGGGAGGGTGAAGTCGGTTCGCGCCTTGAGCACCCGCATGGCGTGGATCCCGCGCGGATTCTCCTCGTAGCTGTCCATGTACGACGGAAAGCGGTCGCGCCGCGGGCTGTCGGTACCGGCCGCCGAATAGGGCCAGTTGTTGGTATTGTAGAGCCATCCGCCCGCCGGATTGATGACCAGCGGACTCTCGTCGATCGAATGAATTCCCTTCCACTCCGTTGCAGGATCGCTGCCGTTCACCGGACGCGACCAGTCGAAGCTGGTGTCGCGCCGCGGGACGAAGTTCGCGTGGAAGTAGGCGATGTTCCCGTCGGCATCGGCGTAGATGGTGTTGTTCGACGAGTTGGTGTGCAGCTCCATCGATGCCCGGAAGTCGGCGATGCCGCGCGCCTTGGTCCGCGTGAACGATTGGGTCAGCGCCTTGAGCGGCTCCTGCATCAGCTTCACGGTCACCCACTTTCCTTCGGCGTCACGGACCACGGGGCCGTGATGGGTGCGGTAGACGGTGAATTCCTTGCGCGCCATTCCGGCTCGCGTCCGGAAGGGCACGACGACGCGTGTCGCCGAGACGGGCCGCATTTCCGTGCCGAATCGATACGTGTACTGGTCGCCTGATCGCTCCACGGTTTCGAGATACTCGTCGATGGCGTCGGCGCCGCTGGAGGTGTGCATCCAGCCCGCGCGCTCGTTGAAGCCCTGATACACGAAGAACTGTCCCCACGTGACTGCGCCATAGGCGTTCAACCCTTCCCCGCTGGTGACCTGAACTTCCGAGCGAAAGAAGAACGACGTGTGCGGATTGATCAGCAGGAGCGCACGACGATTGGCCGTGTTGGCGGGGGCGATCGCGAAACCGTTCGAGCCCGACGGTTCGCGGGGAGGCGCGTTGGGCTCGGCGCGCACGCGGCCCATCGTGCGCTTGCCATAGAACGCTTCCAGCTCGCGAAGCGACACCGTTTCGATGTCACCTCCAATGCTGCCCTCGCTGAACGTGAGGGCCATCCACGGCTCGAAGCGCGTGATCACGCGCGGCTTCACCTTCTTGTGCGTGGCGAGGTAGAAGTTCAGTCCGTCGGCCCACGCCATCATGAGTGATTTCAGCCAGGGCGGACTCACGGCGTACTGCGCTCGGATGCTGTCCGGATTCACGAAGAGCTTCATCCGGAGGTCTCGATAGATCGCGGAGCTGCCCTCGGCTTCCGCCAGACGACCCATCGCGTTGAGGTAGTTGGTCTCGATGCGGTTGAAGTCGTCTTCCGCCTGCGCGTACATCAGGCCGAACACCGCGTCGGCGTCGGTGCGGCCGCGCACATGCGCGATGCCATGATCGTCGCGCGTAATCGTGACGTCGCGCGCCTGGCGCGCCCAGCGTGCCGCGTCGGTATCCGCCGCATCGAGCGGTGTGCACGAGAGCGAGAATGCGGCGAGCAACAGTGCGAGCTTCGTCATGACGGGGGGCCAGGGGAGACGCGCAAGATGACGAAGGCCATCCCGCTTCACCAGACGTCTCGTCGAGGGAGCCGGAGGGAGACGGTGCACACCGCGCTCGCGGCTTACCAACGGAATCGGCCCGGCGTACGTTGTCCTGTCGACCCGAGGAGTCGCATGAGGAAAGCATGTCTCGCCATCGCGCTCGCTGGCGCGCTGGGCTGTACCGCGAACACCATTCGCCCATCCCCCGAGCCAGTCCGCCCCATCACGCCCGGCTCCGACGTGCTCACCCCCGCGGCGCAGGCCAGGGCGGACAGCGGCCGGCCTCCCTACACTCGAGCCGATGTCCGCTTCATGCAGGGCATGATCGGTCATCATGCGCAGGCGATCGTGATGGCGAGGTGGGCGCCGACGCATGGTGCGCGGCCCGACGTGCGGATCCTGGCCGAACGGATCGCCGTGGCGCAACAGGACGAGATCACGACAATGCAACGGTGGTTGCGCGAGCGTCGGGAGACAGTGCCGACGGCAGACGCGCATCACGAGCACGCGGGCATGGACATGCCGGGTATGGCGATGCCGCCCATGATGCCGGGCATGCTCACGGCGGATCAATTCGCGAAGCTCGACGCGGCGCGTGGTGTCGCGTTCGACCGGCTGTTCCTGAACTACATGATCCAGCACCATCAAGGGGCCGTGACCATGGTGCAGCAGCTACTCGCCGTGCCGGCCGCCGCCCAGGACGACGACATCTTCCGCTTCGTCGCGGACGTGAACGTCGACCAGACCACCGAGATCGATCGAATGCGCGTCATGATCTCAACGCTGCCGCGCGGCTGACACACCCACCGGCACCGCTGCTTCCGTCACTTCAACCGTATCACACTCATGAGATCAACGATGTTCCTCCGGTCCGCCCGGACCGCGCGTGTCGTCGCCGCTACGAGCCTCGTGCTCGTCGCGTCGGCGTGTGCTTCCACGATGTCGTCGTCGCCAGGTGGCGGCATGGCCGACATGTCGACGTCTGCACCGAGCCCCGATCCGCGCGTTGGGTTGCGTGCGGGGTGGATGGACGCCGGCGAAGCGGCGTGGAACCTCGACGTCGTCGCGAAGCGCCAGCCGTCGGCGGCCTTCATCAACCTCAGCACGCCGGGTGACCGTCGGCTGATCAACTCCGACCTGGCGTTCACGCGCAACTACGTCATCCAGGGCAATTACAGCGGTTATCAGGTGTTCGACATCGCGAATCCCGCCAACCCGACGCTCGTCACGGCGTACGTGTGCCCGGGCTCGCAGGGCGATGTCTCCGTCTATCGCAACCTCATGTTCATGTCGGCGGAGGATCAGCGCGGACGGAACGACTGCGGCATGCAGGGCGTGGCCGACACCGTGAGCAAGGAGCGGTTGCGCGGCATTCGCATCTTCGACATCAGCGAGATGGCGCGTCCCAAGCTGCTCACGACTGTGCAGACGTGCCGCGGCTCGCACACGCACACCGTCGTGACGGACCCGAACGACAACGCCAACGTCTACGTGTACATCTCCGGCTCGGCTCCCGTGCGGTCGTCGGCCGAGCTCGAGGGCTGCTCCGACCGTCCGATGGAGCAGGACACGAGCACCGCGCTGTTCCGCATCGAAGTCATCAAGGTGCCGCTGGCGGCACCGGCGCAGGCGCGCATCGTGTCGTCTCCCCGCATCTTCACCGGCCTCGCGCCCGTGATGACGCACACCGACACCGGCAACGCCGTGCGCCCGGGCCGCGCCGTGACGCAGTGTCACGACATCACCGTCTACCCGGCCATCGGTCTCGCGGGCGGCGCCTGCGCGGGCTATGGACTGCTGCTCGACATCCGTGATCCGGCGAACCCGAAGCGGATCGGCGAGGTTGCCGACCCGAACTTCTCGTTCTGGCACTCCGCCACGTTCAATAACGACGGCACCAAGGTGTTGTTCACGGATGAGTGGGGTGGCGGATCGCAGCCTCGCTGCCGCACGACCGACAAGCCCGAGTGGGGTGCCAACGCGATCTTCACGCTCGCGAACGGCAAGCTGGATTTCGTGAGCTATTACAAGCTGCCGGCGCCGCAGACGTCGAACGAGAACTGCGTGGCGCACAACGGCTCGCTCATTCCCGTGCCCGGCCGCGACATCATGGTGCAATCGTGGTATCAGGGCGGCATCTCGATCTTCGACTGGACCGATCCGGCCCGTCCTAAGGAGATCGCGTATCACGATCGTGGCCCGATGGACGCCACGAAGCTCGTGAGCGGCGGCACGTGGTCCGCCTACTGGTACAATGGCTACATCTACTCCTCGGAGATGTCGCGCGGCCTCGACGTGTTCGCGCTGAAGCCGAGCGGCCTGCTGACGCAGAACGAGATCGACGCGGCGAAGCTGGTGCGGCTCGAGTACTTGAATGCGCAGTCGCAGCCGAAGGCTTCGTGGCCGGCGAGCTTCGTGCTCGCGCGGGCGTATGTCGATCAACTGGCGCGCGGGAACGGGCTCTCGGGCACGCGCGTGTCGGCAGTGCGTGGTGAGCTCGCTCGCGCCGAAGGAATGGGCGTGGCGGAGCGACGCACGGCATTGACCACGCTCGCGGCGCTGCTCGATGCGGACGCGCAGAGCTCGAGCGACGCGATGCGAGTTCGGAAGCTGGCCGCGGTGGCTCGGGAAATCGCCGGCATGTAGCGCGCACCACTCATTACATGTCCGGACGTGTGGCCTTCACGGGCGTACTGAGCGGCGACACGCCGCTTTCGTCGAACGTTTCGATGGCGAACCAGTAATCCTGGCCGGACGTGAGCGCACGGATCTCGAGTCGTGGCTCACGGTCCGCCCACACCTGATAGGTCTGATAGAGCTTTGTCGGGGCGATGCCCCACCGCACG
>JBDSSY010000329.1:0-5890 GCA_039928585.1 Gemmatimonadaceae bacterium | reverse complement strand
GTCTCAAGACGACGAGCATGTCGGAGGGGTGGGACGTGTACCGGGCGCGCATCCGGAACGGCTACCATCACCAGTTCATGCGCAACATGCTGCAGCGGAACAACCGCGACGGCACGTTCAGCGACGTCGGACAATTGGCGGGGGTGTCGCGCACCGACTGGAGCTGGAGCGCGCTGATCGCCGATCTCGACCTCGATGGCCTGAAGGACATCTTCGTCACCAATGGTCTCGCCAAGGACGTCACGTCGCAGGACTACGTGGCGTTCCTGGCCAACGAGGAGACGATGAAGGCCGCGACCGACGGCGGAAAGTCGCGCGTCGACTTTCAGCAGCTGGTGAAGGCCATGACCTCCACGCCGCTGTCGAACTACGCCTTTCACAATGCAGGCGACCTTCACTTCGTGAACGAGGCCGCTGCGTGGGGACTCGACGCACCATCATTCTCGAACGGCGCGGCGTACGGTGACCTTGACGGAGACGGTGCACCGGATCTCGTGGTGAACAACGTCGACCAGGAGGCGTTCGTCTATCGCAACAACGCGCGCACCTTGCGGCCGGCGAATCACTTCCTGCGCGTGCGCCTGGAGGGAGCGGGTGGCAATCGGTTTGGCGTGGGGGCGCGTGTCACCGCGTGGGCGGGCGACGCCGCCTTCATGCTCGAGCAGGCGCCGACTCGCGGGTTCCAGTCGAGCATGGATCCGGTGCTCGACTTCGGGCTCGGCCCGCGTGCCACCATCGACACGCTGCGCGTGGACTGGCCGGATGGCCGCACGAGTGTCATGAGGCAGGTGGGGACGAACCAATTGGTGACGGTGCGTCAGGCCGACGCCGCGGCCGGTGCACGGCAGCCGGCGGCACCATGGAGCATGCCGGCGCGATCGGGCGCGCCGCTCACCGACATCTCGGCCCAATCGACACTGGACGTCGTGCATCGCGAGAACGACTTCGTGGACTTCGATCGCGAGCGGCTCATCCCGAAGCTGGTGTCGACCGAAGGTCCCGCGATGGCCGTGGGAGATGTGAACGGCGACAAGCTCGACGACGTGTACCTCGGGGGAGCGAAGGATCAGGCAGGCACACTGCTGATCCAGCAGCGTGACGGGCGATTCATCCGGAGCGACGAGGCGCTGTTCGCTCGCGACGCGATTTCCGAAGACGTGGGCGCGACCTTCCTGGATGCGGACGGCGACGGCGACCTGGATTTGTACGTCGTGAGCGGCGGAAACGAATTCTCGGAAGGTGCACCAGCGCTTCAGGACCGGCTCTACCTGAACGATGGCCGCGGCCGTTTCAGGAAGTCCGTCGGTCAACTTCCAGAGGAGGCCGCGAGCGGATCACGCGTCGTCGCGGCGGACTACGATGGCGATGGCGCGGTGGACCTGTTCGTCGGCGGACGCGTTGTACCGTGGCAGTACGGCATCGCTCCACGCAGCATGCTGCTGCGCAACGACGGGCGCGGCCGGTTCACGGATGTCACCGCGAAGGCTGCGCCCGGACTGGATCACATCGGCATGGTCACGGACGCGGTGTGGCGTGACGTGGACCGGGACGGGCGCCAGGATCTCATCGTCGTGGGCGAGTGGATGCCGATCACGATATTCCGGAACGCGGGTGGCGGCCGGCTGGAGCGGTTGACGGTTCGCGGGCTGGAGAAAAGCGACGGCTGGTGGAATCGCATCGTCGCCGGTGACTTCAACGGCGATGGACGGGTGGATTTCGTGGTCGGCAATCTCGGCCTCAACGGGCGCATGCAGGCGTCGGAGCGGGAGCCGGTCACCATGTACGTGAAGGACTTCGATGCGAACGGATCGGTGGAACAGGTCATCTCCCGATTTCAGAACGGCGTGGACTCGCCGCTCCCCCTGCGCGATGAGCTCATCCGAGCGCTGCCCTACCTGAAGGCGCGCTATCTCAACTACAAGGATTACGCGCGCCAATCGGTGCGCGACATCTTTTCCGCACGCGAGCTCGGTGATGCCGTGTTGCGCCAGGCGCACACGTTCGCGACGTCGATGGCTCGCAATAACGGCGACGGAAGCTTCACGCTCGTCCCGCTGCCCCCGGAGGCGCAGCTGGCCCCCGTGTACGGCATTCTCGCGAGCGACGTGGATCATGACGGTCATACGGACCTGCTGCTCGCGGGCAACTTCGATGGGTTCAAGCCGGAACTGGGGCGGATGAGCTCGAGCGCCGGTCTGTTGCTCCGTGGCGACGGGAAGGGGTCGTTCGCTCCGCTGCGGGCTCCGGAGAGCGGATTCACGGTGCCCGGACAGGCGCGCGACATCCAGCGCGTGCGCACGGCGGATGGTGCGTTGATCGTCGTGGCCCGGAACAACGATCGGCCACTTGTCTTTCGCACCGCAAGCGCGGTGCGCATCGCTCGAGCGAGGTAACGACATGCCCCGAGTCAGTCCGCGAACCGTAGCGCACGCAGCGCTCGTGGCGCTTCTGCTTCAGTTGGGCTGCGCCGGCGGCACGCGCGATGGCGGGCCGGGAAAGCATGAGACAGATGCGTTGCATGACGCGATGCACCAGCTCACGATGGTGATGGTGTACGACATCTTCAGCCCGCCACAGGCGAGCCGGGTGTATGCGTACGCGAGCGTGGCCGCATACGAAGCGATTCGGCATGGGCATCCGGGGTATCGATCGCTGGCCGGCCAGTTGAACGGGCTGACGCCGGTCCCAGCGCCGGATTCCACGCTGCAGTATTCGATGCCGCTCGCGGGCGTTCACGCGCTGATGACGGTGGGGCGCGCGCTCACTTTCTCGCGTCCGCGGATGGATTCGCTCCGGACGGCGATGGACGAGCGCTTCCGGACGGGCGGCATCGAGGCGCCGGTGTACGAGCGTTCCATCGCGTATGGTGACACCGTCGCCAAGCATATCCTGGCGTGGGCGGCGAACGATCGATTCATTCAGTCGAGAGGCTACGCGAAGTTCACCGTTGCGCCGGCGCCCGGCCGGTGGATGCCGACGCCACCTGCTTACATGGACGCCATCGAGCCCAATTGGGGGATCCTGCGCCCGTTCGTGATGGACACAGGAAGCCAGTTCAAGCCAGCGCCGCCCCCCCCGTTCGATACGACCACCGGGTCGCCGTATCGAGCCATGGCGCAGGAGGTGATCGACGTCTCATCGCGCCTGACTGACGAGCAATCCGAGATCGCTCGATTCTGGGACTGCAATCCGTACGTCATGAACGTGCAGGGACACGCGATGTTCGCGACGAAGAAAATCACCCCCGGCGGACACTGGATGGAGATCGTTGCGATCGCGTCGCGTCAGGCGGACGCGAGTGTCGTGCAGTCGGCCGAGGCATACACGTTGACCGCACTGGCCCTCGCTGACGCGTTCATCAGCGCGTGGGACGAGAAATACCGGAGCAACCTCATTCGTCCGGAAACGACCATCAACGCGTTTCTCGACGAAAAGTGGATGCCGCTGCTGCAGACGCCGCCATTTCCGGAGTATCCGAGTGGCCACAGCGTCATCTCGGCAGCGGCGGCAGTGGCATTGACCAAGGTGTACGGCGCCTCGTTCGCGTTCGCCGATTCGTCGGAGGTGCTGTTCGGACTCCCCGCGCGATCGTTCACGTCGTTCGACGCCGCGGCGGCCGAGGCGGCAATCAGCCGGATGTACGCGGGCATCCACTTTCGACCCGCGATCGACAACGGGGTGCTCATGGGCCGTCAGGTGGGCGCGCTCGTGAACGAGCGGATCACGCTGCGCGACTCGAGCGTGGCTCCGAAGCGGACCGTGGCCAGCGCGCCTGGATCACGAGCCCGGGTTGGGGCTCCCTGACGGTGGCCGCTTGGTCTTGATGACGATGACGCCGTTGCCGCCCCGGGAGCCGTACATCGTGATGTCCGCGGCGTCCTTGAGCACCTTGATCGACTCGATGTCGTACGGATTGATGCCGGTGAGACTCCCGCCCGGTCCGGGCTGGAACGGGACGCCGTCGAGTATGTACAGCGGCTCGTTGTTGCCATTCACGGACGATCCGCCGCGAATGCGCACCGCGATGCCGCCATCGCTGCCTCGGCCGACGTAAACGCCGGGCGACCGGCTCATGAGTAGCTTTTCGATCGGGTCGCCAGGCGCTCGCTGGATGTCCGTCGCCGACAGCGTCGCGTTGCGATCCGGCTCGGTGCGGGGCGGTGGCGACTGCGCGCACGCCGCGAGGAGCGACAGGGCAAGGACGCTGGAGAGAAGCGCGCGAACGGAGTGAGGCTTCATTTTCAGACCCGTGGTTGGAGTCGGAGCATCTGGAAATGGGCAGCATTTCCCGCGCCGAGTCAACCTGCATCCGATCGCGGGCGGAACGCGGGATCACCGTACACTGGAGTGGTTGCATGACGATTCGCCGGTTCGCCAGCCTGTGCACGCGCGCCATCACGTGCGTCGCCCTGTTGGCGGTCGTCGCGACGGCCCAGCAGCGGCCATATCGCGTGACGTCGCCGGACGGCCGGAACGTCGTCCAGGTGGAGAGCCGCGACGGGGCACTCCGGTACGGCGTGAAGCGCGACGGTCGCGCGGTGATCGCCCCTTCGCGGCTGGGATTCACGTTCAGGGGCGCGCCACCACTTCGCGATTCCCTCCGCATCACGGGACGCGCCGAGCGTTCGCACGACGAGCGCTGGACGCAGCCGTGGGGAGAGCTGTCCACGGTTCGCGACCATCACAACGAGTTGCGCGTCGACGTGATGGAGGCGGGAGCGACAGGCCGGCGTTTCGCCGTGGTGTTCCGCGCGTTCGACGACGGCATCGGATTCCGGTACGAGCTCCCCGACCAGCCGGGGCTTCGTGACTACGAGATCTCGGACGAGCTCACCGAGTTCGCGCTCGCGGAGAACGGGCACGCGTGGTGGATCGCGTCGAACCGTCCGCGGCTCGACCGATCCGAGCAGCTCTATTCCGTGGGACCCGTCAGCACGCTCGACAGCGTGCAGACGCCACTCACGATACAGATGCCGAGCGGGCTGCACGTCGTGATTCACGAAGCGGATCTCGTGGACTATCCGCGCATGTTCCTCGCCGGCGCCACCATGGAGACACGGACGCTTCGGGCGGCGCTCGCCCCGTGGGCCGACGGCGTGAAGGTGCGCGGTCGCACGCCGCTCATGACGCCGTGGCGCACGATCCAGCTCGCCGATCGAGTCGAGGACCTGCACCCGCAGGTGCTCACGCTCAAGCTCAATCCGCCTTCGCGCATCGCCGACACCCGCTGGATCACCCCGCAGAAGTACGTCGGCATCTGGTGGGGGATGCACATCAACACCATGACGTGGAGCTCGGGGCCCAAGCACGGCGCGACGACCGCGAACACGAAGCAGTACATCGACTTCGCCGCGGCGAATGGATTCAAGGGCGTCCTCGTCGAAGGGTGGAACACTGGGTGGGACGGCAACTGGATCGCCAACCAGAACGCCTTTTCGTTCACCCAGGCGTATCCCGACTACGACCTGCCGGCGCTCGCGTCGTACGCGAAGTCGAAGGGTGTGAGCCTCATCGCCCACAACGAGACCTCGGGCGGCATCGCCAACTACGAGCGTCAGATCGACGACGCATTCCGGTTGTATCGCTCGCTGGGCATCACGGCCATCAAGACCGGATACGTCGCCGATACGGTCGGCGGAGGGCACTCGCACTACGGGCAGTTCGCTGTGCGACACCACCGCCGCGTAATCGAGACGGCGGCTCGATACGGCATCATGGTGGATGCCCACGAGCCCATTCACGACACGGGCGAGCGCCGTACCTGGCCGAACATGATGACGCGCGAGGGGGCGCGCGGCCAGGAGTACAACGCGTGGAGCGGAGAGGGAGGGAACCCGCCCGAGCACGAGTCGATTCTCTTCTTCACGCGCATGCTCGCGGGCCCGATGGA
>JBDSSY010000328.1:0-41069 GCA_039928585.1 Gemmatimonadaceae bacterium | reverse complement strand
GGATCAGTGCCGAAAACATCGGAATGGTGCGGCGAGCCATCGTCGGCTGGCGCATGGAATCCTCTCGAGCCGAAGCTCTTGGTGAAAGTGGTAAGACCGCGGTGTCCGGCGGTGCCACGCATGGCGTGGCGCCGCCGGATACTGAACGACCCGCGCGAGGCGGGTCGTTCAGCGATCTCGGTACGAGTTCAGCTCGAGGCCACGATGTAACCGGACCGGCGGGCGCTGTGCGCCGCGACGTCCATCGTGCCCTTCTTCACGGAACCGGTGGTTCCGTTCCGGCTCAGCGACTCGGACAAGCTCGCTGCCCCGGCCAACACGGCGACGCCAGTGCAGAGCGTCAGTGCGATGCGACGAATCATGTGTGGTCTCCCGTACGGCAGTACACGGCTTCGCGTACTACCCGTGGTTGAGGATCAATGAGTGGGGAACAGCGGTTAGAAAGCCAGGAAGGGGTCGACCGCATCGGTGAGCTGAGCGATCACGTAACCGCTGAAGTGCTTGATCCGACGGAATACCACCTTGTTCACCACATCGACGCTCGACTTGAGCTCCGCGTCGGTCAACGATTCGTCAACGCACGACGTCACGTTGCAGTACTTCATGACGCGACTCGCATCCAACGTGGCGTCATTCGACGCGACCAGGTACAGACTGACGGTCCTGTTGGGGCTGAAGCGCATCGCCGGCTGGAAATCGATGCTGGGGTGATCGGTCGCGGCATTCTTCACCACCGCGGTGATCGTCAGCGCTTCGTTCTGCAGCGAGCACTCGTCGTTCCAGTGAGCCGCGCCGTACGACGAGGTGGCCAGGTCGCAGATCGCGTTCGCCGGGATGAACAGCTGGCTGGCTCCGATCGCCAACACCTGGTCGCGCGTCGGATCGATCGAGAAGCTGTAGGTGCCATCGCTGGCGCCCACGAGCGCCTTCTGCGCGTCGGTCGGAATGAAGGGCGACGTCGCCAGCTTTGACGAAAGCGCCGGTGCATTCGGAGCAGTCGACTCACCGGCGCAGCCGGTGAGCAACGTGCTCGCCAGGACCAGCGCCGAGAGCAGTGAATTCGGGTAGCGAGCCATCATCGGCAATCGCATCGGGACCTCTCGAGCCTGAGCTCTTCGAAAAGGGAGGGAATCTGAAACCACCACGTGAAGCCGGTGATCGTGGCAGTAGCCTCTTTGGCAATGCCGAGGCCATGTGAAGTGCTCTGCAGCACCCGTCAAACTGTCTTGCTCAGTGGAGTACCAAGCTCGAATCGGGACACTTTGACCGCATAAAAACGATATCCTGACCGACCTGTTTTTCGGGCTAAATCGGGCAAACTGCAATGAAAGTTGTATTTTGCGACAGACCAACTCGTGATGAAAAACACAACTGGCCGTCTAATCGGTCACACCGACGTCCGATATCACGGGACTGTCAATAAACATATCAGCTAGGCCGATAAATGCAAATGGTCCGCTCGAACGGCCGGCCGATGGACGATCGGCGAGGTCCCGCAGGGCCGTGAATCGCGCCGCAAGAGGCACGTAATCCTGCACGGATGGATGGGCGGCGAATCGATTGACGACCTTCCAGACTCCTTCGTCGCCATCCGCGATTTCGGCGGCACAGTCCGCTACCATCCATGCGGCCGGATAGACCTCGAGCATCTCCAGGCGGGAGACGGCGGAATGGAACCGGCGCCGAGCGCCCCCGAGGTCACCATCGAGCGCGGACATGCGAACTTCGAGCGACTCCAGCAGCTCGCGACCCTGAAACCACCAGTCGATCCGCGATCCCAGTGCCGCGTTTGCGGAAGCCAGCGCCGCGCGAGCCACAGCCTTCTCGTGCAGACGCAGGGCGCTATTCCCGACGCCCGCGTGCGCCCCGATCACGATGTCCGTGGCCCCGAGTTGCTCCGCCAGCACGACGGTCTGCTGGTAGATCGCCAGTGCCGCCTGCGCGTCGCCTCGCTCCCGCTCGAGATTGGCCAGGTTATAGAGGGCGATGAGACGATTGGTGTTGCTTCGGAGGGTCGTGTAGAGGCGAAGCGCTTCCTGACATGCCTCGTGCGCCGCGACGAAGTCGCCTCGGCGCAAGTCGCTCACTCCCAGGTTCATCGACGCATTCGCCGCGACGTCCAGCGCGTTCGCGTCGCGCGCAACAGCGAGTGCAGCCCGGAAGGCGTCGGTGCCGGAGCGCTCGTCCCGCGTACGTGTGCGCGCCACGCCGAGCGAGAGGAGCGCGCGCGCTTCCAGCGGGCGGTCGCGACGCGTGCGCGCTCCCGCCACGAGTCGAAGCAGCAGGTCGACCGCTTCCGCCGGCCGTACGTTGTTCAGCGTGACGGCGAGCCGGAGTGTCGCCTCACCAGCCAGCGATTCGTTGCCGCCCTCCTCCGCGAGCAGCACTGATTCGCGCGCGATCCGGATCGCGTCCTCGGTCTGGCCCATACGCGCGAGCGCCTGCACGAGCAGCGACCTGACCTGCACCACGTCCGTTCTGCTTCCGAGTCGCTCGGCGACAGCGAGCATGTCGCGACATTCCAGCTCCGTTTCCCTCGCGCCCAGTCCCAGCCGGACACGCGCCTGCAGTCGTCGCTGTTGCGCGGGCACCGCTCGCGAGTAGGCGCCGACCAGTATCGGAGAGGCGAGCATCGCATCGCACCAGCGCTCGACCTCGGCCCATCGGCCCGACAGCTCGGCGGCACGCGCCAGCTCATCGTAGGCCGCCACCCGCTGCTGCTCCGTCGCGGCATGCGCCAGGGCGAGCGTCAGGAAGTCGGTTGCCTCATCCAGCGCGTACAACGACAGCGCGCGCGCTGCGGCACTTCGACACCAGGTATACGCCTGCGCCGCGTCACCGCTCAGTGCGTAGTGCGACGCCACCTGGTCGACCGCATGCGGCGTGCGCACCGCCAGCAGGTCGGCGACGCGACGATGCGTGAGGCGTTGCCGCGCGGGACTCACCGAGCGCATCAACGCATCCATGAGCAACGCGTGCGAAAACTGATACGTATCGTCGTCCTGCCCGTGGGCCGGTTCGAGCACCGACGTCGCGAGTCCGCTGTCCACCGCATCGAGCACGGCGTCCATCGATACGGCGGCGGCCTCGGCGAGCAGGTCGAGCCGGAAGGTGCGCCCGATTGCCGCCGCGGTGACGAGGATGCGAAGCGCGTCGTTGGGCACGCGTGACAGGCGTCGACCCACCAGGTCGGACATGCCGGCCGGCAGGACGAGCGTCGTCGGAATCGTCCACACCCACGCGCTGCCGCTATAGGTAAAAACCTCCTCCTCCATCATCGTCCGCAGGAGCTGCATGACGAGAAACGGATTTCCTTCCGTGTGTCGGAGGACGAATTCCAACAGATCGTCACCCAGCTCTGTGCGATGCAGGGCCGCCTGCAGCCACTCGCGCAGCTCGGTGACGGTGAGTCGCTCGAGTTGCAGCTCGCGCACACGCTCGTCGCGCGACAGTCGGCGGCGGCGTTCGCGCACCACGCCGTATGCGGCCTCTTCGCTGCGCAGCGTGATCGCGATGAATACGCGCTCGACAGCGAGCTGCGACATCACGTACTCGAGCGCGTCCCAACTGGCCGTGTCGGCCCAGTGCATGTCCTCCAGCACCAGCATGAGCGGTCGCGCCTCGCTCGTCACCCGGAGAAAACCGACCAGCTCCTGCAGGAGTTGGTGTCCATGGCTCGGATCGAGGGGCGGCAATGCAACGGGATCGAGCGTTCCGCGCAGCGAGGGGACGAGACGCTCGAGCAACGGCCAGGGACGCGAGGTCGCGAGACCGAGCCCGTGCAGCGCGAGCACCAGTTCCGCCCACGGCCCGAATGGCGCGCGGCTCTCGCTTTCGAGTGCCCGGCCCGTCACCAGGGCGGCGCCACGCAGTCGCGCTTCGGGCAGAAGTTGTCGCACGAGCGTCGATTTGCCCACTCCGGCCTCGCCGATGATGAGGCGGCATTGCGGTCCCACCCGGCCGCTGTCATCCAGTGCGCTCACGAGCGCCCGCAACTCCGGTACTCGTCCAACGAATCGGCTGAACGCGAGCTGCGGGGGTCCGTCATGCTCGGTGCTCGCGACGACGACCGTGTCGCGGCCCGCGCGCTTGGCCTCGAACAGCGCGCGATCGGCCGACGTGAACAGCGCCTCGAACGTCTCCCCATGCACCGGCGCCGTCGCGACACCGATCGACAGCGTCACCGATAATGCCTGCCCACTGGACTCGCGCAGGGGAATCGGGAGCGTGGCCATCGTGTGACGCACTTCGTTCGCGAACGCCTGCGCTGCCCGTGCATCCAACCCTGGCAGGAGCACCACGAACTCGTCTCCTCCATACCGCCCCACGTACTGGCCCGGCCGGAGGTTGTCGCGGATCGCCCCCGAGACGAGTCGCAGCGCGTCGTCACCGGTGAGATGGCCGTACGTGTCGTTCACCGCCTTGAACTGATCGACGTCGAGCACGAACATCGATACCGGTGCCCCCGTGCGCCGACGCTCGGCGAGCACGGCGGCCGTGACGTTGACGAACGCCCGACGCACCAGCGCTCCGGTGAGATCGTCCTCCTCCGATGCCATCACGGCGCCGATCGCGCCGGTAGTGCGCGATGGGATGGCGAGGTGCGCCACCGGCGGCGTCTTTACCGCGCCGCGTCGCACGAGATCCTCGAACTTGACGAAGAGTTGCGGGTCGAACTGCCGCCCCACCTCGCGGCGCATGATCTCCATGGCCTCGAGGTGCGAGTACGCGCGCTTGTAGCTGCGCTCCGTCGTCAGCGCATCGTACACGTCCGCGATGCACAGGATGCGCGCCGCCAGCGGGGTCGCATCGCCCTCGAGTCCGTCGGGGTACCCCTTGCCATCCCATCGTTCGTGGTGGTTGCGCACCATCGGCGTGACGTCCCACGGGAACTGCGCATCCGCCAGCATCCGCTCACCCGCTTCCGGGTGCTGCCGCATGAGGGCCCACTCCTCGTCGGTGAGCTGCCCCCGACGATTCAGCAGTTCGGCCGGGACGATGAGCTTGCCGACGTCATGCAGCAACGCACCCATGCGAAACCAGAACAGCGATGCGTCATCGAGCCCGGCCTTTGCGGCGAGCGCGCTCGCGAGGTCGGCGACTCGTTCGCAGTGCCCCTGGGTGAGCACGTCCTTCGACTCGATGGACTCACCCCAGCGTCGAACCACGAGGAGGAACTCGCCTTCGAGCTTCGTGAGGCGGCGTGTCACATCGGCCAGCTCGTGCCGCGCGCGCAGCATGGTGAAGCAGACGTGCGCGCGGTTCAATGCCTGAATCGTTTCCCGATTGCGCCCGAGCCGCCCATACACCTCGGCCAGCTCGCGGTTCGCCTCACCTTCCAGTCTCAAATCGCGCACGCGAGCGCCTACCTCGCCCGCACGCCGCAAGTGACCCTCGGCGGCCACGAGATCGCCCGTATCCCGCGCGATGATGCCGTAGACCTTTTCCGCCTCACCCGTCGCGCGCGCGTCACCGTGGTGTGCGGCGAGCGAGACAGCGCGGTCGCAGCGGCGTCTCGCCTCATCGAAGTCCCGGCGCTGGATGGCGAGCACGGCGCAGTTCAACTCGAGTTCGATGCGCAGCGACAGCCCACCGAGCGCGTTGGCAATCGTCAGCGCTTCGGCGAAGGAGCTGTCTGCCGCATCCAATCGGCCCAGCTCCATGTTCGCCATACCCAGCTCGTTCAGCGTGGCGACCATGTCGTCGAGGAGCGAGTGCCGGCGGCCGTGCGCGAGCGCATCCTGGTAATACCGGAGTGCCTCACGAAAATCGCCGCGGATCTTCGCCAGCGAACCAAGATTGATCGTGACATCCACGTGAAGACGTGGATCGGTCGAGCTCGCGCCGCGCTGGAGCACGTCCTGGAAGAGTTGCTGCGCGACATCAAGCTCGCCCTCATGCCAGCGCGCGGCCGCAAGCACGTTGAGCGCGTGACCGAGCGCGTTGCGGTCGTCCCCAAGTTCGGCCGTCGCCACCGCCGCTTCCGCACAATCGGCCGCGGCCTGATAATCCGCGTCGAGCTCGTACGTGCTGGCGATCCTGCGCAGCAGCATCGACGCCACCGACGCCGACGTCGTCTCGAGGCTGCGCAGGGCGCGCTCGTACAGCGCTCGCGCCTCCGCACGCCGCCCCAGCTTGTCGAGCGTACGTCCTTCCTCGATCAGCGCGCGCGCCGGCGCATCCGCTTCCTCCGTGTCCACCAGGCGGAGATGCGCAGTACGAGCGAGAGAGGAGCCATCCGATGAACGTGACACGGGCGCGTCTACGACTCCACGTAGTATCCGCTGAAGTGCTTGATGCGGCGAAAGAGTGTCCTGCTCCCGTAGTCGAGATGCGTGGCCAGCGTCGGGTCGAGCTCTGCTTCGTCGATGCACGAATCCATCGACGGCGTGGCACAGTACAGGATGCGCCACGCTGTCGGGTCAGGAGTCAGCGTCGGGACGTAGAGCGAAAGGATGACGGTGCGTCTCGCACTGAAGCGCATCGCTGGCGACACGTCGATGCGGGGGATCCCGGTCGCAGTGGAACGCACCAGCGCCGTGATGGTGACCGGCCCGCTCTCGCGCTGACAATCCAGGTCGAACGAGGACTGGCCATACCCGGATGTCGCGGTGCAAATAGCCCTGGACGGGATGTCGAGCGTGTGCGGACCGAAGTGCAATACGTTTCGGCGCCGAGGATCGATCGTGACCGTATACGATGTAGTGGTCCCGCCGGCGAATTCGTCGGTCACAACGGCGCCGCTACCCTTCAGATTGCCCGCTCGCGTTCCAGATGCAGGCGAAACAGGCTCGAGCGACGATGGTGCGGTCGCGTCCATCGAGCAGGCGCTCGACAGGACGATGCCTGACAGAAGCAGGCCGATCGAGCGAGAGCGCATTGTGGAGGGACGGAAGAAGAGACGAACAAGGGAGAGAAACGTGCTTCTCTCGACTGACCCCGATCATGCCTGGGCCCATTGCGTTCGGACATGTGGCAAGGCAACGCTGGGGCCACGAATGTGTGATGGGTCACGTCGGTCAGGCTGTCACGCGAACGACACGCTGTTCGACTCGATCGGCCGAAAAGTCCGAGCCATTCGGTAAAATGGTCGAATAGCGCGAAAACCATTCATCGTGCAGAAGGCCCGAAAATTTGCAATCTGCGTTATTGATCTCCTGACTCACGGTCTCGCGATCGCTGATCAGGGGTCGGAAGCGTTCAGCGGCGCGATCATGGCTTGCTCGCGAGCCGAACGATCAACGGCCAGTTCGCCATTCGATGAGATGAATCACCCCAGTCCTTCCGGATTCGCTCCATGACATCGGGCAGCGAATCGCGATTCGTCGCCGCCCGGTACCGACCGACCGCCGACCAGGTTGATAGAAATCCACCGAGGTCATCCAGCGTCCACTCTGCTCCCGGGCGGGCGAGTGACGAGCGAGCCATTCGTACAGCGCGCCGGGTAGTGCGGACGGTGAGTCGCGTACGACCTGGCGGCGAAGGCGAAGTGATCTCGGAAGGCCGGCCCAGCTTAGCGGTCGCGAGCTGATGGCACCCATGCGCCATCCTGAACGCAGGCTTCGGCGATTGACCGGCGAACGGAGTGTCGCGACCTTGCGTCGTCGTCCGCCCCGAACCGGTCGTCACGGCAACATCCCCGAGATAGATTCGTCGACATGCCCGACTCCTCCGAGTGCGCTCTGCCAGCGCCCGCCGATCGTGCCGATCCCCGCGAACGAGTATTCGTCGACGAGGATGGCGTTCGATGGCAGGTGTCGGAACGTCCCTTCGCCGACTACGATCGTCGCCGCGGCATTTCCTTGATCTTTGCGAGTGATGCCGCCGTCCGCCGGGTGCGCGATTTCCCCGCCAACTGGTTTGCGCTTTCCATTGAAGCGCTTATCGCGTTGAGCTGGAAGGCCTGACGGCGCGACGGGCTGTCATGCGTCGATCGCGCGACTAGATCGGGTTGCGCTCGCTCACGGGCAAATGGGACAGTTCGGCCGACCGGGCAACTGGTCGCTCCCCTGGCCCTACCGGAACGCCGACACGCTGCTCGCCGAGCAGTCTCGTCACGAATCGCTGGCCTTCCGACACCCGTTCGATTTCGATCGCGATGGCCTCCATCGCCTGTTCCATGCGCTCGAGTCGTTGTGCCGATTCGCGATCCGGCATCACCGAGCGAGGCAGTGAGCCGCGCCGCCAGATATTCCGTGCGATGGACATCGCGATGGGAAAGAGCACGAAGACCGAGAGCATGCCGACGATCGGGACGGCGCGGTCCATCGTGTCTCGGCCGCGAGGTCCGAACAAATCCGGGCTCCCGCGAGAGCTCACCAGCGCGGCGGGCGCCGACGACAGGAGCCTACCCGTCTCGTCGATGTCGGTTTCGAGCCGCATGAGGCGGGCGTCGAGGACACCGATCCTCTCTTCCAGTCCCACCTTGTCGGCGCCGGTCGCGTTGCGGGCCAGCTCAGATAGCTCCTTCCTCCTGCCGTCGGCCAACTCGAGCTGATCGGACAGCATGCTTCGACGAGCCCGGAGCGCACTCACCTCCTGCGCGCTCATGGGTGCGCCATTGAGCACGCGCGAGGAAATACTCGTCACGCCCGGTGCGGCGGGAGGCTGAGGCGCTGGGGGCGGGGTGCCGGGTGACTGGATCATGCCCATCTGTACGGGTGATCGGGATTGGTAGTGACACCGGGAGCTTATGGCGCTCGCGCCGTGTCGGCCAGACTCCGGCGAATGACGCGAGTGGAGCGCCGGGACACGCGGGTGGCGGACGCGATGCCCTCGGGCGACGTTTCTGCTCCGACGTTTCCCTTCACATCCAGCTCTCGCACATGCCAGACGCTTCGTCCGTTCGTCACGTCAGATGGTCCGACCTTCCGGAGGAGCGCGTCACCGATCTCATCTCGCGCCGGCTCATCACCGGCACGGACATGATGATCGCACACGTGTACCTCAAGAAGGATGCAGTCGTTCCGCAGCATTCGCATCACAACGAGCAGATCACGTACATCCTGTCTGGCGCGCTCCACTTCTGGATCGGCGCGGATCGCGCGCGCGAGGTGATCGTGCGCGAAGGCGAGGTGCTGCACATTCCGTCCAATGTGCCGCACGAGGCGCGCGCGCTGGAGGATACCCTGGACGTCGACGTATTCAGCCCGCCTCGGCAGGACTGGCTGGACGGCACCGACAGCTATTTCCACCGCAAGTAGCGATGGATCTCGGTCTCGGTGGCAAGGTCGCACTCGTCGCGGCGTCCAGTCGCGGATTGGGGCGCGCAGTGGCGGAGGAACTCGCGCGCGAGGGTGCGCGCGTGGTGGTGTGCGCTCGCGGCGACGAGGCATTGCGCGAGACCGCCGACGCGATCCGGGCGCTGGGTGGAGAGGTCGAGGCGATCACGGGCGACGTCAGTCGCCCGGCTGACGTGGCGCGTATCGTCGAGGCGGCGACGCGCGCGTTCGGTCGCGTGGACATTCTGGTGACGAATGGAGGTGGCCCGCCTGCGGGTCCGTTCGAGTCGCATTCGGCCGATGCGTGGCACGAGGCGGTTCGCCAGAATCTGGACAGCGTCGTGGAGTTGACGCGCGCCGTGCTGCCGGGGATGAAGGAGCGTCGTTGGGGACGCATCATCAACGTGACGTCGATCGCCGTGAAGCAGCCTGTCGACAACCTCATCCTGTCCAACAGCGTTCGCGCGGCGGTCACCGGGTTCGCGCGCACGCTGGCGAACGAGGTCGCACCGTTCGGTATCACCGTCAACTGCGTGATGCCCGGCTACACGCGCACGCAGCGGGTGGACGAGCTCGCGGCGCGCAACGCGACGCTGCGCGGGACGTCGGCCGAGGCGCAGGTCGCCGTGTGGGAAGGGCAGATTCCCATGGGGCGTCTTGGTCGGCCCGACGAGTTCGCGGCGTTGGTGGCCTTTCTCGCGTCGGAGCGAGCGAGCTACACCACGGGTGCGTCCATTCCTGTCGACGGTGGGTGGATCCGCTCCCTGGTCTGACTCAGAACGGCAGGTCGTCGTCGTCGTGCGGGGGCGCGTCGTCGAATGGTGGCCGGTCCATCGATGAGGGGACTCTGTCGAAGGAGCCTGCCGACCTCTCGCTCCCACTCGGCTTCCGAGGTGCCGACGCCGGATAGGGGCTGGGCGACCCATCGCGTGAAGGCCAGATCACGCCTTCACAGCCCGGCCCGCCGCGCTCCTTCGGCTTGTTGCGGCACTTGAAATCGGGCGCGCGCGGATTCCGCTTGGACGTGCGGTCGTCCCACATCGGGCCGCCGCACAGTGGGCAGGCGGGCATGCCCGGCGCCACCGAACCGGAGGGCGCGGCAGCCGGTGCGGCCTCGGCCGGCTTCGCGCCACGCGGGGGCCAGACCACCCCGTCGCACTCGCGGTCCTTGCACTTGAAGTCGGGAGCCTTGGGGTTCTTCTTCCCCTCGCGGTTATCCCACATCGGCCCCTCGCATTTGGGGCAGTTGGGAACCTGCGTCGCGTCGGCGGGCTGCTGTTGTTCGGTCATGACGGGCGGAGTGGAACGGAGGTCGGTTGCACCTCCTCCAACATAGCGCAGGCGTCCGTCAGCGTGCGGGTGTCGCGCGAGCGTGCGGCGCTACCCGAGCGTGCCAGCGCTCAGCCGTCGCCGTCGGTTCCCCGTAGCTCGTACTTGAGCTGAAGTGAGGCCATCCGCTCGACCAGTTCCTGGAACTGATCGGCTGGCATCTCCGTGCAGCTCGGCCGAAGCCGCTGACGCAACTCTGCCTCGATGTGTTCAAGTCGCTCGGCGCGCGCGTGAAGAGTCAATTCGGCGATTCTCATCCGGGCTGACGAAGGGGACGGGACACTCGGGAGCCATCGACGAGACAGTGCTCGATGCAAGACGCTCCGACGTCGCGGGTTGTCACGGCTCCGTTCGCCACGCGCCTCCGCGAACGAACTCAGCACGCCGGTCGGAAAATTGCTTTGCACGCGACTATCACTACGCACACAGAGGATTGCGATGCGCTTCGGATCTGGGGGACGCAGCTCGAACGTCGAGGACAAGCGCGGACTGGTCGGCAGGGCGGGCATGGGAATCGGAGGCACGGTCGTGCTGCTCGTCCTCAGCCTCGTCTTCGGACGTGACTTCATCGGCGAGTCCGGCTTGCAACCGGGGGTGACGTCGACATCGGGTGGTGGCTTGTCGGCGGCGGACTCCGCTCGCGAGGAGCCGCAGGTCGTGTTCGTGGGACAGGTACTCGACGATGCGCAGCGGACGTGGGCCACGCTGCTTCCGAAGTATGGCGCGCAGTATCGCGACGCGAAGCTCGTGCTCTTTCGCGATGCGACCGCCACCGGATGCGGCACGGGGCAGTCGGCGATGGGTCCGTTCTACTGCCCGCTGGACGAGAAGGTCTACATCGACCTCGGCTTCTACGACGAGCTACAGCGCCGGCTCGGCGCATCGGGCGACTTCGCGCAGGCATACGTGATCGCGCATGAGATCGGACATCATGTGCAGCATCTGCTCGGCACCGATCAACAGGTGCGCCGCGCACAACAGGGCGATCCGGGCTCGGCAAACCAGTACTCGGTACGGCTCGAGCTTCAGGCCGACTGCTTCGCCGGCGTGTGGGGCCGCTCGACTGAGCAGCGCAACAATCTCAGTCAGGGCGACATCGAGGAAGGGATGAACGCGGCCGCGTCGGTCGGCGACGACCGAATCCTCCAGAAAACCGGCCGGAGCGCGAACGTGGAGTCGTTCACCCACGGTTCGTCGGCGCAGCGCGTGAGCTGGTTCAAGAAAGGGTTCGACTCGGGTGACCCAAGGGCGTGCGATACCTTTGCCGCGCGCTAGGGCGCGCGGGCGTGCGGCGAGAGGGGAGAGGCGTGCGGCGAACTGACGACTGACCGCTGACGACTGATAGCTCCTTGCTACGAATTCTGAACGGACGAAGGCACACCGGATCTGGTCCGGTGTGCCTTCGTCCGATCAGAGTTCACGGTTCACAAGCAGTTGGCAGTTCTCAGTTCGCCGCACGCCTGTCGCCGCACGCCGCACTGCGGCCGGCGAAGCCGTCCGCTCAGACTGCGTCACTCAGGCTCGTGAAGTTGAAGTCGCGAACCTTGAGCGCGGGGAACACCACGTTCCCGCCCGATTCGGTGCCCGCAATCCGGTCGGCGCGGCCAATCATCTCCAGGTTATTCAGCATGAACAATGGGCTCTCGTTGAAGCGAAGATTCTTCACCGATCGCGTCACCTTCCCGTTCTCGATCAGGAAGGTCCCATCCCGTGTGAGTCCGGTATACAGCACGGTGCGGGGATCGACCTGACGCAGATACCACAACCGGGTGACGAGGATGCCGCGCGGAGTCGATGCGATCATCTGCTCGGTCGTCGCGTCTCCGCCTACCATCTTCACCGATCCGAGCCCGCCGTTCGGGCGCACGTTCTTCTTCTGCGCCCAGAAGCGTGAGTAGTTGAGCTGCTTCAGCACGCCGTTCTCGATCCAGACCTCGCGGCTGAGCGGTAGCCCTTCACCAGTCCAGGGTTGGCCGAGCAGCTGCTGATCGGCGGGGTCGGAAAAGAGCGTGACCTTCGAATCGACGATCTTCTCGCCGATCTTCGTGCCGCCTCCCTGCTTGGCGAATGCCGAGCGACCTTCGTCGGCGCTGCGCGCATCGAGGGAGAACGCCAGCAGCTGGACGAGATCGCCGACCGCCTGCGGTTCGAGGATCACCGTGTAGCGGCCCGGCTCGACGGCAACCGGATTGCGCGAGGCACGCGCCTTCTGGATGGCGCGATCGCTCACCGACTTGAAGTCGATCTGTCGCCAGTCCGGATGATCCGCTGCCGCCCAGCCTGAGCCGGTGCCGTCGTTGGTGCGGACGGTGAGCTGGTAGTTGGCGCTGGTGGAGGGAAAGTACGCGTACAGCCCCGTGTTGGACGCGATGGCGTTGTAGTTCGTGCCGGCGACGACGAAGCCAGCGGCCGCGAGATCTCCGGCCGCCTTCGCGGCGTCGATGGCCGTGCGCGCGGCCGCCGCGCGGTCGGCCGGGGTGAGATTCGCCGTCGAATCGAACCAGGAATCGACGTCGCCGTACTGCTGCGGGGGCAGCAACGGCATGTTCTCGGGATCGTCTGGCGCCAGCTTCGCAATCGCCTCGCTCTGTCGAACGGCGCGCTCCACGCCGGCGGCCGAGAAATCGCTCGTCGTGACGACGGCGTGCTTGGGCCCATATCCGCTCTGCACCACGAGCTGCGAATTGCTCACGCCGCCCGAGGTCGAGATGCGATTGGCGGCGAAACGAATGTTGCCAGTGTACCCGCCGTTGAGCTGCACGCCGATGGTGTCCGCCTTCGAGAGCTTCACGATGCGCTCGAGAAACGCCTGCGCCTCGGCGCGGGACATCATGTCGTTGGGCGACAGCGGGCTGTCCGTTCCGAACAGGCTTCTGGGGGCGCTCATGCCTTTCTCCCCGTGTTGATGACGTTGATGTTGCGGAAGCGGCTCGGTACGCAGCCGTGACTCACCGCATTCGATTGTGCGGGCTGTCCCTTTCCGTCGAAGAAGCTCGCGCCCATCTCGTAGCTCGCGCGTCCGCCGATCATGTCCAGGGCATTCCAGAACTCCGGCGTGCGTATCTGATATGCGACGTCCTTCAACATGCCGACGACCTTTCCTCCCTTGATCTCATAGAACAACTGACCTCCGAACTGTGCGTTGTAGCGCTGCTGGTCGATCGAGAAGCTGCCGTCGCCCACGATGCCGATGCCGCGATCGGTCGCGGCGATCAGGTCGTCCCAGCCCTGCTCCTTGGCGCCCGGGAGCTGCGAGACGTTCGGCATGCGCTGGAACTGCACGCTGCTCCAGTTGTCGCCATGACTGCACCCGTGGCTTCGCACGGGGCGCTTCTGGCTGGTGTACCACCAGTCCAGCATGGGGGCCTGCTCGCGCGTGGTCTGGTAGTCGTTGACGACACCCTCCTTGATGATCAGGAACTCGTCCGGCTTCACGCCGTCGTCGTCCCATCCGATCGTCGAGCATCCACCTTCCTGCGAGCGATCGCCCTGGATGTTCAGCATGCTCGGCCCGTAACGGAACGAGCCGAGCTTCTCGCGCGGCGGTGCGAGGAAGCTGGTGCCGGCGTAGTTGGCCTCGTACCCCATGGCACGATCGAGCTCGGTGGGATGCGCGATGCTTTCATGAATGGTGAGCCAGAGGTGGTTCGGGTGCAGGATGAGATCATACCGCCCCACGTCCACCCCCTTGGCCTTGAGCTTCTCGGCCGCCTCTTCGCCCCATTGCCGCGCATTCTCCACGGGCTTGGCGGCGACGAGGTATTCGTAGCCGCGCGCCATTGGCTGGATCACGTTGGTGCGCGTCTGAAAGTCGGAGAAGTCGGGCTTCACCGCAGTCGCGGCGAATGGAAGCCAGCTGCGTATCACCGTCTGCGTCGTGAACGTCCCTTCCGTGTTGGCGTAGTTCTTCTCTTCCTTCACGAAAAACATGTTGCTGTTCACGAACTTTACCCCCGGCACCTTCATGGCTTCGGCATTCGCGCGGATGAGCAGGTCGGCCTTCTGTTCGATCGGCACGGTGAAGGGATCGATCGTGTGCGGGGTGACGTAGCGTCCATCCGGAGTGGAGCTGGCGGGTGCGAGGCGCACCCGGTCGGCCGCCGTCAGTGCATTGGCCTTCGCGATCGCGAGCGCCTCTTTCGTTGCCGCCACCACGCCACTCTTCGTGAGATCGCGAGAGGCACCGAACCCCCACGTGCCCTTCACGAGCACCCGGACGCCGACGCCGAGGGTGTCCGTGTCGACCACGTTGATGATCTGCTGCTCGCGAGTGATGACGAAGTTGTTGCGGTAGCGCCCGATGCGGGCATCGGCGAACTCCGCCCCACCCATCGTCGCCGCGTTCAGCGCTTCGGTGAGCAGCTCCTTCGTCGCCGGATCCATTGGCGGCGGTTCGGACGGGGGTGGCGCGCCGCGGGCGAGCGAGTCGGCTCTCGCCAGTGCCGGCGCGCCGAGCGCGAGGGCGCCGGCGGCGGCCCCGGTTTTCAGGAAGTCACGCCTGGTGGTCATGGGTATCGGTAAAAGGGGTCGCTCACGACGGACACATCGACTGTATGACAACACGAGGCCGGTGTTTCGTTGGCGCGACGGCCGGACGGGATGAAGTCATCGCCGTCACGACCAGGTGGCGGAACGCGCGACGATCGCGGGTCACGCGGTCCTCCCCGTGTTCACCACGTTCACGTTCCGGAACCGGCTCGGTGGGCAGCCATGACTCACCGCGTTCGACTGGCCGGGCTGTCCCTTGCCGTCGTTGAAGGTGCCACCCATTTCCCAGCTCTTCGCACCGCCGAGGAGGTCGAGCGACTTCCAGAAGTCGGGCGTGCGCATCTGGTAGGCGACGTCCTTCAGCATCCCGACGATCTTGCCGCCCCGGATCTCGTAGTAGAGCTGGCCGCCGAACTGCGCATTGTAGCGTTGCTGGTCGATGGAGTACGAACCGCGGCTCAGGATGGCGATGCCGCGGTCGGTCGCGGCGATGAGATCATCCCACCCGAGGTCTTTCTCGCCGGGCATGAGGGAGACATTGGGCATGCGCTGAAACTGCACGTCGGATGACCGCTGGGCGTAGGAGCAGCCATGGGATCGCACCGGCTTTCCCTGCCGCGCATACCACCAATCGAGCATCGGCGCCTGTTCACGGGTCGTCTGATAGTCCACCAGCACACCGCGGCGGATGAGGTCGAACCGATCGGGCTTCACACCTTCGTCGTCCCACCCGATCGCAGCGAGCGATCCGGGTTGATCGCGGTCACCAGTGATGTGCATGAGAGGCGATCCGAACTGGAGCGTGCCCAGCACCTCGCGCGGCGGTGCGGCGAAGCTGGTGCCGGCGTAGTTGGCTTCGTACCCGAGCGCGCGATCGAGCTCGGTGGGATGAGCGACCGATTCGTGAATGGTGAGGAACAGATGGCTGGGGTGGAGCACC
The DNA here is from genome assembly GCA_039928585.1 of Gemmatimonadaceae bacterium. GTDB lineage: Bacteria > Gemmatimonadota > Gemmatimonadetes > Gemmatimonadales > Gemmatimonadaceae > AG11. Next base: position 25,091 of record JBDSSY010000328.1, on the reverse strand, counting down.
AGGTCGTACCGGCCGACATCCACCGATTTCGCCTTCAGCTTTTCCGAGGCCTGCTCGCCCCAGAGACGTGCGTTCTCGACGGGCTGCTTCTCGAGGAGGTATTCGTATCCACGACCCATCGGCGCGATCACCTCGCCACGCGACTGGAAGTCGGTGCGGTCGGTGGACACGGCGGTCGCGGTGAACGGCATCCAGCTCCGGACGGCCGTCTGCTGTGTGAACGTGCCCTCGGAATTGGCGTAGCTCTTCTCCTCCTTCACGAAGAGCATCGAGCTGGTGACAAAGCGAACGTTCGGCGCCTTCAAGGCCGCCGCGTTGGTGCGCAGCAGCAGGTCGGCCTTCTGCTCGATCGGCACATCGAATGGATCGATGGTGTATGCCGTCTGCCAGCGCCCATCGCGCACGACGGGCGCTGGCGCCAGCCGCACCCGGTCGGATTCGGGCAGTCGATTGGCGCGCGCGATGGCGACCGCTTCGCGCGCCGCGCCCACGACGCCGGCCTTCGTGAGGTCGCGAGTGGCGCCGAATCCCCACGTACCCTGCACAAGCACCCGCACTCCGACGCCCATCGTGTCGCCCTCGGCCACATTCACGATCTGCTGTTCCCGCGTGCTCACGGAGCTGTTTCGATAGCGTGACAGGCGAGCGTCGGCGAACTGCGCGCCGCCACTTCGTGCCGCATCGAGCGCCTCGAGCAGGAGCTCGCGGACCACTGGATCCATGGCGGGCGGGCGGAGGTCAGCACCAGGCTCCAGGCGATCGTTCAACGAACTGGCCATGGCCGCTGCCGGGGCAAGCGCGCCTGCCGCGGCCGCGAGCGCCGCTGCCGAGGTTGCGCCCGAGGCGACGGTGGCCAGGAATTTTCGGCGGCTCTGGTTCATTCTTCTCGATGTGATCGAGCGGACGATATCCGCGCGGACGCGGAGCGGAGGGGAGTACGTCGATTCCCGGGACTATGCGATGGCGATGCCTATCGACATGTTGGACGCCGGCCAATGCCGACGCAACCTGGGCCCGCGTGGTGGGCGTATTTTTGCGCATGTGCGTGATTCACCCATTGGCTCGTTCCAGATCATGACCAGCGGTTCGACTCCTTCTGACTCCGGCACGATGGTGCCGATCCAGCACAACGATCCTGCTGGCGCCACGGTGGCGCCAAGCTTACCGCGTGGCGTCGGCGAAGGTGCCAGGGAAGGCAATCCTCCGACGCAGCGTCCCAGTCGCACCCGGAGGACCGCTGTGCAGGCCACGCCACTCGCGGCGAATGCATCCGCACCATTGGTGCGGCCCGATGGTTCGCCGGCTCCTGTCGTGCATCTCGTTCCCGAACTCTCCCCTTATGCGAGAACGGGCGGACTTGGCGAAGCGGTGTCCAGCCTGGCGAAGCATCAGGCTGCGTCGGGCATTCCCGTTACCGTGTTCATGCCGTTGTACGGGGTGATCCGGGAGCGGGTAGACGTACAGCCGGTCGGGCCGGCGTTCGCGGTCAAGGTGGGGCCTCGTACGGAAACGGCGCGCATCTTCGAGCCGGTCGCGCCACAGGCGACCGGCGCGCCGCGCGTGCTGTTCGTGGAGAGCGAGGAGTACTTCGACCGGCCGGGCTTGTACGGCGACGACGCGGGCGATTACCCGGACAACGCCGAGCGGTACGCGCTGTTCACGCGAGCCGTGCTCGTGGCCTTGCCCCGCGTGATGCCGCAGGCGCCGAGCATCCTGCATGCGCACGATTGGCAGACGGCGCTGGCGAGCGTGTATCTGAAGACCGAGTTCCTCGCGCATTCCTACTACGAGGGCATCCGGGCTGTGCTCTCGGTACACAACGCCGGCTATCAGGGTCACTTTCCGGAATCGACGATGCCGGAGATCGGGCTCTCGCCGCTGCTGTACAACGATCGTCAGCTCGAATGGTACGGCCGGCTGAACCTGCTGAAGGGCGGGCTCGTGTTCTCCGATCTGGTGATCACCGTGAGCCCCACTCACGCGCACGAGCTTCGCACGGAGAAGGGAGGGTTCGGGCTCGACGGCGTGTTCGTGGGGCTGCGTGACCGGCTCGTCGGGATCGTGAACGGCATCGATCAGGACGTGTGGGATCCGTCGCGCGACACCTTCATCCCGCGTCGATTCTCCTCCGAGAACCTGCAAGGCAAGAAGCGCTGTCGCGTCGCCCTCCAGCGTGCAACGGGCATGAGCCGGTGGCAGGCGCCGATCTTCGCGCTCACGGCACGGCTCGTCTCGCAAAAAGGGCTGGACCTGATCCTGGGCGATCCCGGGTACTTCGCGTTCGACGCACAATACATCTTCCTCGGCCATGGTGAAGCGCGCTACGAGGCGATGCTCACCGAGTTGGCCGAACGGGCGCCGAGCCGGATCGCGGTGAAGCTCGACTTCACGGACGAGTTCGAGCACCTGCTGCTCGCCGGCGCCGACATGTGCCTCATGCCCTCGCAGTACGAGCCGTGCGGCCTCACCCAGATGCGCGCGCAGCGATACGGCACCATTCCCGTGGCTCGGCGCGTCGGTGGATTGGCGGACACCATCGAGGACGGCGTCACCGGCTTCCTGTTCGACGATTATACGCCGGCGGATTTCATGCGCGCCGCCATGCGCGCGGTAGATCAGTATCGCGAGACCGACGCGTGGGAGGAGATGATGCGCGAGGCGATGGCGCGCGACTTCGGATGGGAGAAGAGCGCCGCGCGATACCTGACGGTGTACCGCCGTGTGCTGACGCAGGCGTCGGTGCGGTAGTCGTCGATCCATCACCCCGGAATGTCTCTCATGCTTCAGCTACGACGTCTCGCGATGCCGTTCGTGCTCGCATCGTGTGCAGTGATTCCCGCCAGCGCGTGCGGTCAGGTACCGCCGGCCGCACGCGCGGTGGCCGACAGTGCGCCACCGCCGGTTGCCCGGGAGTTTCGCGCCGCCTGGGTCGCATCGGTGAGCAACATCGACTGGCCGTCCAGGCCGGGACTCAGCACCGCGGAGCAGCAGTCCGAGCTGATCGCGATGCTCGACAAGCTCGTGCAGCTGCGCATGAACGCCATTGTGCTCCAGGTCCGGCCGGCAGCCGATGCGCTCTATCAGTCGTCGATCGAGCCGTGGTCGGACTTCCTCACGGGGGAGATGGGGCGCGCGCCAGATCCGTTCTACGACCCGCTCACGTTCGCGACGGCGGAAGCGCACAGGCGCGGCCTGGAGATGCACGTCTGGATCAATCCGTACCGCGCGAAGCATCCCGCGAGCAAGTCGACATCGGCCAGCCACATCAGTCGCAGCCGGCCCGAGCTGGTGCGCACGTATGGCTCGTTTCTGTGGATGGATCCGGGAGATCCCGCCGTACGCGCACGCACCACCGACGTCGTGCTCGATCTCGTGCGCCGCTACGACATCGATGCCGTGCACATGGACGACTACTTCTATCCGTATCCGGAATCGCGCAATGGCCGCGAGATCGAGTTTCCGGACGAGTCCACCTATCGGCGCTATCGCCAGGCTGGCGGCACCCTGGAGCGGGATGACTGGCGGCGCGAGAACGTGAATGTGCTCATCAAGGAGCTGTACGAGAGCATTCACGCGACGAAGCCGTGGGTGCGGTTCGGTCTCAGTCCGTTCGGAATTTGGCGGCCCGGCTATCCGGCGTCGGTGCGCGGACTCGATCAGTACTCCAAGCTCTACGCCGATGCGCGGAAGTGGCTGTACGAGGGGTGGGTGGACTACTTCACGCCGCAGCTCTATTGGGCGGTGAATCGTCCGGAGCAGAGCTATCCCGTACTGCTGAAGTGGTGGACCGAGCAGAACCTGAAGGGTCGCCACATGTGGCCGGGCAACTATACCGGCAAGGTGGCATTCACGAACTCGTCCGCCTGGCGGACCGACGAGGTGCTCGAGCAGATCCGGCTGACACGCGCACAACCCGGCGCGACCGGCAACGTGCACTTCAGCATGAAAGTGTTCATGGACAATCCGGATCGTCTCGACGAGCGGTTGATGAGCGAGGTGTACACCGAGCCGGCGCTCGTGCCGGCATCACCATGGCTCGGCAGCGGCGTGCCCGTCGCTCCACGAATCGCGATGCGCGACGACTCGGCGTCCGGGTACTGGGTGCTCGACATCGCGCCGGGTGATACGGTGGTGAACGCGGCGCGGGCCGGCGCGACATCGCTGTTCGTCGTGCAGATGCGCACCGACGCCGGCTGGACGACGCGTATCGTGCCGGCGACCGAACGCCTGCACGTGCTTGCGCCGCGGAGCGGCGCCGCACCGCTCGATGTTCGCGTGATGGCGGTGGACCGCGTGGGAAACGCCGGACCCGCCGCGAGGCTGCCGCTGCGGTAGCGCCAACGGGAGGCGGGGGCGCTCCGTAACCGTACCGTATCCTGTCGTGCGTCCCCGCTCACCCACCTGCTCATGCGTCGTTCGGCCCTCCTCCTGCTCGGCGTCGTGTGCGCCGGCATTCTCGCGCCATGTCCGATGCTGGCGCAGCAGCTCGACTCGACCCTGCTCACCGCCTTCCGCTGGCGGCCCGTGGGGCCGGCCAACATGGGCGGGCGCGTCACGGACGTGGAAGGCATTCCGTCGCCGTCCAAGACGTTCTACGTCGCGGCGGCGGCGGGCGGTGTGTGGAAGACCACGAACGCTGGCACGACCTTCCGCCCGGTGTTCGACAACGAGCGCGTCGCGTCGCTCGGCGATCTCGCGATCGCGCCGAGCGACACGAATGTCGTGTATCTCGGCACCGGCGAAGAGGACTCGCGCAATTCCATCTCGCCTGGCGGCGGCGTCTGGAAGACAACGGACGGCGCACGCACCTGGAAGTTCTTGGGCCTGGCCGAAACGCAGCAGATCGCGCGCATCGTGGTGGATCCGCGCGACGCCAACGTGGTGTACGTCGCCGCGCTGGGGCATGCGTGGGGGCCGAACCGCGAGCGTGGCCTGTACAAGAGCACCAACGGCGGGACGACGTGGGAGCTCATGAAGTTCATCAGCGACAAGGCGGGGTTCGTGGATGTGCAGCTCGATCCGGGCAATCCCGACGTCGTCTGGGCGTCGAGCTGGGAGCGGGTGCGCGGTCCGTACTTCCTGTACAGCGGCGGAGCGGGATCGGCGCTCTGGAAATCCACCGACGCGGGGAAGACGTGGGCGGAGGTGAAGGGCGGCGGACTGCCGGAGACGACGAAGGGGCGCATGAACTTCGACATCTCGCGCAGCAATCCGAAGATGATGTACCTCATGATCGAGGCGGACACGGTCATGAACGGGAAGAGCGACAAGAGCGTGAAGGCACAGGTCAGACCGTCAGGTCTGTACCGGTCCACTGACGGCGGCGCGACGTGGGAGAAGCGCAACCCGGCGAACGTGCGGCCCTTTTACTACTCGCAGGTACGCGTCGATCCCCGGAACCCGGAGCGCGTGTACTTTACGTCCACTCCAGTGCTGTTCAGCGACGACGGTGGCAAGACGTCGCGCTCGGCCACGCAGGGCATCCATGTCGACCACCATGCGATGTGGATCGATCCGAACGACCCCGAGCATTTCATCGTGGGAAACGACGGCGGCGTGGCGGTCACCTGGGATCGCGGCGGGAACTACGACAACGTGAACACCATGCCGCTGGGGCAGTTCTACGCGGTGTCGTTCGACATGGCCGTGCCGTATCGCGTGTGCGGAGGCCTGCAGGACAACGGAAGCTGGTGTGGGCCGAGCAGGCGGAAGCAGGGTCCGATCACCAACGCGATGTGGTTCAACGTGGGCGGTGGGGACGGCTTCTACACAGCGCAGGACCCGACTGACGCGAACACCGTGTATTCGGAGTCGCAGGGCGGGAACATGAATCGCGTGAATCTCGTCACCGGCGAGCGGACATCGCTCTCGAAACCCGGCTGGCGCAATCGTTACCGGCAGTTCGAGGATTCGATCATCGTCACGCGTGGCGACACGCTGCAGCCGGCGCCGCGCGATGCGCAGCGTCGCGTGGACGACCTCCGGCGGCGCGCGGCGGCGGATTCGACGGAGTGGGACATCCGCTTCAACTGGAACACCCCGTTCTTTCTCTCGCCGCACAACTCGAGCGTGTTCTACGCGGCGGGGAGCAAGGTGCTCAAGAGCACCGCGCGCGGTGACAGTCTCATTCCGATCTCCCCGGATCTCACCACTCGCGATCCGCTGAAGATCAGGATCAGCACGCAGACCACGGGTGGCATCACGCCGGACAACACCGGCGCCGAGACGCACAGCACCATCACGACCATCGCCGAATCGCCGGTCCGGCCGGGATTGCTGTACGCTGGCACGGATGACGGCAACGTCTGGCTCTCGAGGAACGACGGTGCGGCGTGGGAGAATCTCACGTCGCGATTTCCCGGCGTGCCCAGGAACACCTACGTGAGCCGGATCGAGCCGAGTGGTTCCGACTCCAGCGTGTTCTACGTTGCGTTCGATGGCCATCGGACGAACGACTTCACGCCATACCTGTACATGACGTCCGACTACGGTCGCACCTTCCGGTCGATCGCATCGAACCTGCCTACCGGGGGTCCGGATTTCGTGCATGTCGTGCGCGAGGATCCAGTGAATCCGAAGCTGCTGTTCGTGGGCACCGATGTGGGTGTGTATGCGTCGATGGATCGCGGCGGCTCGTGGCGGAAGTTCATGAACGGATTGCCCACCGTGCCCGTGCACGACCTGCGGATTCACCCGCGCGAGCACGAGTTGATCGCCGGCACGCATGGCCGGTCGATCTGGATCGTCGACATCACGCCGCTCGAGCAGATGTCCGATGGTGGGCGCGGTGTGGCGCTGTTCGCGCCGAAGGTCGCGCACCAGTACAGCCAAGGTGTCGTGGAAGGACAGGCCGTGGGGCACAAGATCTTCGAGGCGCCCAGTCCGGCGTACGGGGCCGATCTGTGGTACCGGCTCACTGGGGGTTCACGCACCGACCGGACAACGCTCGTGATCTCCGACGCGAGCGGTGACACGATTCGCACGCTCACCGGCCCGGGCGGTCCGGGGCTGCACAAGGTGACTTGGGATTTCCGCGGGAAGGCGCCGAAGACTACTGCGCTGTCGCCCGCGGGAGTTCGCGATTCCATCGTGCAGGCGCGGCGCACGGCGTTCGTGCTCGATTCGCTCGAGAAGGCCGGCACGGTACCGAAGGAAGCGCTCGAGCGTTTGCGGAGCGCGACGGCTGGCGGGAGCGTCCAGGGTCTCGCGCAGCTCTTCGGTGGTGGTGGTGGTCGCGGCACGGCGGGGGGAGCTGAGGCCTTCAATCCCCGTCCCGGTGAAGGAGCGGCGGCGCGCGGCGCGGCGGCGGTGCAGGGAGAGAGTGCGGAGACGACTGCGCCGGTGGATGCCGCGCAGCTTGGACAGCTCGCGCAGCTGTTTCGAGTGGGCGGGCGTGGTGGTGGTGGTGGTGGCTTTGGCGGAGCGGGCGGCGCGCCGCTCGTGGACACGGGAGATTATCTCGTCACGCTGAGCGTGGGCGGACAGCGGCTGAAGCAGGTGTTGCGTGTGCAGCGGGTGATCGGCACGAGTCCCTGACGACGGTGGCGAACGACGAACTGGCAGCCTCGAAAGAGTGAACGCGGGGCTCGGCGAACATCGCCGGGCCCCGCGTCGCATCGTGCGCGCGGCGACTCAGCGCATGCGGCGCAGGCTCGTGTAGACGATCGTCACGAACTGATCCGGCTTCATGAAGCCCTTGCCCCAAACCGCATCGAGGTCCGCCAACGGCTTGGCGGCTACGACCTGCTCCACCGTGAGCCGACGCGCGGCCAACCGCCCGAGGCGGCGGCGAACTTCCACCAGCATGTCGCGATAGCGCACGAGATCATCGCGTCCGGCGAGCGCACCGTGCCCGGGAATGATCTTCGTGTCCGCGTTGATGGTGGTGAGCACGCCATTCACGGCTGCGATCATGCCGGGGAGGGATCCACCCGTGGATGCGTCGATGAACGGATAGGTGTCCTTGAAGAACACATCCCCCATGTGCACGACGTTCGCCGCGCGGAACACGATGATGGCATCGCCATCCGTATGTGCGTTGCGCACGTGCGATGCGCGAAGGGTGTCACCGTTCACGAAGAAGCTGATCGTGTCGGAGAAGGTGATCACCGGCAGCGCCCCGGCGGGCGACGCGGGAACGGTGTCGCGGAATGCCGCGCGGAACTGCTGCGCGCTCATCCGCTTGCGGACGTTGTCGTGCGCGACGATGATCGAGCCGCTGCTGGCCATGCTTTCGTTGCCACCGGTGTGGTCGCCATGCCAGTGCGTGTTAATCACGAAGCGCACGGGCTTTTGCGTCACCGTCGCAATGGCGGCGCGGATTTTCGGCGTGAGCGGCGCGTACTGATCATCGATCACGAAGGCATCATCGCGGCCGACGGACAATCCAATGTTTCCGCCGGCTCCCTGAAGCATGTACACGCCCGGCACGACCGGCACGACTGTGACGTTCACTCGGGAGAAATCCTGTTGCGCGTGGAGCACTGGCGGCATGAGGAGCATGGCAGCCAGAATGGATCGCTGAAACCATCGCATGGGCGTGTGGGTTCGGGGAGGACACGTGAACGCTGGACTGTAATTTGCTCGATCGGCGAACATTCGCTTTGACGTGGCGGTTTCAGCGCTGCTGGCTGGCCGGAATGGATTGGGAGGGATCATGAGTTTGGCGACGTTTCGGGATGCAGTCGGCGTGTGCTGGCGTGTCTGGCATGTGGAGACCCCCAGGACACGGGCGCACCTGATGGAGGCGAGCTTCCGGAACGGATGGCTCGTGTTCGAGCAGGAAGACGGAAGCAATCGGCGACGGCTCAGCCAAGTTCCCGAGGATTGGGCGTCTCTTTCTCCCGAACATCTGGCGCGACTCTGTACGCTGGCCATCCCCGCGCCTCCCGCCAGGGCAATTTCCAGCCTGACGACGATGAAAATGCCCATCACCCCCCGTCCGTTGGACTTCAGCCGAGACCGGTGACCAGTGACCGGTGACCGGTTGATCTCTCGCCTCACCGCTCACCGCTCCTCGCCCCCACCTCCCCGCTCTCCACATGTAGTTGGCGATCCCCAACTCGCGCCTGAGAGCCCTCCGGCCCCCATTGAGGCCCGGTTTGGCTTACCAAGGCACCCCCAAGCCTTGACACGCGGCGCCCGATAAGCAACCTTTCATCCGGATATACGGATGATACAGGCCCGCCCCTTCTTCGATCGCCTCTCGGCGCTCGCCGACCCCATTCGGAGTCGGCTGCTCTTGCTACTCGACCGCCATGAGTTGACGGTGGGCGAGCTCTGCAGCGCGCTGCAACTTCCCCAGAGCACGGTCAGCCGCCACCTGAAGACGCTGGCAGACGAGGGGTGGGTGATCGCCCGGGCGGAAGGGACGAGCCGCCGGTACGCGATGCCGGGTGCCGCGCTGGACCCCGGCGCGCGACGGCTCTGGCATCTCGTCCGCGAGCAGGTGGGCACCACGCCGTCCGCTCGCCACGATCTCACCCGGATCGAGCAACTTCTCCTCGAGCGGCGCTCTACGTCGCAGGCGTTCTTTTCGTCGCGCGCCGGCCAGTGGGACAAGGTGCGCGTGGAACTGTACGGAAGCCGAGCCGACCTCACCCCGTTCGCCGCACTGCTCGACCCCGACTGGATCGTGGCCGATCTGGGATGCGGCACGGGCCAGACGACCGCCGCGCTCGCGCCGTTTGTCGGCCGGGTGATCGCCGTCGACGAGTCGAGCGCGATGCTGGCCGCGGCTCGGCGGCGCCTCGGTGATCGCGATCAGGTGGAGGTCCGCAGTGGACGCCTTGAGGATCTTCCGATCGACGATGCCGAACTTGATGCGGCAATCCTCTCGCTCGTACTGCATTTCGTCGTCGATCCCGCTGCCGTGTTCGCCGAGGCGGCGCGCACGATCCGGCCGGGCGGACGCCTGCTCGTGGTAGACATGGTCCCGCACGAGCGCGAGGACTACCGATCGACGATGGGACATCTCTGGCTCGGTTTCGACACCACGCAACTCACGGAATGGCTCGAGCGCGCGGGCTTTGGCGATGTGCGCATCGTGCCGCTACCTCCCGATCCGCAGGCAAAAGGCCCGGGCCTGTTCACGGCACGAGCGGTGAGACGGAATGGCGTCCTGATGGCCTCATAGTCTCCCGAGTCGCAGTCACGATTCTCGTTTCACGCGATCCTGTTCACGGTTCACCATTCACCGTTCACCGTTCAAATCCCATGGCAACCACTCAGCGTCCCGCTCCACATACCGCCCTCGACCGCCCGGCCTACAAGGTCGCCGATCTTTCGCTCGCCGAGTTCGGCCGCAAGGAACTTCGGCTCGCCGAGCAGGAAATGCCCGGCCTCATGGCGTTGCGTCACGAATACAAGGGGAAGAAGCCCCTCACCGGCGCGAAGATCATGGGCTCGCTGCACATGACCGTGCAGACGGCCGTGCTCATCGAGACGCTCACCGACCTTGGCGCCGACGTGCGCTGGGTGAGCTGCAACATCTTCAGCACCCAGGATCATGCCGCCGCGGCCGTCGCCGTGGGCAAGAACGGCACGGTCGACAATCCGAAGGGAATCGCCGTGTTCGCGTGGAAGGGCGAGACACTGGAGGAGTACTGGTGGTGCACCGAGCAGGCGCTGATGTGGCCGGACGGTACAGGCCCGAACCTCATTCTCGATGACGGCGGCGACGCGACGATGCTCGTGCACAAGGGTGCGGAGTACGAGACGACAGGCGTTATCCCCGCGTTCGACGAAGGGACGGACAGCGAGGAGTGGGGCGTCATCCTCGACCTCATCCGCGCCGAGCAGCGGAAGAATCCGGGGCGCTGGACCAAGGTCGCTGCGGCCATCCGCGGCGTGTCCGAGGAGACAACGACGGGCGTCCACCGCCTGTACGAGATGATGAATGCCGGCACGCTCCGCTTTCCGGCGATCAACGTCAACGACGCGGTGACGAAGAGCAAGTTCGACAACCTGTACGGCTGCCGGCACTCGCTCACCGACGGCATCCTGCGCGCCAGCGACGTGATGCTTGCCGGCAAGGTCGCGGTGATCTTTGGTTACGGAGACGTCGGGAAGGGATGTGCCCAGTCGCTGCGCGGCCAGGGTGCGCGCGTCATCATCACCGAGATCGACCCCATCTGCGCGCTCCAGGCGGCGATGGAAGGCTACCAGGTCACGACGCTCGAGGAAGTCGTGAAGACGGCCGACATCTTCATCACCGCCACCGGCAACAAGAACATCATCACGGTGGAAGACATGGCGAAGATGAAGGACAAGGCCATCGTCGGGAATATCGGCCACTTCGACAACGAGATCGACATGGCCGGCCTGAAGAAGAAGGGCATCACGCGCATCAACATCAAGCCGCAGTACGACGAGTTCGTCTTCCCTGACGGTCACTCGGTCATGATTCTGGCCGAGGGCCGCCTGCTCAACCTCGGCTGCGCGACCGGACATCCGAGCTTCGTGATGTCGGCATCGTTCACGAACCAGGTGATGGCGCAACTCGAGCTGCACCTGAATGCGGACAAGCTGGAGCGGAAGGTCTACACGCTGCCGAAGCACCTCGACGAGAAGGTCGCGCGCCTGCACCTCGACAAGCTCGGCGTGAAGCTGACCAAGCTGTCCAAGGATCAGGCAGACTACATCGGCGTGCCGGTGGACGGGCCGTACAAGCCGGAGCACTACCGGTACTAGGTAGGTCGGTAGGTCGGTAGGTCGGTAGGTCGGTAGGTCGGTAGGTCGGTAGGTCGGTAGGTCGGTAGGAGGCGCATCGGAACGGGTCCGGTGTGCCCTTTCCGGAATTTTGTGTGTAAGGCCATACTCTGACCGAGGAGGTCAGCATGGCCAGGTTACGGACGTCCAGCCCCACTCCTGCGACGTCCGCTGCGCGGACCTCGCCGAAGACGGTGCTGACGGAGAATGGCCCGATCCCACTGGCCATTCCGCGGGACCGGGAGGGCTCGTTCGTTCCACAGCTGGTGCCGAAGAACGCGCGCCGGCTGCCCAAGTTCGATGCCCATGTGCTCTCGCGCTACGCGCATGGGATGACGCGGCGCGAGATCCAGGAGCACCTGAGCGAGTTCTACCAGGTGGACATCGCCTCGGAGTGCATCAGTGCGGTCACCGACGAGGTGGTCGAAGAAATCACGGCGTGGCAGCAACGTCCGCTCGACGGCTGCTACCCGGTCGTGATCTTCGACGCGTTGCGGGTCAAGATTCGCGACGAGGGAGTGGTCCGGAACAAGGCCGTCTATCTGGCACTCGGCATCACCGTGACCGGGCGGAAGGACGTCCCGGGCCTCTGGATCGAGCAGACCGAAGGCGCCCGGTTCTGCTCCCCGGCGCCGTGTTCTCGAAGACGAGCTCCCACGGCGGTAGCGCGGTCACGGAGTTCGTGGCGCATCTGACTGCGGGTTGAGTCTGGACGCGACGTCCGGCGGGGCGGTGCGCTGCTCGATGAGGGCGCGGAGCAACTCGATCTGATCGTGCTGCAACTGCACCAGCGCGCCCCACTGAGATTCTCGCAGTTCGTCGAGCTTTTCGTGGACGGCGCGAATCTGAAGCGCCGCGCTCAGGTTCACGCGGTAGTCGTTCTGCGCGTCGATGCGATCGCGTGTGGTCTACCGGTTCTGCGCCATTCCATCGCGATGCGGTCGGCGAGACGCTCGCCGAGGGTCCTCCGCTCATCGCCAAGTGCAGTGGCCTCGCGCGCGACGCCGGACTTGGCGAGCACGCTCTCGATCACGTGCCGCTCGTCGGCGCTCAGTTGTTGCCACTCGCGGCGCAGGACGCGCTTGGCGACGTCTTCGGGGCGGATGGACATGGTTCAGTTGCTCGCTCGGTTGGCGCGCGGGGCAGGGAAGGTGTGAGACGGAGGGTAAAATGTACGTTTTCCCCTCGTGGCCTGACGACGGTGCCCGGCACGCCCGTATCTTCGGCCATGAGCAGTCCTCCCGTGTTCGTCGATCCGAGCGGCCGCCGCTGGCGCCGGGTACGTGGGACCGCGCTCGTTGCCGGAGTCGCCACGACACTATTGGCCGCGCTCCTCGTGGTGACGGTACTCCTCCCGCCCATACTGCCCGCCGTGGCTGGCACGCGGGCCGACCGCGAGCTTGGTGCGGCCCCGCGCTGGGCTGGCACGCGTGCGCGACGCGAACACCTCGCCGCGCGCCGCCGCCTGTTCGCCGCGCTCGACCAGGAGCGCCCACCACCGAGCGCTCGCTCGGCACACCTGCCACTGCGGTCTGGTGCCGGTCTGCGCGCAGATGACCGTGGGTCACGTAGCGCGGTGTCGACCGCGCGCGACCCGGTGGTCGCCGGCTTCTACGTGAATTGGGACGACAACTCGTTCGCGTCGCTCCGCGCCCACGCGACCAATCTCGACTGGGTGGTGTGCGAGTGGGGCTTCCTCGGCGCCCGAGGCGACGAGGTGGCCCTGACCGTAGACCGCCGCGTTCCGTTCCTGCTCAACCGCCTCCCAATCGCCGAGCGGCCGAGCATGTTGCTGATGGTCACGAACTTCGACCGGGTGGGACAGCGCTTCGACGCGGCTCGGCTGCACGCCCTCCTCGCGTCGCCCGCCGCCATGCAGCGCGTGAGCGCCGCGCTGGCCGACGCCGTGCGCCGCTACGGACTTGGCGGAGTCGTGATCGACTTCGAGGAGATTCCCGCCGACGCGCGACCGGCGTTCGTGCGCTTCTTCTCCGTGCTGCGAGCGGCGCTCGACGCGCAGGTGGTGCTCGTCCTCGCCGACAGTACCACTCGAGCCGGCACGGCGCCAACCGCGCCGCCCGGCCGTCCACTCCTCGTGCAGGCCGTCGGCGCGGGTACGTCCGCAACCGATCTGCGGGCCTACGCCAGCGTGACGGATTACACGGTGCTCATGCTCTACGACGAGCACGAGGGCGTGGGCGACGCCGGCCCCGTGGCGAGCCAGGAATGGTACGAGCGCCAAGCCGCCGCGGCGCTCTTGGCTGTGGACCCGGCCAAGTTGATCCTCGCCGTGGGCGCTTACGGCTACGACTGGAACGACGCTGAGCCCGACGCCGCAGGGGAAGAGGTGACGTTTCAGGACGCGATGACCTCCGCGCGGCGTACAGGGCGGCCGGTGAAGTTCGATCGCGCGAGCGGGAACCCATATCTCACCTGGACCGACTCCGACTCCACCGATCATGCGGTGTGGTTCCTGGACGGCGTCACGGCGTACAATCAGATCGCTGCGGGGCGCCGCCTCGGCGTGGCCGGCCATGCCGTGTGGCGCCTTGGCGGCGAGGACCCTTCGCTCTGGCAGGTGCTCGGCCGCACGGGGCTCGACGGCCCGGCTGAGGCGCTCGCTGAGATCCCCGCCGGCTATGATGTCGAGTTCGAGGGCGCGGGGGAACTGCTCCGCGTCGCTGCCCGACCCACTGCCGGCCGGCGCGCGATCACCGTCGACGCGGCCACCGGGCGCGTGCTGGACGAGAGCGTGCATACCGTGCCCACACCGTATGTGGTAACGCGCGTGGGCGGCGACTCGCTGCCCACGCGCGCCGGCGGCCGGAAGATCGCCCTGACGTTCGACGATGGCCCCGATCCCGTGTGGACGCCCGCCATCCTGGACACGCTTCGCGCGCGTCACGCACCGGCGACGTTCTTCGTCATCGGCGCGCACGCGCTGTCGCATCCCGGGCTTGTGCGGCGACTCTGGAGCGACGGGCATGAAGTGGGCAACCACACCTACACGCATCCCAATCTCGCCCTGACGTCACCTCTCGTCACACGGCTCGAGCTCGACGCCACCGAACGCCTGCTCGAAGCGCTGCTCGACCGGCGCTCGGCGTTCTTCCGCCCACCGTACTTCGGCGACGCCGAGCCCACCACCGCTGACGAGCTCGTGCCAGTCGGCATCGCCGGCGATCTCGGGTACCTCACCGCCGGACTGCACATCGACAGCGAGGACTGGCAGCAGCCCACCCCGCGGGCGATTGTCGACACCGTGCTTGGCCAGCGGGACCGCGGACATGTGGTACTGCTGCACGATGGGGGCGGCAACCGCGCGGCCACCGTGGCCGCCATCGGGCCGCTCATCGACTCGCTCCGCGCGCGCGGCGATTCACTGGTCCTGCTCTCGGCCCTCGTCAACCTCACGCGCGACCAAGCGATGCCCCCGCTGCCCGCTTCTGGCAATGCCGCGCGCCTCGCGGATTTGGCGGCCTTCGGTGTGCTCGGAGCTGTCGAATGGGCTGTACACTGGCTCTTCCTCGTCGCCGTCGCGCTCGGGCTCGGGCGGCTCGTGATCGTCACCGGATTAGCACTCGTGCAGCGCTACCGGCCTCGCGCGGCCGATAAGCTCGGCCATAACGAGGGCGGCGCGCCCACTGCACTGCCGCGGGTCAGCGTCATCATCCCGGCGTACAACGAGGAGAAGGTCGTCGTCAAGACAGTGACCAGCGTGCTGGAACAGGATTACGCCGGGGAGCTCGAGATCGTGGTCGTGGACGACGGCTCGCCCGACGCCACGTACCAGGTCGCCAACGATGCGTTCGGCAACCACCCTCGCATCACGGTGCTCACGAAACCCAACGGAGGAAAGGCGAGCGCCCTCAACGAGGGAGTCAGGTGGGCACGTGGCGACATTGTCATCGGGCTTGATGCCGACACCGTCTTCCTGCCCGATACGGTGACGCGGCTGGTAGCACCCATGACAGACCCGCGCGTGGGCGCGGTTGCCGGCAACGCCAAGGTCGGCAACCGCGTGAACCTCGTGACGCGCTGGCAAGCCGTGGAGTACGTCACGAGCCAGAACCTCGACCGTCGCGCGTTCGCCTTGCTCGATTGCATCACCGTGGTGCCCGGCGCGGTCGGCGCCTGGCGGCGGGATCTCGTGCGCCAGGCTGGCGGCTTCTCCCACGATACGCTGGCCGAGGATCAGGATCTCACACTCGCCATTCGCCGGCTTGGCTACCGCGTCGCCTACGCCGACGCGGCCGTGGCGTACACCGAGGCGCCCGATACGCTGCGCGGGCTGGCCAAGCAGCGCTTCCGCTGGAGCTTCGGTACTCTTCAGTGCATGTGGAAGCACCGTGACGCGCTGCTCCGCCCGCGGTACGGCACCTTGGGCATGGTCGCCATGCCGAATGTCTGGATCTTTCAGCTCGGCTTTGCGGCGGTGTCGCCCCTCGCCGACCTGTTGTTCGCGTGGTCGCTGGCGAGCGTGTGGCTCACCTGGCGCGAGCACGGCGCTACATACGCGGTGACCAATCTCGAGCAGGTGCTCACGTTCTACGCAGTATTCCTGCTCGTGGACTGGGGTGCGGGCGTGATCGCATTCTTCATGGAACCGGGCGAGGACCGGCGGCTGACTTGGCTCATCCTGCTGCAGCGCTTTGCGTACCGGCAGGTGATGTACTGGGTGGTGGTGCGCGCGTTCGCCGCCGCGCTGCGCGGACGAATCCTGGGGTGGGGCTCGCTGGAACGGAAGGCGACGGTGCAGGTGCCGGCGTGAGCGAAGTGTCATCGCGCGTAGTCAGCGAGGTACGCTGGATCGGGGTGGCGGCGGCGATGGTCGTCATGTGTGCCGCAGCGCGCTCGCAGGTGCTCGTGAACGACGGGGCAACGCCGGTCGTGGCTGACTGGCGCCTGGCGGTGCTGGTGTTGCGTGACGGCGCGCTTCCGTCGTCGGCCGCCTCGCCACCGCCGCCATCTTGATCGCGGACAATATGTCTGACGCGGTGGAAGACGTCGCACGAAGGGAGAGCGGACCACGTGCGACGCCGAGCAGGATGAACGCCACGGGTGCCGCACGCGCCCAGCTGTCTCGGTGGCTCGGCCCTGCCGCTGTCGTGCTGATTCTCTTCCTTGCCCTCCATGTGCTGCGCGGTGAGCTCCGCCCCCACGGTTATCACGAGATCGCGAGGACCGTGCGCGACATTCCGTTGCGTCAACTCATCGGTGCCTTCGGGTTCACACTCCTCACCTACCTCGTGCTGCCCGGCTACGACGCCCTCGCGCTCGCGTACGCGGGACGCACGGGCGAGCGGCGCGTGGCTCCCCGCCGCATCGGCTTCGGGGCAATGATCGCCTACGGTTTGAGCCAAACCCTGGGATTTCCGGCGATTACCGGGTACGCGGTGCGATACCGGCTCTGGAGCGCCTGGGGCGTGTCGAGCGCAGAGATTGTGCGCGCGGCCGCTTTCGCGGGGGTAGCCTTCACACTCGGCATCGCTCTCGTGAGCGGGCTTGCCCTCCTGCTGGAGCCGGCGGAAATTCTGGCCCGCGCGCACATTCCCGCAGTGGCCACGCGCGCCGTTGGCACGTTGCTCGTGGCCGGCGTCGGGGTGTTTCTGGCCTGGAGCTTCGCGCGGCGTGGACGCGCCGTGCGGGCGCCCCGCTGGTTGGCCGCGCACATCGACGCAGTGTCGGGCTGGGAAGTTCCGGCTCCGCCGCCGCGGCTCGTGCTTGCCCAGTTGGGTGTGGCGCTCGTCGACTGGAGCGCCGCGGCGGCGGTGCTGTACACCCTGCTGCCAGACAGCGCGAGTCTCGGTTTTGTAGCCTTCGCGGGCGTCTTCGTGCTCGCGCAGTTCGTAGGGCTCGTGAGCCATGTACCCGGCGGGCTCGGCGTGTTCGAGACCATGGTTGTACTGCTCCTCGGCCCCCAGCTCGCGGCGGATCAGACGCTCGCTGCGCTGCTCGCCTACCGCGCCGTGTACTATCTGTTGCCGTTCTGCGCGGCCTTGTTGGCGTTGGCGGTGTCCGAAGCACGCGCACGCCGCGCGCAGCCTGGGTCATCGCCAGGCGCCAACACCGCCAATGCCGCCGTCGTGGCAGCGCGCGCCGGGGTGGTGCTCGCTCGCGTGACCCCGGCAGCCGTACCGTTCGCGGCCAGTCTCGCTACGTTCGGCGCCGGTATGGTTCTGCTGTTCTCCGGTGCCACACCGAGTGTGAGTGGCCGCATTGCGACGCTCGAGCGCGTGCTGCCGCACGGCGTCATCGAGGCATCGCATCTGTTGGGCAGCGTGGCGGGGGCTGCGCTGCTCGTCCTGGCGTGGGCGCTGCGCAATCGGATCGGAGCCGCCTGGGGCTTCTCTGTTGCCTTGCTCGCGGCAGGCATCGTAGCCTCTTTGCTGAAAGGGCTCGACTGGGAAGAGGCGTTGCTGCTGGCGTTGGTGCTCGGCGTCCTGCTCCCTTTCCGCAATGCGTTCTACCGCCGTTCGGCGCTCACCGCTGAACCGTTCGCGCCGGGGTGGGCGTTCGCCATTCTGGCGGTGGTCGGCGCAAGCGTATGGCTGGGAATGTTCTCCTACCGGCACGTCGATTATGCGAGTGACGTGTGGTGGCGCATTCATCCACATGCCGACGCACCCCGCTTCCTCCGGGCATCGATCGTGTCGGCGGCGGCGCTGGTCATGTTCGGACTCTCGCGACTGCTTCGGCAGGCCCCCGTAGCACCGGCACACCCCGCACCTGAGGAGCTTCGGCGAGCCGCGTCCATTGTGGCGCGCGCTCCTGGCACGATTGGTCATCTCGCCCTTCTTGGCGACAAGGCTCTGCTCTTCGATCCGGGCGGCAACGGAAACGCGGACACGTCGTCCAGGACACCGAGTGATGCCGCCATGCCAGCTTCCGGAACGGTTGTCAGCGAGAGCGAGGGTTTTGTGCAATACTCCGTGGCGGGCCGAAGCTGGGTCGCGCTCGGTGACCCAATCGCCGTGACTGGACCTTCCGCCCGAGAAGTGCGTGCCGAACTTGCCTGGCGGTTCAGGGAGGAGGCCGATCGCCATGGCGGTTGGCCGGTGTTCTACGATGTAGGGACCGAGAGCCTGCCGCTCTATATCGACCTCGGGCTTAGCTTTCTCAAACTCGGAGAGCAGGCGCGCGTGGACCTGACGGCATTCTCGCTCGAAGGGGGCCGAAAAAGTTTGCGGCGCGTGACCAGGGACGTCGAACGCACTGGAGCGCGCTTTGAAGTTCTGTCCGCCGACCGTGTGCCCGGAATACTGCCCATGCTGCGCGCGGTGTCGGACCAGTGGCTTGCGAACAAAAGCGTACGCGAGAAGGGGTTTTCGCTGGGCTTCTTCGACGAGGCGTATCTGGGACGCTTTCCGGTGGCCGTGGTGCGCGCGGCGGTGGCCGATGCGTCCGGGAACGACATCGTCGCGTTTGCCAACGTGCTACCGGGAGGCGGACACGAGGAGCTGTCCGTGGACCTGATGCGCTTTGCCGAGCGCGCGCCCAGAAGCGTGATGGACTATCTGTTCGTCCAGCTCATGCTGTGGGGGAAGGCTGAGGGGTACCGCTGGTTCAGCCTCGGCATGGCGCCGCTCGCGGGGCTCGAGGCGCGCCAGCTCGCGCCGCTCTGGGCGAAGGCGGGCGCGTGGCTCTACCGCCACGGCGAGCACTTCTACAACTATCGTGGGCTGCGACAGTACAAGGAGAAGTTCGACCCTGTGTGGGAACCCCGATATCTCGCCTCGCCTGGCGGGCTCGCGCTGCCGCGCATTCTAGCGAACATCGCGTCACTCATCTCGGGTGGTCTCACGGGGGTCGTGCGCAAGTGAATGGCGGCGTGTGCGCAGACAGGTCCTTCGCCGCCGCCGCGTCATTGCTGTCATCCCTTCGTCCCGCGTTCGTGGTAATGTCGCACTGTTTCTTCCGCATTACGTGGCGGGCAACGGTCTGTGCCACGCTCGCTGTCGCCGGTACGGGCGCCGCACCTGTCGCGTGGAGCGGCGCGCGCCTTGCGGCTCAAGTGTCTGCGACGATGCCAGCCGCCACACCCGCGCTGGCGGATGTCAGTGACCTTCCGCTCGTGGAGGTGCCGGTCCAGCGATCCGGCGTGCTGACGCTCGCAATCTTCCTGTCGGGAGATGGCGGATGGGCCGATCTCGACCGCCAGGTGTCGGACGTGCTGGCCGCGCATGGCGTGGGTGTCGTGGGCCTCAATGCCCGCGCATACCTCTCGAAAAGAAAAACACCCGACGAGGCCGCCCGCGACGTGGCCCGCATTGCCCGGGCCTACTCGGCGCGCTGGGGTACGCGACGGCTCGTGCTCGTCGGCTATTCGCGCGGCGCCACCATGGTGCCGTTCGTGGCCACCCGGCTTCCGGCGGACCTCAGGCAGCAGCTGGTGCTTCTGGCGATGTTGGGCCTGGAGCCCGCGACCAATTTCCAGTTTCACTGGGTGGACATCCTGCGCGACACGCGTCGAACAGACGACCTGCCTGTTGCGCCGGAACTGGAACGGCTGCGTGGCCAGCACATGCTGTGCGTCTACGGTACCGGGGAGAAGGCATCGGCCTGCCGCGACGCGGACCCGGCACTCCTCACGAAGGTGGCGCGACCGGGCGACCATCACTTCGATGGGGACTACCGCGCGCTGGGCGACTTGATCCTCGGACAGCTCACGCCATGAGGTTTCGCGCAGCGTGCCGACGCACCGCGGACTCGGGTCGAGCCGAGCCGACGACGCCGTGCTCATGACGATGGTCGTCGCCTGCGCAGTGCTCACGTATCTGGTCGTATGACGCGGGCCCGGCGCTCGCGCGCCCTGGGTCGCTGGGTGCGGTCGTTACGCGGCGGCGCGCTCTGGTGCGCGCTGATCGGGGCGGCAAGCGCCTCCGGGTGCGCCGCCCTGTTTGGTGCGCGCCCGCTCACGACGGCGGGGCCGGGGCGGACGACACTCCATGTGCTCCCCGTCGCCGGGCGCACGCGGCACTACCTGCTGCACCTTCCGCCTGCCGCCGCAGCGGGGCCAGTGCCGCTCGTGCTCGCCTTTCACGGCGACGGCGCCAACGCTGCGATATTTCGTGAGAGCTCGCGCCTCGACGCGGCCGCCGACCGGTTTGGCATCGCGGTGGCCTATCCAGACGGCTCTGGCGCATTGGACTGGTTCGCACTCTCGTGGCACGTCGACGGAGAGTGCTGCGGGTGGGCTCTCGCGCACGATGTCGATGACGTGGAGTACGCCGAGGCGCTCGTGCGCACGCTCGGTCGCGTGCCCGGCGTGGACACCACTCGCGTGGCCGCCGTGGGATTCTCCGCCGGCGGCACGCTCGCGCTCCGCCTCGCATGCGAGCGCGCCGACCTTGTGCGGGCGGCGGTGAACGTCGCTGGGGCGATGCCGCATCTGCCATGCACTCCGGGGCGCCCAGTGTCAGTCCTGCTCGTACAGGGCGCAACCGACGACGAACTGCGCGACGAGCAACTCGCGCTTCAGTTGCGCCACGCGCCGCGCCGCACGCATTCGTTGGAGAATGCGCTCCGCTTCTGGGCACGGCAGGCTGGTTGCACGGCGGACGCGATACGGCGAGACAGCACCGCACGCCAAGTGGTGGAGCGCGCGCAGGGGTGTCCTGGGGTGCAAGCGGTGGAATTGCACACCATCGGCGGCCATCCGCACGCCTGGCCGGGCGGGCGGCGGCCATGGGTGTTTGCTCCGCGTCCGGCGCCGGAGGTGGACGGTGCGGCGCTCGTGATGGGCTTCGTCAGGCGTGTCCTCGTTGGTCACGCTTCTCACGGGACCCGCGCGGCCCCGTCTCGCTGAAGCGAGCGTCGCGCATCCTCAGGCCGGCGTGCGCGCATGTTGACCGCCAGAGATATCTTGCGAACACAATGGCGCTTCTCCGCAGCGCTCATCCGCGCCAGCACGCCTCATGCTACGGTTTCAACGAGCCTGCATACGCCGACACGGCGACCTACCCACCTACCCACCTACCCACCTACCGCCCCTCCCCCGGCCCGGTTTTCGCATTTACGGTCCAGTCCGCCCTCCGGGGCCCAACCGTGATTCGTGACCGTTCCGCCCTCCGTTCTCCGCGCCTCTCTCGCGGCGTCGCTGCTGCTCGCGACGCCGTTCGTCGCGCAGGCCCAGACTCCTCCGGTCACCGTTGACCCACGCGACTCGATCGACGTCGCGTCGCTGACGTTCGACGGAGCGAAGGAGGTGCCGACGAGCGACCTGAAACTCGTGATCTTCACGCGCACGTCGAGCTGCCGGCTCATTCTCGTGGCGCCGCTCTGCAAGGTCACGGCGACGCTGCTCTTCACCGACCGCCGTCGCACGACGCGAGACGCACTCGGCGACGACATCACCAACCTCCGCGTCTACTACTGGCGGCGTGGCTATCGCGACGCGCAGGTGGACACGGTACTCGCGCCAGCGAAGCGCGGCGTGGCCGTGACGTTCCGCATCGTCGAGGGCGAGCCCACGCGGGTCGGTACACTCACTGTCACCCAGCGCGCGCCGGTGCTGTCACCTGCCGAGATGGAACGCGCCATTGCACTGCGCGAGGGCGAGCCCCTCAGTCTCATCGCGCTCGACAGCACCCTCGCACGCCTGAAGGCCGCGGTGTGGAACCACGGCTACGGCGACGTGACGATCGACACCACGATGCCCCGCCCCGACGCCTCGCGCCGCGTGCCGGTGACGGTCGACGTCGATCCAGGCTGGCTCACCCGGGTGGGCGACGTCCGGTTCGAGGGCAACGCAGTGCTCCGCGAGTCGACGCTCCGCCGAGCGCTGATGCTTCGGCCGGGCGAGCTGTACACACGCGACGCCGTGCTCGAGACCGAGCGGCGCCTCTATCAGTCACCGGCAATCGCTCGCGCACTCGTCGTCACGCCGCCGTCCGGTGACAGCGTGAAGCACATCACCGTCGCCGTGACGGAGTCTTCACCGCGTCAGGCGAGCGTGACACTCGGGTTCAACACGATCGACTTCGGGCAGGCTGCGGTAGAGCTCCGGCACAACGTGCTCGGCGCCGGCCGCTGGCTCTCGCTGCGCGCCGCAGCCGGCAATCTGCTCGGCAATCAGCTGAACGGCCGCGCGATCTTCCGCGAGGCCATTCCAGACGGCGCCACAGACGCGAGCGTGTTTCTTCGACCCACCTACCAGGGATCGCTCACACTCACGCAGCCGTGGATCGCCGGTGCGCGGACGTCGGCATCGGTGACGCTGTTCGGCGGGCGGCGCTCGCTCCCGGGTGTCGTGGTGGACGAGAACGCGGGCGTGTCGGTCGGCGTCGTCCGCGAGCTCGCACCAAAGCTGCCGGTGGGAATCAACTACCGTCTCGAGTCGACGCGCGTGCGCGGGGGCGCGATCTATTACTGCGCCGGCTACGGCATCTGCGACGACGCAACAGTGGCCGCCCTGTCCAGCCGGCAACGACTCGCGCCGGTGGGCGTGAGCGGATGGATCGACCGCGCGGACGATCTGGAAGCGCCGACGCGCGGATATACCGCCGTGGTCGATGCGGAGCATGCCTCGAGCGCGACCGGATCCACCTTCACGCACGAACGGGTGGCAGCGGACGGCGCGTACTATCGGTCGTTTGGCGCACGCGCGGCCGCCGTCGACAAGTTTCCCAAGGTGCTCGCGCTGCACGGCCGCGCTGGGTGGGTGAACCCCCGTGGCGTGCTTCACCCGCGCGCGCGTTTCTATGCGGGCGGCATGCAGTCGGTGCGGGGATTCGCCGAGAACGAGCTCGGGCCGCAGGTACTTCAAGTGCGACGCTCATCGTTGCTCGCCGCCGGTTGCACCGACGCCACGATCGCCGCAGGCACATGCGATCCATCCGGCATTCCCTCGAATGCCTTCTTCACGCGCCCCACCGGCGGCAGTACCCTGCTCGAGGCGAGCGCGGAATTACGCGTTCCGTTTGGAAGCAAGCTGGGTGGGGTCGTGTTTCTGGACGGTGCCTACGTGGGAACGGCCGGCCTCGATGTTCCGGCGCGCGGCCGAGGCGCAGTCACGCCTGGCGGTGGGCTGCGCGTCCGCTCCCCGCTCGGCGTTCTGCGACTCGATCTTGGCATTCGTCCGGTGGGTACGCGCTCGCTGCCCGTCGTGGCCGCAGTCACCGATGCGGGCGGTAACGAGCGCATCGTCCGACTCGCGACCGAGAAGGCATATTCGTTCATCGAGCCGAATCCGGGCGCGCTGCGATCGCTGGGCCGACGGCTCGTGGTGCACTTCGCGATGGGGCAGGCGTTTTGACCACGCCCGCCCGTCCACCGCGATCTTCGAGCGAGTTCACCGCGCGCGACCGTGCGCGGCGTGTTGCGAAGGTCGTGCTCGGAGTGGTCATTCTGCCGTTGCTGGCAGGCACGATCGTCGTGCTGGTGCTTGCGACGACGTCGTGGGGCAACGAGCGGGTGCGGCGCGTACTGGTATCGCAGGCGAACGATCGTCTTACGGGCCGCATGACGGTCGATCGGTTGCGTGGCAATCTCCTGTCGGGCGCAACGCTCACCGGGGTGCGACTGGTGGACAGCGCTGGCAAGCCGGTGTTCACGGCCCGACGCGTCGCGGTGCAATACGGACTATGGTCGTCGTTGCGCGGTCGCGTGGTGGTGAAATCACTCATGCTGGATACCGCGCTCGTGATCGCCGACCGGCAGCCTGGCGCGCGGTGGAACTTTCAGTCGCTGATGCGGCCGCGTGATTCGTCGACGCGCAGTGCGACGCGACGCGTTCCGCCGGAGCTCGCCGACATCACCGTCCGCCACGGCCGAGTCGTGTATCGCCGTCCCTGGCAACCTGACAGCGCGCTTGCCTCCGACCGGCGTGATGCGGCAATTGCTGCGGCACTCCGCGCGACCGCGCGGAGCCGCACAGAGCGGGTGCCCGGAGGTTTTCAACGCGTGATCGAGTTCCGCGATGTCGACGCGCGCATCCCCTCGGTGGTGCTCGCAACGGAAGGGCGGCCGACGACGGTACGAATTGCGTCGCTGTCCATGATCGGAGAGCCATACCGCCCGCCGGTGCTCGATGTGCGTTCGCTCTCCGGAACACTGCACGCGTCGAAGGACTCGCTCTGGTGGCAGGGACTTCGTCTCGCGTTGCCCGGATCACGGATTAGCGGTGACGGGCGGCTCGACCTCGATCGGCCGGGCATGGCCGTCACGCTTGTGGCTGCACCGCTCGCCCTTGCGGACCTGCGTTGGCTGAACCCGACGCTGCCCACCGTTGGCGGTGGGAGCCTGCGACTCACCGTGCGCGCGCACGGCGATTCGTCGGAGTACACACTCGGTGACGCCGATATCCGGTATCGCGAGGCGTCGATCGTCGGAAACGCGTCGCTCGTGCGCGTTGCGCCGAAGGGGCGCAAGAGCTCGACCGT
>JBDSSY010000327.1:0-4096 GCA_039928585.1 Gemmatimonadaceae bacterium | reverse complement strand
GATTTGTACATCAGGCACTCACCTTGTCGAGGCGGAAGGCCCAGCGCACCCAGGGCAGTGCGCGGATCTCGTCGCGGACCTCCTCGGTGGGCACGTCGTCGATCTCGATCACCATGAACGCATCGCCTCCGCGCGCCTTTCTCGTCAGTCGAAGCGTCGCGATGTTGAGACTGTGCTCCGACAGCGCCGTCGCAATGCGTGCGACCGAGCCTTTGACGTCTTCAGCCACGAGCACAATGGTGTGATAATTCCCGGTGACTTCCACCGGATAGCCGTCAATCTCGGTAACGAGCACGCGGCCCGCGCCGAGTGACGAGCCTGTCATGACCGCATGGCGATCGCCGCGCTCGAGGGTGAGGCGGACCGTGTTCGGGTGTGCGTCGTCAGACAGCGTCGTCTTCTCGAATCGGAAATCGAGTCCGTCTCGTTCGGCGATTTCAAGAGCGGTACGCAGTCGCTCGTCGTCCGGGCGAAATCCCATCAGTCCGCCGACGATGGCCTTGTCGGTGCCGTGCCCCTCCCCGGTGCGCGCGAACGAGCCGTGCAGCTCCATGCGCGCGCGCTGGGGCGTACCTCCCACGAGGCACCGAGCCAGCAGTCCCAGGCGACACGCGCCTGCCGTATGGGACGACGACGGCCCGACCATGACCGGACCAATGATGTCGAGCAGGGAAACCATGGCGGCGGGCCTGTGAGCGGTGAACCGTGAACGGTGAATCGTGAACGACGCGCGCGCTCAGCCAGCCTTTCTGCGCTGTTCCGGCCGTCTCAGCATGGGCGCGAGGTAGCGACCTGTGTGGCTCGCCTCGACGCGCACGACCTCTTCCGGCGTTCCGGCGGCGACGATCGTGCCGCCGCGCGTCCCGCCTTCCGGACCGAGGTCGATGATCCAGTCGGCAGTCTTGATGACATCCAGGTTGTGCTCGATGACGAGGACAGTGTTGCCGCGATCCACAAGGCGGTGCAGCACGTGCAGCAGCACGCGAACGTCCTCGAAGTGCAAACCCGTCGTCGGTTCGTCCAGGATATAGAAAGTGCGGCCGGTGTCACGCTTCGACAACTCGGTCGCGAGCTTGATGCGTTGCGCCTCGCCGCCCGACAGCGTGGTGGCGCTCTGTCCGAGATGGATGTACCCGAGTCCGACGTCGTTGAGCGTCTCGAGCTTCTGGCGCACGCGTGGCTGGTTCTCGAAAAACGCGAGCGCGTCCTCGACGGTCATGTCGAGCACTTCGGCGATGCTCTCTCCGCGAAATCGCACTTCGAGTGTTTCGCGGTTGTAGCGCTTTCCCTTGCACACCTCGCACGGCACGTACACGTCGGGCAGGAAGTGCATCTCGATCTTCACGAGCCCGTCGCCCTGGCACGCCTCGCAGCGCCCGCCCTTGACGTTGAACGAGAAGCGACCCGGCCCGTATCCGCGAATCTTCGCTTCGGGCAACTCGGCGAACAGCTCGCGGATGGGCGTGAAGAGTCCGGTGTAGGTGGCCGGATTGGATCGTGGCGTCCGGCCGATGGGACTCTGGTCGATGTCGATCACCTTGTCGATGTGTTCGAGACCGGTGATGCGATCATGCGCACCGGGAATGACCCGGGCCCGATAGAAATGCCGCGCGAGGGACTGGTGAAGAATGTCCTCGATGAGCGTCGACTTCCCCGAGCCGGACACACCCGTCACGGCGACGAACAGACCCAATGGAATATCGGCGTTGACGTTCTGCAGGTTGTGCTCGCGCGCGTTCTGGATCCGGATCGTCCGCTTGGCGTCCGGCTGCCGACGTTGCGTCGGCACAGCGATCTCGCTTTCACCGCTGAGGTACTTCCCGGTAATCGACCTCGGGTTGCGGATGATCTCGTCGACGGTTCCCGACGCGATGATTTCCCCACCGTGCTTGCCGGCGCCGGGTCCCATGTCGATCACGAAGTCGGCGGCGCGCATGGTCTCCTCGTCGTGCTCGACGACGATGACGGTGTTGCCGAGGTCGCGGAGCTGCTCGAGCGTCGACAGCAGGCGCGCGTTGTCGCGCTGGTGCAGACCGATCGACGGTTCATCGAGGATGTACAGTACCCCGACGAGCCGCGACCCGATCTGTGTGGCGAGCCGGATGCGCTGCGCCTCGCCGCCGGACAGCGACTCGGCGCTGCGCCCGAGGGTGAGATAATCGAGTCCGACGTCGACGAGAAAGCGCAGCCGCTCCCGCACTTCCTTCAGGATGGGACCGGCGATCTCGGCATCGAGGCCGTGGACGCTTCCCTGACCGCGCACGGGGACGTTCTCGAAGAACGACAGCGACTCCGTGATCGCCAGGTCCACGACCGAGCCGATGTTGCGACCGTCGATCACGACGGCGAGTGATTCCGGCTTGAGCCGCTGGCCGTGACAGTCCGAGCATGCGACGGCGAGCATGTACGCTTCGAGCTCCACGCGCACCATGTCCGAGTCGCTCTCCTCGTACCGTCGCTCGACGTTCGCGATGATCCCTTCCCACGCGCCGTCCGCCGCCTGCTTCCGCTTCGTCGGCGCCGCGCTGCCATCGCCGTGAAGCAGCTGTGCGCGTACTGCTTCCGGCAACTCTCCCCACGCGGCGTTCAGGTCGAACCCGAACTGCCGAGCCAGCGTCGGCAGCACGACCTTGCGCAGGTAGCCGGTCGGCTCGCCCCAGGGCAGCACGACGCCCTCGAGAATCGAGATGCGCGCGTCGCCGAGCACCAGCTCCTCGCTGACGCGGCGGCGCGTGCCCAGCCCGCCACAGGTCGTGCACGCCCCGAACGGTGAATTGAACGAGAAATGGCGCGGCTCGAGTTCCGGCATGGAGATGCCGCACGTGGGGCAGCCATACTTCTCCGAGAAGGTCTCGACCGTGTCGCTGTCGGCGTTGAAGATCTCCACGAGTCCGTCGGCGAGCTTGAGCGCGGTCTCGATGGAATCGGTGAGCCGGCCGCGATCGTCGCGGCGCACCGCGAGGCGGTCGACGACAACGGAGATGCTGTGATTCTGGCGACGGTTCAGCTTCGGCGGATCGGCGAGTTCGGCGAGCACACCGTCGACGTACGCGCGAATGAAGCCTTGCTTGCGGACCGTCTCGAACAGCTCCCGGAACTCTCCCTTGCGACCCTGAACCAGCGGTGCGCGCACCTCGATTTTCGTGTCGGCCGTCCAGGCCAGCACGCTCTCGGCAATCTGCGCCGGACTCTGCCGCTGCACCGTACGTCCGCAGGTTGGGCAGTGCGGCGTGCCGGCACGCGCGTAGAGCAGCCGGAGGTAGTCATAGATCTCCGTGACCGTGCCGACGGTGGACCGTGGATTGTGGCCGGCGGTCTTCTGCTCGATGGAGATCGCGGGCGACAGGCCCTCGATGGCATCGACGTCGGGCTTCTCCATCAGCCCCAGGAACTGCCGCGCATACGCGCTCAGCGATTCCACGTAGCGGCGCTGGCCTTCCGCGTAGATCGTGTCGAACGCGAGTGACGACTTGCCCGAGCCCGACAGTCCGGTGATGACCGTCAGCCGGTCGCGGGGGATGGTCACGTCCACGTTGCGGAGGTTGTGCTCGCGTGCTCCGCGGACGATCAGCGCGTCTTCTGCCATAACCCGCGTAATTTCGTCACCGGACCGTGGCGAGACAAGTCACGGGTCAACGCAGTTAGATTACGCGCGACGGCTCGCGACACGCGACCGCGCTCCCTCCTCGTCTCGCGCCCGCGCTCCATGCCGCACACCGACGCCATCGTGGTCATGACGACGCTCGCCTCCGTGGACGAGGCGGTGAAGCTGGTGCAGACGCTGCTCGAGCGACGTCTCATCGCGTGCGGCTCGGTGCTGCCGGGCGCGCGTTCGCTGTATCGATGGCAGGGCAAGATCGCCGATGAGCAGGAGGTCGTCGTGCTGCTCAAGACGCGGTCGGCGCGGCTCGAGACGCTCAAGGTGGCGTTCGAGGAGCTGCATCCGTACAAGGTGCCCGAGTTGCTCGCGTTGTCCGTGACTGCGGGGAACGCGAAGTATCTCGATTGGATCAACGGCGAGACGACACTCTCGCTCGCCTGAGTCACACGATGGAGAAGAATCACCGCATGTCATACTTTGAATCCACGGACGCCA
>JBDSSY010000326.1:0-3422 GCA_039928585.1 Gemmatimonadaceae bacterium | reverse complement strand
GTGAGCGCATTCAGCGTCTTGGACAGGTAGTTCCGCGGCGCGCCGAGAGTCGCCGCGAGCTCGTCGGCGCTCATGGATCGTTCGCCGTAGTGGCGCGCCAGCACGACGACGGCGCGCACCGCGTAGTCCGCGGTCCGGGAGAGCATGTCAGCGCGCCGACTCTGGTGAGTTAGGCATGCTGATATGATGATTGGAGCGCGAGAGCTACGTCGTCAGGCGCATTACCGACGCTCTGAGGGGTGTTTCGCCGGAATGCGCGGCAATCGCCTGACAGGTAATGCCCTACACGCGCACGGGCGCCGGCCATCGACGATAGCTTCTCTCAGTAGGCGAAGCGCACCCGCGCCCCGCCTCCTCCGTCGCGTGAACCGTCGCGGCGAATAGAGGGTTCAGACGAGCATTCGGCACCATCCCTACCCGCACCACTCCCGTATGAGGGCGACCCCGCCGCGCCCGGGCCCTCCGTCGGTCTGGTCTTCTGTCGATTCGCGGGTCATGGACGAGCCACGGTGGCGCATCCGCGGCGGCGACCCCGCGGACGACGGCGAAACCGAGTCGATAGGACGACGACCGTTGGGACGGAGCGTGGGGGCTGCTCATCCTCGTGGTGCGACATGCGGCGAGTCGCGCCAACCGATCGTCACTGCGCGATTCAGGCTATCCGAGCGCCTCGACGATCTTGTCCTACCCATCGTGTTTGCCTCTCCCTCGTTCGTGCGCGCGATCGGTGCGCCGAGTGGATCGGCTGCGGCTTGATCTGTCACCGGTACACGTCTCTTCGGTGTGCGACTTTCACCACGAGGATGAGTAACTCCTTGTCGGTGATCCGGTACAGCACTCGATAGTCACCGACACGAATCCGGTAGCTGCTCCGGCTGCCGCTCAGCTTCCGCGCGCCGTCGGGGCGAGGATCATCCGCCAGCGCGTCGATCGCGCTGGCGAGCGCCTGCCGCACCTTTGCAGGAAGCTTTTTCAGCTCGCGCACGGCGGCTGGGTCGATCGAAATGTGGTACGTCACCGTGTTCTCCCGTGCGGGAGGTCCGCGAATTCTGACGCTCGACTATTTCACATCGAGGCCGGCTTTCGCCTGGTCCCACGGGATTGGCGTCTCGCCTTTCTCGAGCACCTGCTCCATGAGCAGCAGATCGGCGCGATCTTCGAGCTCCTCGAAACGCTTGAGGTCCTGGGCAGAGATCAGAGCCGCCACGTCCTTTCCGTGGCGCTGTAGCACCAGCCGCTCGTTCCCATAGGCGACTTCGTTCAGAATCTCCGAGAACCTCTCCCGTGCCTGGCTTGCCGGTAGACGAATCATGATTCGTGGTCTCCGAGCGAGACGACTTCCGTGGCGTACATCCTCGCGCTGCACATGCAGCGGAGGCGCAGTCCCGGAATCGTTCGCATTCAATCGGAGCAGGCAGCGCCCTCTCTCGACGACGGCAGCGTGCTCTTGGTCCAGCCATGCGACGCAGCTAGCCCTGCGCGCACCCGGGTCGAGCTCCCGGTCAGTTCACGAGGACGCCCATCCCGGGCGGCTCGCCCCAGCAGGATTCCCCTGCTCGGTTTCCGGCACGCGAACGCCGGACGAGGCAAGGCGGACTCCATCCGCCATCGCTGCGTACAATTTGTACTTTTTGTACATTTATGTCAATGGTCAGCCATGCTTGATGCGCCTAGTGCGACGGGGCGCGCGACAAACGCGTCAATCGCGCGGTTAACGACAGGGCTATAGGCCTTTGCGCATTCGGCCAGTACCAAGCCCGCAGCGCAGACTCGATCACGTGCCGTTGCCGCGGGCCCAGGAAGGAATGATCCGAGCCAACGCCTGGAGTGGCTACCGAAGCCCCCGGTGTGGTGCGACCGTCGGGACCAGCTCCTATTCTCGGAGGTCGTCATCCACCTTCCGAGCCATCTCCTCGTCCAAGGCGAACAGCGCTTGCAAGTGACGGCGTTCGACATCTCGTTCACCGCGCGCGCTTCCCAGGTATGCGAGCGAACGATGCGCCACGGTGTGGTTGGGCTTCAGTCGCACCGCCTCTTCCAATGCTACGGTGGCCTCGGCGAGCCGGTTCTGCGCGATGAAGCAGCGCGCAATGTACCAGTACGCGTCGCCGTCTGGAGCCAATCGAGCGGCGCAGAGCCAGGCCTCGAGTGCCTTGCTTGTTCGACCCGACGCAAGGTGAAGTGATCCAAGAATGGCCCATGCTCGAGCGTAGTCTGGCCGCAGCCTGACCGCGGCTTCGAGCTCCTGAATCGCCTTGACCCGGTTTCCCTCCACCGACGCCTTCCCAAGGAGATAGTGGGCGAGGCCATTACCCGGAGCCAGAACGATTGCTCGCTCGAGCGGGGGGATAGCTCCAGCCTCGCAGCGCTCCACCAACAGGTAGCCCAGTCGCAACCACCGCTTCCAGTCCGAAGGGCTCTCCTCGGCGCGGCGGCGGAGATAATCGGAATCGAAGGGATCTCCCTCGACCGCGTCGTAGCCCGGAAAGTCCGGATCGTCCGAAATCAAAGGGCTCATCTCATTGACCGCGACTGAACGTTGACGGCATCCGGGCCATGGCCGGGCAAGTCCGCCGGGCTGGCTCACGCACTCTCTCTGAGGACGACCACGGTGCGGCCATCGCGGTCGCGCGTCGATTCGGTGACGCGAACGACCAATCGTGCACCGTACAAACGCGTCCGGCGTCGCCCAGCGGCACGTAGAACACCGCAATCGGCCATGTAGACCCAGCCGTTCGATGCGAAGTTCGGATCGGCTGCGAGTCCGAGCAGGCCATCCTCCGCCTGGCTGCTGTCCGTGTACTTCAGGCTCACCGGAATGTTCGCGATCGTCGTCAGGCGCCCGTTCGCGGGCGTGAAGAGTTTGATGGCACCGCGCCGTTCGACGAACAGGACGCGTTCGTCGGGCAGCACGGCCAGTTCCACCGGCTCGTTCAGATTGTGGGCGAGGACGACCTTCGTGAAACGGTTCTCCTCCGGCCGTGCGCGCTTGAAGTCCACGGGCCCCGGGCCCATCGCGTAGCGCAGTCCGCCGAGCAGGTGCTGGAGGAAGAGCGGCTCGGTGAAAGTGGCTTCGGTGTGGCCCATGTTCGTGTAGAACGCGCGTCCGCCGTCGACGTCGTGATACCAGCTCATCGGATGCCGGTCACCATTCGTCCCGCCGCGATAGCTCGTCTCGTCGATGTCGACGAGCACGCGGATGGTGGGATCGATCGACTTGAAGTTGTAGAACTCGTCCTCGTGGTCCCAGCGATCCGGCAGTCCGGCGGTGGAGGGGTGGTTCTTGTCGAGCACGCGGAATTTTCCGTGCTGGACGTTGGGATTGTTGGGGTGCCCGTTGAACCAGGCGCCAGCGAGCCGGCCGTACCAGGGCCAGTCGTATTCCGTGTCGGTGGCGGAATGGATGCCGACCCATCCGCCGC
>JBDSSY010000325.1:0-15871 GCA_039928585.1 Gemmatimonadaceae bacterium | reverse complement strand
CGGTCGCGTGCGCTCCTTCCGACGGCGAGACTCATCGTCGCTGCGCGACTCGAGACGCCGTCTCCAGGAACGCCCGCTCCCTCCCGCCTTCCGTCACGTGCGGACGGCGCGCAGCGCCGACCGCGCTCCGATGTCCCACGCCGCCCGCCGTACGCGCTCCGCCACACGACGCGCCGTACGCCTCTCGCCGTACGGCCGTACGCCGTACGGCCGTCTGCTCTCTGCGCGCTACGCCCGGTCGCGTGCGCTCCCGATGTCACCGTTCACCGTCATCGGTAAAGCAAAAACGGTTTCACGCGCCGTTCGAAGCGCGTTGCATCTCGGCGCCATTCGGCGAGCAGCGCGTTCACCGTATTCTGCTCCACCGCGCCACGCAGCCGGTCCGTGCCCGCGAGGCGGTCGATCTGCCGCTGCCGCCACTGGAACTCGAGCGGATGGCGCGCCTGGATCGCCCGCAGCATGCGCACGCCCAGCTCCACGGGGCGTACCGCATTGCGGTTGATGACGTGCACCTTCAGCATCGGAATCGTCTGGCCGCCGAATTTGTATCCCGGCTCGATCGTGCGGGTCGCGGTGTCGAAACGCACGCCCGGCAAGCGCAGCGCATTGAGTTGCGCCGCGATGGCGACGTGGTCGGTGAGCCATGACGCGCCGACCAGCGTGAATGGCGCGTCGGTGCCGCGCCCCTCGGTGGCCGTCGTTCCCTCGAAGAACACCGTGCCAGGATACAGCAGTTCGGCGTCCAGGGTGCGCAGATTGGGAGAGGGGTTTACGCGAGGGATCCCCGTGTCGTCGAACCACATCGCTCGGCGGTATCCCTTCATCGGCACGACGGTCACGTTCGCGTCGATGAGCTTCGTCCCCGCGAGGAAGCGAAGCAGTTCGCCCGGTGTGAGTCCATAGCGCAGCACGATGGGATACTGGCCAACGAGCGACGCGAACGTGGGGTCCAGCAGGTTTCCTTCGTAGCGGTCGGCCCGGATGGGGTCGGGGCGATCCAGGACGATGATCGGTTTCTTCGCGGCATTCGCGGCGAGCGCGAGTGTCCACTGGTAGGTGTAGACCCGCGCGCCGACGTCCTGAATGTCGTAGACCAGTACGTCCACATCCTTCAGCATCTCCGGCGTCGGCACCTGCACATCGCCATACAATGAATACACCTTGACGCCGGTGGCCGAGTCGATGCTGGAACTGATCTTCTCACCAGCCTTGGCGACGCCGCGAATGCCGTGCTCGGGCCCATAGAGCGCCGTCAACCTCACTCCCGGTGCGCGAAAGAGCAGGTCAATCGTGCTCGTGCCCGCCCGATCTCGTCCGGAATGGTTGGTCAGCAGGCCGACGCGCTTGCCCTGCACCAGATGAAGGGAATCAGTGAGCAGCACCTCGACGCCCGGAATGACACCTCTCACGCTGCGGCGCGTATCCGCGGTCGAGGACTGGGCGGTGACGGGCAGGGCCAGTGCGGCGCAGCCGATCGCGAGACAGAGAGACTCGATGTATGGTCGCATACGCCAACAGTGTCGCGGAGGCGTCATGGTTGCAAGCGAAGACCGCGGGGTGACGGTGTCGGCGCTTCAACCGTCAACACTCCGTTCGGCCGCCGCACCGTCGTTGGTAAGCGGCGGCGCAGATGTTGCCCGCTCCCGAGACTCGACATGGCAAAAAGACGAACCAGAGCGGTCGCGCCGCCTTCTGCCGGACTCACCGGCATTTACCGCTCGCCGGCCGGCGAGATCCAGAGCGACCCGTCGCCCGCCGACCTGCGCCGAATCGTGGAGTCGGGGGAGGGGATGCTCTGGCTCGACCTCGACGTTTCCGACCCGGAGCAGGCCTCACTCCTCGCCGACGTCTTCCACTTTCATCCACTTGCCATCGAGGATGCACTCAATCCCGTGAGTCGGGTGAAGGTCAACGAATACCCCGACTTCCTCATCGTCATCGCCCGCGTCGTTGGCTTCGCGGAGCACACGCCGGACCCGTACGACCTCGACACCGCGAACCTGGCGATCTTCGTCACGGTGAATGCCGTCGTCACGGCGCACACCCAGGCCTCGCCGGTCGTGAAGCAACTGACCGACCGGCTCCGCGGGAACCCTGACATCCTCGAGCGCGGTCCGGCACGCGTCGCGCACCAGTCGCTGGATCTCGCGGTCGACGCCTACTTTCCCCTGCTGGACCGGCTTGATGAATTCGTGGACGAGATCGAGCAGCGCGTCTTCGGGCAATTCGACGAAGCGCTGCTGCAGGAAATCTTTCAGGTGAAGCGACTCGTCATCTCCCTGCGCCGCTATCTCGCGCCACAGCGTGACGTCCTCAGCCAGCTCACCAACCGCCCGACGCGGTTTCTCCCGCCCGACGCCCAGCTTTATTACCGGGACGTCTACGATCACATGCTGCGCATCACCGATTCGCTCGACAGTTATCGCGACCTGATGAGCAGCACGCTCGACAGCTACCTCACCCAGGTATCCAATCGCCTCGGCACCGTCTCGAAAGGTCTCGCAGTGGTGGGCGCCCTGAGCATCCCCTTCGTCGCGATCGCCGGCGTCTACGGCATGAACTTCGAGCGCATCCCGCTGGCGCACCATCCGTACGGCTTCGAGATCCTCGTGGGTATCCAGTTCCTGCTGGCGGCGGTGCTGCTGGCCGTCATGCGCCGCAAGCACATGATCTAGCCTCGTGCCTGCGATCGCGTGACGTTCGCCCTCCCGTCAACCGGATGCTGCCACGTCCTTCGCATGCACGCCCTTGAAGCGGCTCACGCTGGATCGCTCGCGATCGAGCTCGGGGATGTGACGCTCGGCATAGCCGCGTCGCCGGAAGAAATCGCCACTGTTGCTCACGGCGAACAGCGTCGTGTATCCGCGCACCCGTGCCAGTCGCTCCAGCGCTTCCACGAGCGCGACGCCTACCCCGGCACCTTGCGCGTCCGGCGATACGGCCAACGAGCGCACCTCGGCGAGGCTCGGAGCGTACTCATCGAGATGTACGCAGCCCACCACCCGCCCATCCCGTTCAGCCACGAGAAAGTGATCGGCGTTGAGCGCGACAAAATCAGCGGTCCGCGGCAGCAGCTCGCCGCTCGGTACGTTGAGATCGATCAATGCGAGAATCGCCTCAACGTCGGCTGCGGCGGCCGACCGGACCTTCACGGGTAACGTGTCGTGGCCAGCTGTCATGCGGGCAATCTATCTAGCCGCCCGGCCGTGCGGTTCGCATCTTTCCATCACACCACAACGTGAGGCGCATGAGCGACACCGGGCGAGCGAGCAGTAACGCCACTCCATCCGCGCAAGGACAAATTCTGCGCTGGGGCATCGTCGTCGGCGCCCTTGCCGTGCTGCTCATCATCGGCATCCTGGTCGTTCGCAGCGCCTCCGGTACCCTCGCGCGGTTCGGTCAGCCGTCTGCACCTCGCATCACGCAGCAGACGGTCGTGGAGCGACTTCGCGAGGTCGCCAAGCTCGTCGCGTCGGAGATGACGCTTCGCGACGTGGTAATCTACGAGCAGACGCGATTCGCCTCGACAAAGCGCGTGCTGCTGGTCGTCACGGGCAAGGTCTCCGCCGGCATCGACATGGAGCGCGGCACCGAAGTCCAGATCGACTCGGTGGAGAAGCGGATCACGGTGACACTCCCGCCCGCCCAGATCCTCAGCGTGGACGTCCTCAACGTGACGACGTACGACGAGCGGGCCGGTATCCTGAACCCATTCCGCCCGGAAGATCGCGACCTCATCCAGCGTCGCATCCGGGTGCAACTCATGGATGCGGCGCGGCAGTCAGGCATCCTCGAGCATGCCGACCGGAGCGCGGCCAAGGTGCTGACCGAACTGCTCACGCGGGACGGCTACACGGTGGAGATCAAGCGTCCTGTCACGGTGAGACCGTCGGCGGGGTGACGCACGAAGACGGGGCACTTCGCCCCGTCTCCGTGAAGTGTCCGCCACGCGACAACTAGTTGAACTGGCGCAGCTCTACGCGCGAATTGCCGAGGTACACGCCGTACAGTCGTGCATAATCGCCGACGCGCAGCCTCCGGAAGCGATCGATGTCATTGCGGCTCAACTGTTGTCCAAGCTGCACCGTGAGTCGCCCGCGGTTGGACGCATCGAGCAGGAACACACCGTTCGCCTGGTCGATCTGGCGCACCGTGCCCTCGATCAGCTGCACGTTGCCCGATTGCATCGTGCCCGGGCCCGACACGGAGCGGTCCACCTGCACCACGTCGGTGTAATACCCGCCATTCTGCAGCTGCTGGATGCGGAGCGTCACCTGGTCACCCCGCTCCAGCGACGAAACCGAATAGTTCTGGTCCTGATAGCGGACCTGTGTCTGATTGTCGTAGCTGACGGCCACGGTCTGGCCATTGGACTGCTGGATGCCGATCTGCTGGTTTCGCGTATCGACCCCCTGCACGGTTCCGCTTACCTGATTGGACTGGCCGCCGCCTCCGGCGCCGGACCCAAGCACGCTGCCGAGAATGCTACCCAACCCACCCACGCTCGAGCAGGCGGTGGCTGAGAAGAGGAACAGCGCGGTAACGGTGGCGCGAACGAACGATGTGGAGATTCGCATCGATGCTCCCTGAGTGGGTAGACCACGCATTAAAGCAATCCCGATGCCCACCTGCCGAACTGATACTTGACGGTGTTCCTGCCAAAGTCCGATGCTGATCAGCCCGGCTAGTCCGAGCGTCGCTTGGCGTGCTCCACGTCAATAAGTCCGAGCGTGCCGATCGAATCCTGCCTCGGCGCTCGGAGGGGCTGGAAGAACAGCGTCACCGCGCCGAGTCGAAGCTCGCATGGTCCTCTGATGACACACTCCGTGACACGCTTACCGTCGACGTAGGTGCCGTTGCGCGATCCGTGATCGATGATGTGCCATGCCGCCCCGCGCATCATCAGGGTGGCATGCGCGCCCGACACACTGTCGTCGATGAGGCACACATCGCTCGCCGTCCCCCGTCCGATCTGCGCGACGGGTCGCTCCAACTGGAACCGCATGCCCACAGGCACGCGTCCGGCGAGCACATCCAGTGTGGCCAGCACGATCGCTGCCGGAACGGGCGCGACGGTTCGCGGCCGTTTCCGCGTCGGTGCCGTTTCCGTCGATTGTGCGCGCGCGACTGTCGCGTCGGTGGATGCGTCGGCTGGCTCGACGGCCGGCGCGAGCGGTGTGAGCGGGGACTGCCAGAGTGCCGGGTCCGGCTCGTATGACGCGCTATCGGCCGAGAAGCGGAAGATCGCGTCACCGACCCGGAGGACATCTCCCTGACTCAGCAGGTGCACACGCTCGGCTCGCTCGCCATTCACGAAGACGCCGTTGGCGCTCTCGTCCCGAAGCGAATAGCCCAGCAGGTCGGGGGTGATGATCGCGTGCCGACGCGAGACTTCATGAGAGTCGAGAACGACATCGCAGTCGGGGTCGCGACCGATGACGAGG
The DNA here is from genome assembly GCA_039928585.1 of Gemmatimonadaceae bacterium. Lineage (GTDB taxonomy): Bacteria > Gemmatimonadota > Gemmatimonadetes > Gemmatimonadales > Gemmatimonadaceae > AG11. The sequence goes on along the minus strand of JBDSSY010000325.1, from coordinate 10,427 downwards.
CCCTTCTCCCCGATGTCGTGCACTCTGCCGTCGTCGGCCCCGATCAGCCGTCCCCCGGTGGCCGCCGTGGGATCCGCGCTGGGCATGCCTGGAGCAAGGTCGAGGTCCGCGTCGCTCACGCCCCTGGCGCGTGCCGTACGACCTGCGGCGCGAAGATCGCCCGCGTGCAGTATCAGGTCGCCGAACACGATCCGGTCGCCGTGACGGAGGATGCGCGGTTCCGCGCCAAGCGGAGAATCGTTCACCCGCACCGAGTCGACACCCGCGATGGCGCGCAGGGTCATGGACTCGTCATCCGCGGTGAGAATGGCGAATGGCGCGCTCGCGGAGAGCGCTGAACCGCGAAACAGTTCATCCGAGTCGCCGCCCAGCGTCGTATCGCCGATCGGCAACGCGAAGCGCTCGCCGCCGATCATCAGAAATGCCACGTCGCCACCACGGATTCATGTATCACAGACGCGCATGCGTCGTCGCACGCGCCGACTGCACTGATGACGAACTTCGCAGCGAAACGTGACGCGGCAGGACCGCACTCCGTCCTACGGGTGAGGGCCTGCCGGTGCGCCGTCTGGCGCCCGCGGCCCATTCTCGTTTCGGGGAGATTTCCATGCCGACACCAACCATTCCGCTGGCGAGCGTGGCGGATGCATCGCCCGCCGATCGTGCGGCGTCTACACGGTTCACCACCGCCATGCGTCGCGCCGGCCAGACGTCCGCGACGATGCCGGATTCCGTATGGGTACCGCTGGTCTCGGGAACGCTCATCCTTGCCGCTGGCGCGATGAGTCTCGCCACCGGGCGACCCTGGCTCTTTCCCGCGCTCGGTCCGACGGCCGTGCTCATCGCGGTGAATCCGGGACATCCGACGACGAGATTCCACAGTATCGTCGTCGGTCACGTCGTCGCCTTCGCCTGCGGATGGCTTGCAGTTCTCCTGCTTGGCGCGGGAGACGGGGGACGACTGTTCATGGGCGGCGGGCTCACCGTCACTCGTGTCTGGGCGGGTGCGTTCGCGGTGGCGGTCACGGCATTCATCCAGCCGTCCTTGCGGGCCTATCATCCTCCGGCTGCGGCCACTGCACTCCTGGTCGCCCTCGGCGCCTACCGGTCCGATCTCAAGACAACCCTCTCGTTGCTCGCAGGCGTGGCGGTCGTGGCGCTCCTCGGCGAGTGGTTCCAGCGCCTGCGTCTCCGCGACTCCGCGGGCCGGACCGGATCGGGTCGGTCGCGAGCTGAATGACTGCACCTCTCCGATCGGAGCGCGGCGAACTGGCGGTCGTCCGCGCTGCGCTGGACGACACGTACGAGATCCTCGACGAACTCGGTCGCGGAGGCATGGCGATCGTGTATCGCGCACGCGAGCGCCAGCTCGATCGCGAGGTCGCCATCAAGGTGCTGCCCTTCTCGCTCGCGTTCGACGACGACCTCGTCGCGCGCTTCCAGCGCGAGGCGCGACTCTCGGCGCAGCTGGAGCATCCGCACATCGTGCCCATCTACCGCGTGGGTCGCAGTGGCGATGTGATCTACTTCGTGATGAAGCTGTTGCGCGGCCAATCGCTGTCGGCGCGCCTCGATCAACGCACGAGGCTCCCGGCGAGCGAAGTCGAACGCATCCTGACAGAGACCGCGAGTGCACTGGGTCACGCGCATCGACGTGGCATCGTGCATCGGGACGTGAAGCCGGACAACATCATGCTCGACGAAGATAACCGATGCGTGATCACCGATTTCGGGATTGCGCGCTCGGCGGCCGAGTCGAAGCTGACGGCGACAGGAATGTCGATTGGCACGCCACGCTACATGAGTCCCGAACAGGCCCGCGCGCGCGAGGTGGACGGTCGAGGCGACCTCTATTCGCTGGGCATCGTCGGCTACGAATGCCTCGTCGGGCACGTTCCGTTCGACGGGAGCGATCCGTTTGCCATCCTGATGCATCACGTCCAGTCGCCTGTGCCACGGCCACCCCTCGACCACGAGTCGGTGGAGACGCGCCGCGTGTACGACGTGATCGAGCGCATGCTCGCCAAGGAACCGGACGACCGCCTGCAATCGGCGGAGGACGTGATCGCAGCGCTCGAGAGCGGAGGCTTGAGCGAACTGACACCCCGCATGGGTGCGCCGGCCACTGCTCCGATACACGGGCTCGGGCGCGCCCCGACGTCGTCCGCAGTACTCGACTCCGCACTCGATGCGGGTATCGAGCTTCTGAAGCTGCAGCGTCCACGACTCGAGTCGGCGATGGATGCCGGCCTCGCCGCTGGGCGCCGCATCGTGGACGCCAATGCGCCGCGGATTCGTTCGGCGGCCGCGCGGGCCGATGACGCGCGTGTCCAGATGGGCTCCGCACTCGCACCTCGCCTGGGCAGGTTCAACGACTGGAGGCGCGCGCGCACGCCGAGCTACTGGAAGCGCGCGGGCGGCGCCACCGTCGCCGCGTGCGTTGCCGTGCTGCTTGCCCGACACGCCCTGCTGATGCGCTCGCGCTGCCCCACGAGCCCTGCGCGCCCGTCGGGCGTGGGCGATTCCGCTGCATCCATCGCATCGGCCCGGACGTTCGACGTGCGCGTCGACGCACCGCGATCGCGGGTGGTTGGGCGTGACATGGATGTCTACTACGACGTGTGCGGGCTCGACGCCGGGAGCGTACGGACGCGGCTCGTGGTGACGAAGCAGGAGTCCGGCCTGAAGCGCCTGTTCAACGCTGTCGATCCGGTCGCGGTCAGCTTCGATGACGACGTGAGCGGACCGCGCACGCGCCGCCGACGGTCGATCGCGATGGACGCGATGCCGCCCGGTGCGTACACCGTCGATCTCGTGGTGCGAGACGACCGCGGACGCCGCCGCGCCGCGAGCGCCGACTTTCACCTGGGCGGACCATGAGCAAGGCACGATCACCGAGCCAGCCACGCATGGTTCCGCTGCGTCCGTTCGATCGCATCGTGGCGGGCTATGCCACGTCGGCGTTCGCCCTCGGTGGAGGTCACAGCATCCTCACGCGCGAGTGGCACTTCGCGCTGCTCGGCTTCAGCTGCACCGCAGCGGGAGTGGCGCTACTGCTTGCCGATCATCGGCGGTGGCGTGCCCAGCGCCGAGGAGAGCGCCGGTAGCCCGTCCGCACCACAGACGCTCGTACGCCTCGACCGAGGCAGGTCGCGAACTCACGCACGGCACGGCGGGTATGTCACGCATGACATCGAATTCGCCACGCGTGCACGACGTCGCGATGCCGCAGGGTGGGACCGTGGGCGTCGCACCGCCCGACTATCGACTCCCGCCCGACCTTCGGCTCGGTGCGGTGTCACTGCAGGTCGCGCAACTCGGTCGCTCGGTCGAGTTCTACGAGCGCGTGCTTGGATTGCGCGTGATCCGACGCGACGAGCAGAGTGCCTCGCTTGCCGCCGCGAAGGAGAAACATCCGCTCGTCCTGCTTCGCGAGTATCCCCACAAATCGACGGGATTTCTCGGTGGACGGCTCGGGCTGTACCACTTCGCGCTTCTGCTTCCGGACCGTGCCGCACTCGGCAGATTCGTGGCGCACATCGCCGCGGTCGGTGCGCGCGCCGGAGCATCTGATCACCTCGTCAGCGAAGCCGTGTATCTACGCGATCCTGATGGACTGGGCATCGAGGTGTATGCGGATCGCCCGCAGAGCGCATGGAAATCCAGCGGCGGCGAACTCGTCATGGCGTCCGAGCCGCTCGATCTCGTGTCGCTCACCGCTGCCGCCGGCGGTGAACGCTGGACGGGAATGCCGGCGGGTACGCGCATGGGACACGTGCATCTCCATGTCGGCGACCTCGAGGCCGCATCCCGATTCTACCACGAGGTACTGGGGCTGGACCGAATGGTCTGGAGCTACCCGGGAGCGCTGTTCCTCGCCGCCGGCGGGTATCACCATCATCTCGGCCTGAACACGTGGGCCGGCCCGGCCGCGCCCGCGCCCGCTCTGGACGAGCCGAGGCTCGTGGAATGGTGCCTCGTGCTCGGCGCTCCTGATGTGGAGCGCTCGCGGGCGAGCGTCGAGGGGGCGGGCTACACTACGCAGGACACGCCCGACGGGTGGCGCGTGAGCGATCCGTGGGGCACCACAGTCCGCTTAGGCAGCGACCGCCAGCGCTGACGCGCCGACGGTCGTTACCGGAAGGAATTACGGGGTGACGGCCGGTGCGTCCGTCTTGGGTCGCCGGCCCCAGTGACTGCGCGGCTCGGCGGGTCGCGCACGCGCTTCGAGCAGATTCACGTAGAAAGCGAGGATCTTGGCCTTCACGCCCTTCTGCGTATCAGCTGAGGCCGCCTGAAACGGGGCATACCTCTGACGATCGCCCGACACGTTGAACCACCACCACGCGTCATCGGGAGTTGTACGGCGGGCTTCGACGCTACACACGAACGTGCGTCCATCCTCTTCGAACTCGAACCCTCGGATCATCGGAGCTCCTCACGAGTGAACCTTAATTTACCCACAGGCGCACACATGCGCGCGTCTTGCGCATTCAGAAAATAGCCGAACCAGAGGACGTGAGGTAGCGGGACGACGGTGGACGGGCGAGTTTCAACAGGGATCTTCGACCACGACAGCACCCATCCATGAGCCGATGAAGCAGAAACGCGCGCAGGAACTCCAGGAAGCTTGGGGTGCGGCTCTGTGCGAGCATCCGCAACTCGCGAAGCTCTACGATCTCGGAGCACATACCGGCAGCTTCGCCTGCGTCCAGTGTGGTCATGTGTTCTCATTCCGCGAGAAGGCCGAGCTGGCCGCCTCGCGGCGCGTCTGACCTCCCCCGCTGCGCACATGACACCCGGTTATCCCCTCGCTCTCCTCGCGGTTGCAATCGTGACTGCCCTGCCGTCGACGGCGCGCGCCCAGCGCGGATGGAAGGCGATTGGGGTCACTGCGGCGGGGAACGAGGTGTTCGTCGAAACGCGCAGCATCAAGCGCACCGGCGATCTCGTCGCGGCCAACGTCCGCGTGGTGTTCACGACGCCGGTGAAGGGATCGAAGGGAACCTTCGCCAGCTATCGCACCTCGGCCACGTTCAACTGCATCAAAAAGTCGCTGGCGGCGAAGGAGAACGTCTACTTCGCGGACGCCAAAGGCACGAAGGTCATCGACCGCACCGTGAACAAGCTGCCCGGATTCGGCCCGGCGCTCGGCGGCTCACTCGGCGCGGTCGCCCTGACGCATCTCTGTACGCGCTAGCGTTTCTTCGCCAGGATCGTCCCGCGGCACGTCGAGGCGCCGCAGTGACAGGGGAACTGTCGTTTCGCGGCGGGCGAGTGTCGCTCCTCGAGGACGTACGCGTAGTCGTACGCGAGTTCCTCGCCGATCCCGATGTCGCGGATCGCGTCGATCCAGATGCGCTGGACGTCGATCACCGCGTCGCAGTTGGGATCGCACGCGTGATTGATGAAGCGTGCCTCGTTGCCATCGACCGCTGCGTCGATGACGATGTCTTCGTCGATGGCGAAGAGGAAGGTGTGATGTCGCTCGCCCGCGACGTCGGGGTAGCGCGCATCGGCCTCGGCCGGCGTGAGGCGCTCGCCAGCGTATTCGATCAGTCTGGTGCCCGCCGCGATCGGCCTGGTCGCGAAGGCGCCGAGCCCCTGCATGGGCGACGAGCGAATCTCGAATGGCAGGCGAGCGACGCGCGTGGACATCCTCGGAAGATATTCCGTGCATCGCGATTCACCGCGTGATGCTCGCTTCCGGTGTATGTTTCAGTGATGACACCCCGTACCGCGAGCCCTGACGGCTCTGTTCCCGCCGCCGGCTTTTCCGGTCTCGGTCTCGATCCCCGCGTCGTGGATGCGCTCACCGCACTGGGATACGAGGAGCCCACACCGGTGCAGCGCGAAGCCATCCCGCCGCTTCTCGCCGGCCGCGACGTGCTGGGTCAGGCAGCCACCGGCACCGGCAAGACCGCGGCCTTCGCCCTTCCGCTGCTGCACATCCTCACACCGGAGGCCGACGCGCGCGAGCGCACGCGGGCGTTCATCCTCGTGCCGACGCGCGAGCTCGCCATGCAGGTGGCCGAGGCCGTGCACAAGTACGGCAAGGCGATGGGAATCGTGGCGATCCCCATCTACGGCGGCGCGAGCATGGAGACGCAGATCCGTTCTCTCAAGCGCGGCGTCGACGTCGTCGTCGCCACACCCGGGCGCGCGCTCGACCATATCCGTCGCAAGACCCTCCGGCTGGATGGCGTGCGCACGGTCATTCTCGACGAAGCGGACGAGATGCTCGACATGGGGTTCGCGGAGGATCTCGAAGCGATCCTGGACGCCATGCCGGCGGAGCGGCAGACGGCGCTGTTCAGCGCCACGCTGCCGCCGCGTATCGCCGACATCGCGAACAAGCATCTCAAGGATCCCGTTCGCGTGCGCATCGATCGCGAAGTCCTGCCCGCGGGTTCGGCACCGCGCGTCCGGCAGGTGGCGTACATCGTTTCGCGCGCGCACAAGATGGCGACGCTGGGGCGGGTGCTCGACGTGGAAAATCCGACCTCGGCGATCGTGTTCTGCCGGACGCGGACGGAGGTCGACGAGGTGACGGAGACGCTCAACGGTCGCGGGTACCGCGCCGAGGCGCTGCATGGCGGGCTGTCGCAGGAGCAGCGCGACCGCGTGATGAAGAAGTTCCGCGCGAACACCACCGACCTGCTCGTGGCTACGGACGTCGCGGCGCGCGGACTCGACGTGCAGCACGTGTCGCACGTCGTGAACTACGATGTTCCGAGCGCCGCAGAGGGGTACGTGCACCGCATCGGACGCACGGGGCGCGCCGGGCGCGAGGGCGTCGCGATCACGCTTGCCGAGCCGCGCGAGCACCGGTTGTTGCGCAACATCGAGTATCAGACGAAGCAGAAGATCGAGATCGCCGCCGTGCCAACGGTGGCCGACCTGCGGGCACGACGTCTGGAGATGACACGTGCGTCGCTCCGTGAGACGATCCTCGCGGGGGGCCTCGATCAGTTCCGCGTGCTCGTCGACTCGCTCGCCCAGGAGTTCGACATCATGGACGTCGCGGCTGCCGCAGTGAAGCAGGCCGACGCGAAGGAGAGCGGGGGCGATCCGGAGGAAATTCCGACGGTCACCATTCGCACCGAACGTCCGAGCCGCAGCGACCGCGAGCGCGCGCCGACCGCGAAGGCGGGCTCTCGCCGTCACGAGGCGGCCAAGGCCGGTGCACGCTCGGCCGGCGGCAAGAAGGAGCGCATCACGCCGGAATGGGATGTCGCGCGCCTGTACATCGGTGCGGGACGGCTGGCCAAGGTGCGCCCCTCGGACCTCGTGGGCGCCATCGTGAACGAGGCCGGTGTGGATCCGCGCGCCATCGGCGCGATCCAGATCACCGAACGATTTTCCCTCGTCGAGGTGCCGGACGAGATTGCCGATGGCATCATCGATACGCTCCGGAGCGCGACGATCAAGGGCAAGCGCGTTCCCGTTCGCCGCGACCGCGAGCAGGGCGGAGCAGGGTGACCGCCATCGTGCCCGAGCGACGTCAACACACCCTTTACCGCGATTCCCACATGCGTGTTCGTCAACTCACCACCCTGCTCGCCGTGGCCCTCAGTGTGGCCTGCGGCGACAATTCCCCGACCGCCGTGCCCATCGAACAGACCAGCTTCGCTCCAGCGCTCGACGTGAATCTCTCGCAGTCCACCAAGGCGCCCTCCGGGCTGTATTTCCGCGACCTCACGCCCGGAACGGGCGCCGTGCTCGCCAATGGACAGAGCGTCGGCATGCGGTACGTGGGATCGTTCGCGAATGGCGCGGAATTCGACTCGAACGCGCCGCCCAAGCCCATCTTTTCCTTCACCCTGGGGTCCGGGCAGGTCATCAAGGGCTGGGATCTCGGACTGCTGGGGATGAAGGTCGGCGGCCGGCGTCAGCTCATCATCCCGCCGTCGCTCGGGTACGGACGTGACGATTACGGACCGATTCCGGGTAATTCGGTGCTCGTGTTCGTCGTCGACGCGGTGAGCGCGCAGTAGGCGGCGGCCGAACCTCGCTCGTCGGCTGGCCTCCGCGCGTCCAACGGGCTATATCATCCCGACACCCCGGCGCGCGGGGCGGGCATCTGTCCCGTACCGGCCGAGGCGCCCGACCGATCCAGACCTCCTAGCCCAGTGACCGTGTACACGTACATCTATTACATCGCCGAGAAGGTCCCCGGCGCGATGGAGATGCAGCGCTTCGCGCATCCGATTCACGTCGGCATCGTGTCGGCGAGCGATCACGAGGCGGCCTACACCGCCGTGCTGCACGACCTGCGGCCGACGTTCGCCGACGCGCCGCAGGACCTCGAGGTGCGCTTCGAGGTCGTGACCACTCCTCGCGCCGGGACAGGCGTGTGGCGGCACGGCAAGCCGATCGACACCGATATCACGTTCACGTCGGCAGATTGACCACGGGCGTCCGCTGCACACGAGACGGCGCATGACGGACATTCCGGAGCTGTTCGCCAAGAATCGCGTGTGGGCCGCCGAGATGGAACGGGAGGATCCCGGCTTCTTCTCGCGTCTCGTCGCGCAGCAGGCGCCGCGCTACATGTGGATCGGTTGCTCAGACAGCCGTGTCCCCGCCAACGAGATCGTTGGGTTGCTGCCGGGCGAGATGTTCGTGCATCGCAACGTGGCCAACGTCGTCGTGCACACGGACCTGAACTGTCTGTCGGCGCTCCAGTATGCGGTGGACATCCTGAAGGTCGAACATGTGCTGATCACGGGCCACTACGGCTGCGGCGGGGTGCGCGCCGCGCTCGACGACCGGCGGTACGGTCTGGTAGACAACTGGCTCCGGCACGTGCAGGATGTGGCGCAGCAGCACGAAGCGGAACTCGCCGCGCTCGACGGTGAGGCGCGCGTCGATCGACTCTGCGAGTTGAACGTGGCCGAGCAGGTGCTCAACACCTCGCGATCCACCGTGGTGCAGGATTGCTGGGCGCGGGGGCAGCCGCTCACGGTGCACGGCTGCGTCTACGGACTGCACGACGGCATCATGCGTGACCTTGACTCGACAGTGTCCAACCTGGGCGAGGTAGCCGCACTCGCGCGGCGACTGCATGCCGGCACGTATCCCACCGCCGTCGGGTAACGCCGCAGCGTTCGCGTCGTTCGAGCTTCGACTCGGCCGGCGCGCGGGCGCGACCGTGCTGTTCGAGCTCCGTCGTCGCGATGGCTCGAGCACCTGGGAAGAGCGCTCGGGCTCCACGGCAGAGTTCTTCTCGGGCCAAAGCGCTAAGGGCCGAGGTCCTCGTTGGCTATCTCGACGTCACGCGCGCATCCGGTCACCCACTCACCGCCGATGACTGCAACCGGTCAGTGCGGGACTATTTCGCGGCGACGTCGCAATCCGAGGATTTCGTCGTCACCGATTCGGCGATGCAGCGCATCCGCACGAGACTGCACGACCTGCTGCAACGCTGGAAAGAACTCGGGCCGAGCGAGACGCTGGCGCTGTCGTTCGAACCCCGCCCCTCGGTCAGACCTTTCGATTCCGCCCGCCACGAATGAGCCGGAGAACAAAGATGAGGACCATCGCGCCGATGAAGGCGACGAAGATGACTCCCGCCAGTCCGCCCATTGGAGAGGTGACACCCAGGCTGCGAAACAGCCAGCCGCCGACGAAGGCGCCGACGATACCGATGATGATGTCGCCGATGATGCCGTAGCCCGTACCGCCCATCACCAGTGAGGCGAGTACCCCGGCGACGAGTCCGACGATGATCCAGGTGAGGAGATCCATGACACGGTCCGATGGAGAGAAGGAAAGAGAGTGGCACCCCGCGTGGGGGCAACTCACATGCCACGGACACGACGTTTTGGCGACCGCCGCTCAGGGCACGACGGCGATGGACGTCGGTGCCGCGAGGCGAACGGTGCGGCTCTCTCCGATATGGAGGATTCCCTTGACCCAGTCCCAGTCGCGGAACTGACCGGCGTTCTCCATCACCAGCAAGGCAACCTCGCCCGCTTCATCAGGGTCCATGCGAAGACACCCATGCGACGCCGCGGACCCGAGGGACTGCACGTCGCCCGTGCCGTGGATGTAGTAGTCAGGCTCCTTGAAGAAAATCTTCACGAGCTTCATGGGGTTGGCAGGATGTCCCGGCCCCTTGGCCGACTTGCCCTGCGCCCACTTCGCGTCGGGCGGCACCCACGTCGGATTCCAGACGAGCTTCTGCACGGTAAACTGGCCTGTCGGAGTAGGATGCTCGTCCTTGCCGATTGCCACGGCATACTGTTTCACGACCTCGCCATCCTTGCGAACCTTCAGCGTCTTCGCACCCAGGCTGGCTTCCAAGGTCAGCGTGCCCTCTGTCGCGGGCGTCCGCAGCGCGCCCAATCCGACGACGAGCGCCGCAGCGAGCGGCACCGAGAAGAGGGCGATACGATGACGCGAGCGTCTCTGGATCATGCGGT
>JBDSSY010000324.1:0-27894 GCA_039928585.1 Gemmatimonadaceae bacterium | reverse complement strand
GATCTGGGGACTGACCGTCGACAGCCTCGAGCCGTCACGAGGACCGGGTGTGGCCTACCGGGCTGCAGTCGTGACGGTCGTGGCGATGTTCGCCGCATCATTGGTACTGATGGCGCGAGTGCCGGATCAGCGCCGGCCAGTCGAGTCGATCGGCTGAAACGATGCTCTATCAAACCCTGCGCGCCGCGGCGGATGTCGCGCTCCACTGGTATTACGCAGACATCGTGGTGCAGGGCGCGGAGCGCGTTCCTTCCGGCGGCCCTCTGATCATCGCGTCAAATCATCCCAATGCGCTCGTCGATGCGCTGCTCATCAGTACGGCCATGCGCCGGCGCGTGCGGCTCACGGCCAAGGCGACGCTGTTCGAGCATCGACTGCTCGCGCCAGTTCTGCGCGCGGTAGGAGTAGTGCCGTTGCGCCGCGCTCAGGACGAGCGCGCCGTTGCCGGCGCTGCACCGGTGGGGACACGCAACGTCGAGAGCTTTCGCCAGGTGACGGAGACACTTCTGCGGGGAGGCACTGTCCTCATCTTTCCGGAGGGCATCAGTCACGACGCGCCGGCGCTCGCCCCGCTCAAGTCCGGTGCCGCACGCATGGCGCTCGCCGCAGCCGAGGCCGGTGCGCGTGATATTCGCCTTCTGCCGCTCGGATTGATCTTCGAGCGCAAGGAAAAGCCGCGCAGTCGTGTGTTGATTCGTATCGGCGAGCCCATCGACGTCGACGCCTGGCGCGCGAGCGCCGGCACGGACGCCGCCGCCCTCACGACCACCCTCGACGATGCATTGCGCCATGTGACGCTCAACTTCGCCAGCGACGCGCGAGCCCGGAGGGCTGTCGCGCTCGCGCGTGCGCTCGCCGCGATCACTGACGCTCCCGGTTCGCTCGGTCAGGCGCGTGCGCTGACGTCCGAGACGGAATTGGCCCGTCGCATCGAGCGAGCCACCGACGCGCTCGAAAACGCATCGCCTGCACTCGTTCGCCAGGCGGATGGCTTTATCGCGCGCATCGACGCACTGGAGGGCCGGTTGCGCGCGCGCGGCGCAGTGCTCGTGGACCTGCATGTGTCGCCGACGCTTCGCCATGGCGCCTGGTTCGTGGTGCGAGAAAGTGTCGTTTTTGTTGTCGTATTTCCCGTTGCGTTGCTCGGACGAGTGCTCCACTGGCTTCCACTGCGTCTCGCCCGCGCCATCGCGATGCGGCCGCTCGTGGCGGATCAATCGCGCGACCAGCCCGCCATGCGAACGATCGTGCTCGGTCTCGCCTTCGTGTTGATCTGGTATGTGATACAGGCACTATTGGTGAGTCGATGGTTCGGCGGCGGCGTGGCGACGCTGTGGTTGATCGCCCTCGTGCTCGCAGGCCGCATCGACTTCCTGCTCCGCGATCGTCTCGAGCGGGGTTGGAACCGTGCGCGTACCTACCTCGCGCTACGCGCTGACCCGGAGCTACGGGACGAGGCTCGGGCGGAAGTCCGCGCCATCGTGACCGACGGTCTCGCGCTCGAGGCGTCGCTGGTGCCGCGGTAACGGTCCGTCGATCGCGGTCGCGCAATGCTGCCGGGCCCCCGCGACTAGTCCGATCCGCTCGCCGATGGTGGTGGCAGTAGCGGGCCGCCCAGATCCCAGTGCCATGCCTCGCACCGGACCCCCGTCCGCGGATCCTTCAACGGCTTGTACTGCAGTCGCGCGGCACTCAGCCCGACCTCGACACCATACGCCAGCAGGCGAGCCTTGTTCGTCGAGACCAGATGGGCCATCGGACGTCCCTTCCAAACGTGGCGATGCAGCCACAACCCACCGTCCATCGCGTAGATCATCCCCTCCCGCCGTAAGCGAAACTCCCGAAATGGCGGACGCGCGCCGGCATGCATCGGCATTCGACGCTCGTCAGCCTGCTTTCGTCTCGAGCCAGTTTCGGCCGGCCCCGGCGTCCACCACGAGCGGCACTGACAGCGATGCCGCGTGCTCCATCTCGTGGATCACGAGATCGGTCACTGTCTCGAGCTCCGTATGCGGCACTTCGAACACAAGCTCGTCGTGCACCTGCAGCAGCATCCGCGCATCCAGTCGCGCCGCCTGCAGACGCTCGTGGATGCGAATCATGGCGATCTTGATGAGATCCGCTGCCGAGCCCTGGATGGGCGAGTTCGCGGCGGTGCGTTCGCCGAATGCGCGGATGTTGAAGTTGCGGTCCCGGAGCTCGGGGATATACCGGCGACGCTTGAAGATCGTCTCGACGTAACCGTGCTGTCGTGCGTACTCGACAGTCGCGTCCAGGAACTCGCGGACCCGATGGAATCGAACGAAATACCGTTCGATAAACTCCTTGGCCTCGGCATGCGTGATCTTGAGCTGACGCGACAACGCGTGCGGCCCCTGGCCATAGATCGTCGCGAAGTTGATCGTCTTCGCCCGTCCGCGCATCTCCGATGTCACGTCGGCGAGTGGCACCTCGAAGATGAGCGCCGCCGTCTGCCGGTGGATGTCGCCGCCGGACCGAAACGCCTGCACGAAGGCAGGATCGTCGGAGAGATGCGCCAGCAGCCGGAGCTCGATCTGTGAATAGTCGGCCGCGAGCAGGACGCATCCCTCGCGCGGCACGAACCCGCGCCGAATGTCTCGTCCCAGCTCACGCCGGATCGGAATGTTCTGGAGATTCGGTTCGCTCGACGACAGCCGTCCCGTCGCTGCGACAGTCTGGTTGAACGAGGTATGCAAACGCCCGGTCCGTGGATTCACCAAGGCCGGCAGTGCGTCGATGTAGGTGCTCTCGAGCTTCGAGAGTTCGCGATACTCGCTGAGCAGGACGGGCAGTTCATGTCCCGCCTCGGCCAGCTCCTGCAGCACGCTCGCGTCGGTGGACGGACCTGTGGCGGTCCGCTTGATGATCGGCAGCTTGAGCCGCTCGAACAGCACATCCCGCAGCTGCGGAGTCGAATTGATGTTGAACTCGCCACCCGCGCTCGCGTGGATCTCATGCTCCACACGCTGCCGTTCACGTGCGAATCGCTCCTTCAGCGATGCGAACCATGGCCGGTCGATCTGGATTCCCGCCCATTCCACGTCGGCCAGCACACCGATCAATGGAATCTCGATCTCCCGATACAGACCGTCGATCTGCTGGGTCTCGAGCTGCGCACGGAATCGCTGTTCCAGCTGCCACGTGACATCGGCGTCCTCGCACGAGTAATCGCGCGCGCAGTCAACGGGCACGACGTCGAAAGGCAGTTCCTGCTTTCCCTTGCCGCAGAGATCCTCATAACTCGTCATCGTGTATTGCAGGAACTCGAGCGCCAGCAGATCGAGTCCGTGCGACCGTCGGCCAGGATCGAGCACGTAGCTGGCCACCATCGTATCCGACACGAGACCGGACAGCGCGATCCCCGCTCGTCGCAACACCAGCACGTCATACTTCGCGTTCTGTGCCACCTTGGGCACGGCGGGATCCTCCAGAAGCGCGCGCAGCGAGGCCATGGCCGGGTCGTCGAGTGACGGCAGGTTGTGCGCGGCGATCATTCCTGTGGCGAGCGCTCGGGCAGCGATGCTCGTCGGTTCAGCCGCCCGCGCCGACTTCTTCGCGCGCGGTTTCTTGGGCTGCGCGTCGTTCGCTTCGTCGGAGTCGCTACCCGGCTCGGCGTCACCGAGGAGCAGATTGCCTTGCGCGGCCAGCAGCGTCCGATGGCGTAGCGGCAGGTAGTACGCTTCGCCCTCGGCCACTGCGATCGAGATCGCCACCAGGGTGCATCGTAGTGGATCCACCTTCTGCGGACTATCCGCCTCGATGACCGTTTCCGTATCGAACACGATGTACGGCGCCGCACGGGCGCGCGCGATCATTCGCTCCAGTGCGTCGATGGTATCGACCGTCTGGTAGTTCCGGGGCGCCCGCACAGGACCGGCGCTTGCCGAGCCCGAATCCGGCGTGCCTTCGATGGTCGACGTCGGTGTCGGAGAGTCGCCAAGGGAGCGAGCCAGGCTGCCGAACTCGAGCTCGACGAACAGCTGCCGAAGTCTCGCAATGTCTGGTTGCCCGACGCGCATTCCATCAAGCGATAGCGTTAGCGCCAGATCGTCTCGAATCGTTACTAATTCTTTCGACAGGCGCGCCATGTCGGCGTATTCCTGGAGCGCCTCTCGCGGCCGCTTCTTCGTCATACCTGGAGCAGCAGCGAGAATCGCTTCCAGGTCGTCATATGCACGAACGAGGTCGCGCGCCGTCTTGTCACCGATCCCCTTCACGCCCGGGACGTTGTCCGAGCTGTCCCCCACGAGCGCGAGATAATCCGTCACACGATCGGGCGTGACGCCAAGCCGTTCCGCGCCATTCTCCATGGACACCCAGTGTTCTTCAACGCTTGCCGGACCGCCGCGCCCGGGGTTGAGGAGCCAGACGCGAGGTGCCACGAGCTGCTGGAAGTCCTTGTCGCCCGACACGATCACCACATTGATGCCAGCCTCGACTCCTTGTCGCGCGAGGGAACCGATGACATCGTCGGCCTCGAACCCCTTCAATGAGAGAATCGGGATACGGTAGGCGTCGAGCAATTGACCGATGCGCTCCATGCCCGTGTCGAAATCTGATTGGAGCTCCTCGGTCAACTTCTCTCGCGTTGCCTTGTACGCCGGGTAGCGCTCATGACGGAAGCTCAGTCCGGAATCGTGAACCCATCCGAGATATTCCGGCCGATGGGTCGCCAGCAAACGTTGCAGGAAGTTCACGACCCCCCACGCAGCAGAGGTGTTCTCTCCCCGCGCGGTTGTGAGTGGCCGCGATATCAGCGCGAAGAACGCGCGATAGATCAACGCGTAGCCGTCAATCAGGAACAGACGCGGTGCGCCGGGGCGGCTGGCGGGCGGCAAGGGGGCGAGCGTAGGGTCGGTCACGGAGCGGACGGCGAGAAGGCTGGAGAGCGCGAAGGTTAGACCCTGCGCGCGTTCGGCGAAACCGTCGCTTGCCACCACCGGTCAATCGACGTTACGTTCGCCCCGTGCCGAAAGAGATGCTGGTCGGGCAGACACTCGCAGGATATGCCATTCGCAGCGAGGTCGGCGAAGGAGGAACGTCTGCCGTGTTCCGTGCCGAGCACGCGATGCACGGCACCGTCGCGGTGAAGGTCCTTCGCGAGAAGCTGCGTCATGACAAGACCGCGATCGCGCGGTTCGTTCGCGAGGCGCGGTACGGCGACCGCGTGCGACATCCCAACGTCGTGAAGACGCTGGAGGTCGGCGAAGCGGCGCCAGGCATGCACTTCCTCGCCATCGAGTGGGCCACTGGCGAACTGCTCGAACGCTACGTCAAGGCGCACGCGCCGCTGCCGTCCGACGAGGTCGCGACGATCGTGATTCAGATTGCCGACGCGGTGCACGCGGCCCATGCCGTCGGCATCGTGCATCGCGACCTGAAGCCGGATAACGTGATGTACGATCCGGTCACACGACAGGTCAAGCTGCTCGACTTCGGCATCGCGACCGATACTGACATGGCTCCGGAGGAGCGCCTGACCCGCGCCGGCTTCTTCGTGGGCACACTGATGTACGTCGCGCCAGAAGCCTTGTCCGGCGAGCTGGTTTCACCCGCCGCGGACCAGTACAGCCTGGCGACGATGGCCTATCTCATGCTCACGGGCTGCCTCCCCTTCACGGCCAAGACCCCGCGCGAAATGTTTTCGCAACTGCTCTCTCAGCCTCCGGTGTCACTCAATCAGGCGAGGGCGGGACTGCATTTTCCACCAGCGGTGGAACAGGTCGTGATGAAGGGGTTGAGCAAGGATCCTCGGCAGCGGTACGGCGACACGTGTCAGCTCGCCGAGGCACTTCGTGACGCGCTGGCCAGCGTCGGTGTCCCGGCGGCGCCGGGAATTCTCGATCGCATGAAGTCGATCTTCAGGCGCTGAGCTCCCTCGCGTCGACCGCACCGCTGGGTGAGGTGTCGGATCCGGCGGTAGCGGGGCTGCTGATCGCAGGTTCGCGCGTCAGGTCGGCAGGGTTTACCGGGAGCCACACAGTGAACGTCGATCCGCGACCAACCTCGCTGTCGACGCCGATCTCCCCGCCGAGCAGTCGGGCCAAGCGCCGGGAGATGGCGAGCCCGAGCCCTGTCCCGCGCTGCATGGAATCCCCGCGCGGACCGGCATTCACCTGCTCGAACTCGTCGAAGATGCGTTCCAGGTCTGGCGCCGCGATTCCCACACCGCTGTCCACCACCTGTAGGGCGACCCATGCGCCGCTGCGAGGGGCGCGCGCCTGGAGCGCGCGCGCGCCGGCGTCCTCGCCGCCCGGTGAGCTTGGACGCATGGGTGCGGGCGGCACATTCGCTCCTGGTGGAGCGCCCACGAGACGCGCTCGTACGCTGATCGTCCCTGTCGGCGTGTACTTCACCGCGTTCCCGATCAGATTGATGAGAATTTGTCGAAGGTGCGTCGGGTCCGTGCGCACACGCGGCAACGAAGCGCCCACGGTGATCGAGAACGCCAGTCCCTTTTCACTCACGAGAGACTCGAGCTCACTCGCCACATTCAGCACGAACGGGCGCAGCACGATCGTTTCGGAATGGACCTCGAGTCGGCCCGCCGCGATCTTGGCGATGTCGAGTACCTGATCCACGAGGTGGCGCAGATGGGTCGCTGACGCCGCAATTCGGTCGACCGGCGGTACCTGCCGCGGTGAGAGATCTCCGTAGAAGCCGTCGCGTAACAACTCGACGAATCCGACAATGGCGTTCAGTGGCGTCCGAAGCTCGTGTGATACATTCGCCAGAAATTCGCTCTTGGCCTGGTTGGCACGCTTCACGTCACTGTAGAGGCGCTCGAGCTCGATCGACCGATCGGCGACCTCGATTGCGCGCTGCTGCTCGCGGAGCAACCCGAACGCCAGGAACAGCACACCGAGCACCCCCGACGACCATAGTCCCCAGCGAAGGGCACGCGACGTGAGTGCGTGCACCGACACGACGCGCCACGTGCCCCCGTTCGGCAACCGGACCAGCAGCGAACTCCGCTCGCTCAGGGTCTGTTCGCTTCGCATGCCGCTGCCGAGCCGGGCGATCGTGTCCTGGCCGGAGAGCACGGCGAGTGAGAGTCGAGCGTCTGGCTGCATTCGCCCGAGAAGTGCCTCCAGCGCCGCTGCCCTCACGATTAGACCCGCGGTTCCCGCCGGACGCGTATCGCCCTCACGATCGATCGTGCGCGTGAGAGTGATCCAGCGTCCAGCCGGGGAGGGGTGCGTCACGATGACCGCCGTTCGATCCCGCGCCGGCGTGCGGTGGAGGCTATCCAGCAGGCTGGGGAGTGGCGCGTCGCCTGTCTGCAGGACCGCGACCACGCGTCGGCCGGATAGATCGGCGACCCAGATCTCTTGAACCTCGGGTGCCGTCGAGAGAAGGCGCTGCACTCGCTCACGCACCGAGGCGCTATCCTTCTCGATCTCGATTCGCCTGGCATCGTCAGCCACCCGGTCCAGCAGCATCGCATGCTTGCCGACGAACGATTCGGTGAGCAGGGCGGCTGATTGCGAGTCGAGTCTGGCCTGATTCTGGTTCGCACGAAGCAACACACGATCGAGCAGGAGCAATCCACCCAGAAGCACGAGCAGGACCGCGCCGATGAACCGCGCGAGCAGGCCGAGTCCCAGGCGCACGCCCGTATCCCGACCCATCGACTGACCACCATCTCCCGACCCGCTACCGTCTGCCACGCGTATGCCTGATCACGATCGTCTTCTCACGCTGCTCGCCGAACGTTCCGCGCGGCGCGGACACTTCACGCTCGCATCAGGGCGACAGTCCAGTTTATACATCGACGCGCGCCTCACGACAATGAGCCCCGATGGCCTCGCCCTCATTGGACCGCTCGGGTTGCACGCGTTACGGGAAGCCGATTGGTCGGTCGCCGCGATTGGCGGATTGACGCTCGGCGCCGATCCGGTGAGTTACGCTATCGCATACGCAAGTGCCCTCGAGGGCACTCCACTTCGGGCGTTCACGGTTCGGAAGGAAGCAAAGGTACACGGCACGGGTCGCCTCATCGAGGGACCTTTTCGCGAGGGTGATCGGGTCGCCGTCATCGAGGATGTGATCACGACAGGCGGGTCGGCCTTGCGCGCTGTCGACGCGATCCGCGCCGGAGGCGGCGTAGTGGCGGGCGTCCTCGCCTTGGTCGATCGTCAGGAGGGTGGGCGCGAAGCGCTCGAGCGCGCCGGGCTATCGGTGCTCGTGCTCACGCATGCCTCGGACATCGTGGCCCGGCTCCCGGCCAGCTGAGTCCGAACCGGACGGGGAAGCTGGCGGAGTATCCGTGCCGCCCTCGGGCTCCGTGGCGCGAATGGTCACCGTGAGCTCGACGCGGCGCACAGGAATCAGGAGCGTCATGTTATGCGCGGTTGTTTCAAGAGCCGCCCCCATCTGCGACGCGAGCGCGCCCAGGCGATCGAGAGCTGACGGGTTCGAAACCGGCGGGCGAGCCGGAACGCAGTGAAGTGTCACGGCGGCACGCTCCCCATTGCCCTCGCCGAACCCGACGAACAGCTCATCACCCGCAGTCGCCTCGTGGAGTGCAGCGAGCAGGAGTTCGTACAGCATCAATTCCAATCCCACGGCGTCGACCATCACGCGCACCCGCGCTCCATCAACTACGATGCTCGCGGATCGCGAGTCAGCCTCGGCACGAAGATCTCTTCGTACTCCACACGCGACGGTTCGCAACGAAGCGCTCTGCTGCAGCAGCGCGGGAACGACCGCGTCGACATCGCTCAGCCGGTCCGCAATGAGATCGCCGAGGGAGCGGGCGTTTCGAGTGGCCATGGCTCGAAATCTGGGATGCGAGCGCGCTTCCGCCGGCATCGTCTCATCATCCATCATCGCGAGCACGCTCTTGATCGTGCCCAGCGGATTTCTCAGGTCGTGCCGCAGGTGCCGAAGCCGGCTACGCATCGCATCACCCATCGCTTGCGTATATCCCTTTGTGGCGGCGAGCGAGAGCAGCGATGTTGCCTGTTGAAGTCGTCGGCTGACGTGCACGCCGTCGACCGCCGTCGCTTCGATCTCGTCGACGATTATCAGCTCCACGGCATACAGCGTCATGGCCGAGAGCAGGTCGAGGCCCTTGAGAGCGTAATGCAGTGACCCCCCTCGCCCGAATGCGTCCACGCCGAAGGCAAGTCCGAGCGCGACCAGATCGTCGGACGTGGCGCCGTCGGACGCCAGGGCGGACGCCAGCGAGCTCACGAGCGCAGGCGCGACGCTCTGCCCCGCATCGTTGGCCTCGTCACGCAGGGCAACCATTCGTGCCTGCGTGTCCCACCGCGCAGCGATGTCGTTGGCGCGGGACGCAAGCGCTGTCGCGATACGAAGCCGCAAACCCGCAAAGGTGGCGGTTTCCGGCACGAGCCGATCCGTGTGAGGTGCTGCTACAGGGCGCGTTGCAGCGGAGTGCACTGCGTCTGGCTGTTTGGTCACGGACTTGTGCATTGCAGCAAGCTTGCCAGCCAGCACAGCCGTCTATCGGCTGGGCGATGCCCTCCGGACACTGTCTCGCGGGGTATGGGGTCGGTGGCGATCGCGGACGAGCCATCCCGGGGGTGCCGTCAGCGGCCGCAGGCCGCGAAGCGCGTGCAGATGCGGGAGGACGAGATCAGCACGAAACCGCTCGAACATTCCGGCGCTATCATACCGATGCCGAAAGTCGCCCGCGGTCATGCGCAGCACCGTGCGCACATGGCGCCCGAAGCTTTGAGGAGAGCTATAGTCGAGGTGATTGGCGACGTTCGCGACCGAGAATCCCGCATTCTCGAACAGCCTGGCTGCTCGAACGAGTCGCGCCATCGCTAGATACCGCTTCGGTGCCGGCACGCGCGCGCGGTAGAAGCGGCTCATCATGGTGCTCGGCAGTACTCCGAGCTGACGAGCGAGCATCCGTACACTTCCGGTGCGCGGCGAGCAGGTGAAGACGGTCTCGAAGAAGCGCCAACAGTCCGCGGGAACGCCTACGAGATCGATGGCCAGTTGGCTGAGTAGTTGACGCTGCGTGCCATCTCCATCAGCCATCAATGCGCCACGCAGCTCGCGCCATCCCGCCGGGCTCCGGACATCGATTAGGCGCCGGATCCCGCTTTGCCCAAGCGCCAACACCGCATGCGGTGTTCGAACTTCCAGCTCACTGAGCAGTGCGACTGCGGGTACACGCGGAAACTCCCGAACGAGCGACGCCACGCGTGTCGCGTGCAGACCTGCGCAGCTCACGGACACGAGGACAGCGTGAACCCGTCGTGATTTCAGGTCGTTGACCAGGTCCTCCACGGAGTCGCGGTGAAGGGTGCGGTAGCACCCCTCACCTGCCGCGTCCACGCGCGGCCGTTCAGCGGCGGTGAGCAGGGTGGCGATCGGCAGCAGCCGTTCGTTGTCCGTCGCTTCGTATGTCATGGCGAAACTCCGTTCCCGGGGGAGATGGGCGGCATCCAGGAATCGTGCGGCGCGGCGGCGCGGCGCAGCGATGATACTGACCATACCAAGGCGTGTCATCCGGCCGTCATCGCGCTGTGTTTCGCACCGTGCGCATTGGTTGATTAGCTTTCACGTGGATGCTGTCGGCTGGATGGTCGCGAGCACGAAGGTGCTCGAGGAAAGTCCGGGCTCCGGAGGGCACACTGCCAGGTAACGCCTGGGCGACACCGCAGGGTGTCGACGGACAGTGCAACAGAGAACAGACCGCCGATGGCTTCGAACGATTGAAGCACAGGCAAGGGTGAAACGGTGAGGTAAGAGCTCACCGCATGGCTGGCAACAGGCATGGCTTGGCAAACCCCAGTGGGAGCAAGGCCAAATAGGCAGCGAGGGGTGGCCCGCCCCGATCAAGACGCTGCGGGTAGGCTGCTAGAGGGCGCGGGTGACCACGCTCCGAGAGGAATGACCGTCCGAGCGGCAACGCTCGACAAAACCCGGCTTACAGGTCGGCAGCATCCATTTTTCCCCTCGTTGCCGCTGAAGGGTCATCACAGGCGAGGGGCAGGGGGGGGAAGAAATAGTAGTTATGTATTACGAACTTGTTATTAAAAAACATTTAATTACTATTTACCGCCTCCAGAGTATTCGTTTGGATCAATCCTCTTCGCGTCGGCCCAGTCGATCGCTCGTCCGCGCGTCCTGCAGAAAGCCCTGACGGGGAACCCACCGGCCCGCGAACACCTGGCGCAATGTTCGCCAGATCAACCGGACAAGTGCAATCAGCAGGCACAGCGCACCCAAGGCAAAAGCCAGCGTGATGTAGGGGTGCTCCCACACCGCGAGCACGATCGTCGTGACGAGGCCCAGTTCCGCCGTGCTCGTGACCCCGTTACTGATGGGTTCTGGCGACATATCGACCGCATATCGCAATCCGAGCTTGGTGGTGTGCGTCGTGACCGCCAGCGTCCCGCCCACGAGCGCAGCAATCAGGACAAAGGCTGGGTCACCATGCCAGGCAGTCGCCGCCGCCAGCGCAGCCGCGGCAGGCGGCCGGATGAGTGAATGCATCGTATCCCATGCAGAAGCAACTGCAGGAATGAGCGACGCAACGAACTCGATGACCGTGAGCGTGAGCGCAATCGTGATCACCCACCAAGAACTCAGACCGATGAGGCTGCCCGGAAGCGGACCAATCCAGCCGAGTCGAGCCGCGAGCCCAATGATCCCTACGGTCGCATAGAGATTGAGACCAGCCGCATAGGCAATCCCTGCAGCCTGGGCAAGCGTCTGCAACGCATTCATGCGCTCATCTCATGCGCCGGGAAATCGGTGAGTCTGTGATGTGAAGGGCGAAATACGACACCTCCACGAGCCATTCATGAAACAGCCGTTCTCAATCGACCAATCGCAACGGCATCACCAGACACAGGTAGCTCGCCACGTCGTTCCACCCTTCTGGTTCGACAGTCGCCGCACGCTCGGGTGCCTTGAATGTGAGTTTGACCTCTTCCGTAGGAATGTATCGGAGAATCTCGAGGAGATAGCTCGCATTGAAGCCAATATCCAGTTGATCTCCAGAATAGCGAATGGGAAGCTCATCGGTCGCCTCCCCCAGATCCGGTGTCTGTACGCTGAACCGGAGAATTCCAGAGTTGAACGATAGACGAATTCTGTGTGTCTGGTCGGATGCGATGACTGACATGCGCTTCAATGCGCTCGTCAAGGCGACCTTGTCAGCTACAGCAACGCGATCGTTGTCCTTGGGAATGACCTGGTCATAATTCGGATACGGGCCTTCAATCAATCGTGTGAAGACTGAAGTAAATGGCGATCGAAAGCCCAGGTGATTGTCTCCCCGTGCAATTTCCAATTCCTCATCCGCTGGAAACAATCGGCGAATCTGTTCGAGTGCCTTGGGAGGGACGATGAGATCGGCAGCGGGAGCTCCGCTTGATTTGATGGGCACATCCATTTTTGCGAGCCGGTGCCCGTTCGTTGCAACCATGCGCATCGAATCAGGCTTCAGCTCCCATAATACTCCGTTGAGAATCGGCCGACTTTCCTCCGTGCTCACCGCAAAGGAAGTATGTCCGATCAGCTTTTGGAGATCACCTGAGCGAATACGCCAGCTCTCATTAAATCGAACGGTGGGAAAACTGGGAAACTCGTCCCGTGGAAGTCCCAGTATTTTGAAATGTGAGCGTCCACAATCCAATGTGATCCGTTGCTCGCCAGCAGCAGCAATCTTGACTGGTGACGGCGGAAGCTCTCGAGCAATTTCCGACAGTTTTTTTGCCGGAATCGTAATCGCTCCAGTCGTCTCCACATCTGCCACTACTTCGGTACTCACCGCAATATCCAGGTCCGTTCCCGACAGACGAATACCTTTTTCTGTCGTTTCGACCAGGATATTGGCGAGTACAGGCAACGTTGTCTTCGCGGGAATGCTTGCAGCTACGGCAGCGAGTCCTTCCTGAAGCTTTTCCCGGGAAATCGTGAACCGCATTACCGCTCCTGTGTGGTACGGAGTTGTGTACAAACCGATCGGTGTTCTGCTGTTGCTCTATTCAAGAGATAAACAGTAGTAATCGTAGAGAGTGTTGACTTGTCGAGAGACTCAGTAGGGTATTTGCTACCAAGAGGTTATGCCTTGAGCACCAATGTGCGTTGTCTGTGGATGATTTTGCTTATGCACATCCTTGAACGCCACGCACATACGGCACTGGTTCGGAGCTGAGTGGCCTGAAGCAATATGGGTATAACCTCTGTATTGTCCCAGTCGATGTTGGCAACCGTGTGCCGGTTCCATTAAGAAGCGAGAGTCTCGAGAGCGACATGCAGCCGCCCAACGCGCTGAGCGAAAGACGGGTCTTCCTTCATTGTTCCGAGAACACGTTCCAGACTATGAATGACCGTGGAATGATCACGTCCTCCGAAAGCAGCACCAATCTCTACCAGCTGAAGACCGAGCAGATGACGCATCAAATACATGGCGACCTGGCGAGGGGTCGTGAGTGCTTTGGTTCGCGTTTTTGATCGGAGCCCTTCAGGGGTTACGCCCCACTCCTTTGCGACTGTCTGCTGAATTGTCTGCACGTTCAGCCCCGACAGCGATCCTCCAGCAGGCTCGCCCGGACGAAGTTTGTCACGAAGGGCTTCACGTGCAACATCAACCGTGATTTCGCGATGCTTGAGCGAGGCATAGGCGAGTAGCTTGATGATCGATCCTTCGAGCTCGCGAACGCTTGACCGAACATGTTCGGCGATGAACCGAATCACATCCTCGGGTATCGTCATTTCAAGGTGGTCGATCAACGCCTTGTTGCGTAGAATGGCGATACGATGCTCGAGATCAGGTAACTCGATATCAGCGACCATTCCCCATTGAAAGCGACTGACGAGCCGAGCCTCGAGTCCCGGAATTTCTGATGGCGGGCGGTCGCTCGTGAGAATGATCTGGCGACCGGCTTCATAAAGAGCGTTGAAGGTGTGAAAGAACTCTTCCTGTGTTGCTTCCTTTCCCTTCAGGAACTGGATGTCATCGACAAGGAGGAGATCCGTTTCACGGTATCTGCGCCGGAAGTCCTGGGTCGTTCGAGTCTGAATCGAGCCAATCATCTCGTTCGTAAACTGCTCGGTGCCGATGAAGGTGATGCGTGTGTCTGGAAACCGCACCATCACATCATGTGCGACCGCCTGCATGAGATGTGTCTTTCCCAACCCGGTGTCGCCGTACAGGAAAAGAGGGTTGTAGACTTTGCCGGGGGCCTGTGAAACGGCCGCCGCCGCTGCGGCGGCAAGCTCGTTCGACTTCCCAATCACGAAGTGTTCGAAGGTATAACGATCACTTAACTGTGCGCTTATACTGCCGCTTCGCTGTCTTGTAGATGCCGCCGAGGATGCAGGCGGAGCCACAAATAGATCCATCTGATTGCGGGTCTTCCGTTCTTCGTGAACGCGGAACACCACGGAGAGCGGATGTCCCAAAGCGACCGGAGCCAGGCTGGTGAGAAGCTCGGCATGCTTCGACTCATTCCAGTCAGCGGCGAACTGATCCGGAGAGCCTACGACGATGGTATTGCCCTCGAGCGTGAGCGGTTCGGTGGGCTCAAGCCAGGTCCGAAACGTTTGCTCCGGGAGCTCGAGGCGGGCTCGATCGAGCAGGCGGGTCCAGACTTCGAGCGCCGAGAGCGTCATGACACGATGTGGATAACCCGGGAAGGTGGGGGAGCGAAGCTATTCCGGCCATGTGGAAAAAGCAACGAGCAGTTGCAGCGGCGTAGCAATCCTGCGCGCCATCCACTTGAGTGGACACGACAAACGCGTTAACCCGGCTTGACCTATCTTGCTGTGTTGGCTAACTTTACCGGTCTATACCTCAGTTTTATTATAGACCGTATCTGGAGTAGCCATGGGTAAGCCAACCTACCGTCCGCGTAACACGCGGCGGCTCAGGACGCACGGTTTTCGTGCGCGGATGGAGACAAAATGGGGCCGCGCGATTCTAGCTCGCCGGCGCAAGAAGGGACGGAAGCAGCTGACCGTCCGTATCCCGGACAAGTACGCTGGAGCCTGAGACGCCCCAGGCGTCGTTTGGTTTTCCGCGCCGAGCACGTATCACGCGGGGTGCGGAACTGCAGCGTATCGTACGAGAGGGGAAGCGCATCCGAACCACTCACCTCGAGGTTCGGGCTGCCGCTTCCCCTCTCGAACTTTTGTCAGGGTGTCGCACGCGAGTCGGCCTGATTGTGCCATTGCATAAGCACTCGGCTGTCGCCAGGAACCGGCTGAAGCGACGTCTCCGAGAGCTAGCCCGTACGCGGCTGATACCGAGTGACCTGCCCGCGGATATCGTCGTGCGTATTCGACCGGAGGCGTACGGCGCCTCATTCGAATCCCTCACCGCCGACATTCTCCGAGCGCTCGTACAGCTCGCGCGCTGGTGCTCCGCCGCCGCGCCTTTGCCTTCACCGGACCACAGCTGATCGTTATGGTACGGCAGCTACTGATCCTTGCCGTGCGGGGCTACCAGGTGTCGCTTGGCTACCTGCTACCTGCCGCGTGCCGCTATTATCCGAGTTGTTCCGCGTATGCCATCGAGGCGCTCGAACGCCACGGGGCGCGCCGCGGTAGCTGGCTTGCACTCCGCCGCATCGGGCGGTGTCACCCATTCCGCTCCGGCGGCTACGATCCAGTGCCTTGAGAGAGCCGAACGCTCCCCTCAGGCCTCCCAACTATGGACAAGCGCTTCTTTCTCGCCCTCGTATTGACGGCGATCGTCATCATCGCGACACCACTACTGTTTCCGAACGCCAACCGCCGTTCGGGCACGGTGGTGCCGGCCGATTCCATGCGCCGCGCACCGGTGGCTCCGGAGACTGGGGCCCAGCCGTTGGCGCCGAGCATCTCGAGCAGCGCTCCACCATCGGGCACGCTCCCCTCGATTGGCAGCATTTCCCAACCGATCGGCGGTGTGGTCGAGACGACGACCGTGCGCGCGCTGCGTTCCACGTATGCGTTCACCTCTCGTGGCGCAGCGCCGGTGTCGATTGTGCTGGACAGCTATCCATCACGTCGTCCTGGTGCGATGGGTCGGAAGGCTGAACTCGTGCAGCCTCGCTCCACGCTCGCGCGGTACCGCTTGGCACTGGGTCGTGACACGATCGCGCTGGACTCCGTGACGTTGCGCGTAGCGCAACGCGACAGTGGCGTCGCGCCGCGCCTGACCTATGCGGGAGAAGTCGCCGGGCACGCACTCCGATTGGAATATGTATTCGTACCCGACAGCTTTCTCGTGCGCGTAACAGGCACGGTGGCGAACGCGCCGCCCGGGAGTGCACTGTTGACGGATCTTCCGCGCACGCTCCGCTCCAACGAGCCGGATACGCTCGACGAT
This sequence comes from Gemmatimonadaceae bacterium, assembly GCA_039928585.1. Taxonomy (GTDB): domain Bacteria; phylum Gemmatimonadota; class Gemmatimonadetes; order Gemmatimonadales; family Gemmatimonadaceae; genus AG11. The sequence goes on along the minus strand of JBDSSY010000324.1, from coordinate 11,564 downwards.
CTCGGACATCTTGCCGTGAGCTATCGCCGCCGAAGCGAAGTACAGAGTGTCGGTTTCTCGAAGCTCGATACAGCGGAGATTCGACGGGAAGCAGGCCCGATCGACTGGGTGGCGACCCGAAACAAGTACTTTCTCGTTGCGTATCGTGCGGGGGCGAAGCAGCCGTTCTCCTCGCTGGAATTGCGTGGCGCGCCGCGCCGCGACAAGGTGGCCGCCGAAGCGCTGGCGACCGTCGCACAACCGCTCAGCAGTGACGGACGAGCGACCTTCGATCTCTACGCTGGCCCACAGGACTTCGAACGGCTGCAACGGCTTGGCGGCGACCTCGATCAGGTCAATCCGTATGGTGGATGGTTGCAAGGCGTCGTTCAACCGTTCGCCACGATCGTGATGAAGGCGCTGCTGTGGATGAAGCACACGACGCAACTCAACTACGGGTGGGTGCTGGTCCTGTTCGGCGTGCTCATTCGTCTGGCACTCTGGCCACTGAATCAGGGAGCCATGCGGACGAGCATGAAGATGCAACGGCTGCAACCCGAGCTGCAGGCGCTGCAGAAAAAGCACGGCGATGATCCGAAGCGGCAGCAGGAAGCGATCATGAAGGTGTACAAGGATCACGGCATGAGCCCACTCAGCCCACTGATGGGTTGTCTGCCGATGCTGCTGCCGATGCCTATTCTGTTTGCGCTGTACTTCGTATTCCAGAACACGATCGAGTTTCGCGGCGTGTCGTTTCTCTGGCTTCCCGACATCTCGCTGAAGGATCCGTTCTATATCACACCGCTGCTCATGGGCGTGTCGATGTTCGTCATGTCGTGGATTGGCATGAAGGGAGCGCCGCCGAATCCGCAGGCGAAGATGATGACGTACATGATGCCGGTGATGCTCACGGTACTCTTCCTCAACTTCGCATCCGGCCTCAACCTCTACTATGCCGTGCAGAACATCGCTGCTCTGCCACAGCAATGGTTGCTGGCACGCGAGCGATCGCTGGCGCCACCGACTCCGGTGGCCACGATCAGCGGACCGAGCGCGGCCGTGAAGCGCAGGTCGTAGGTCGGCCGGGATCATCAGCGCACGGCGCGTGGCGTGCTGAGGGAGAGTCGTGCAAATCACCTATATCGGACATGCGACGCTGCTGCTGGAAATGGCGGGCGTGCGCGTGCTCACCGACCCGAATTTCGAGCCGAAGCTCGGTCGATTGCTGGCGCGCGTTTCCGCACCAGGGTTGGCAATCGATGCGCTACCGACCCTGGATGCGCTGTTGCTCACGCATGCGCATGCGGATCACCTTTCCTTCTCCTCGCTCGATCGCCTTCCGCGCGACATCCCGCTCTACGCACCTCGGGCGGTCGCGCAGTGGCTGGTGCGGAAGGGCTATCGGCATGCAGTGCCGCTCGAGTCGGGCGCGTGTGTTTCCGTCGGGCACCGCCTCAGGGTCCATGCTGGTCTGGCAGCGCACAAAGGCAACCGCTATGGCTTCGACCGCTGGCGCAGCGCGACGAACATGTATCTCCTCGAATCGGATGACGAGAGTGCATTCTTCGCCGGTGATACGGCACTGACGGAGTCCACGCATCATCTGGTGGAGCGCGTCCTCTGGAAGAACCAACGTGAGCTCGATCTCGCGCTTCTGCCGATCGGATACGCCCCAGCGTGGAAACCAGGGTTCCGGCGCGGACACCTCACGAGCGACGATGCACTGGTGCTGTTGCAGACCCTTCGCGCCCGCGCCATGGTTCCATACCACTGGGGCACTTTCCATCACGTGACATCGACTGCGCACGACGCGGTCGACCGGTTGCGTGCGAGCCTGGTGCAGCACGACGCGCGAGAGCGCGTCCACGTGATTGAACCTGGAGCGGCGCTGACCCTCGGCCCCGCCGCACGACGGTGACCAGGTCGGGCTTCGGCATTCCTGCCACGCGCGGTGGCCGCCCCTTCGGTGCCGATGCCGTGGATGATGGCCGGACGATTGCTGCGATCGCGACGGCACCGGGCCGCAGTGCGATTGCAATGGTCCGTGTGAGCGGACCAGGCGTTCGCGACATCGCCCGGGTGCTGCTGCATCCCGTCACTCTGGCCACCCGGCGCGCAACCCGATGCATCCTGCACGATGCAGGTTCGACGGGAGGCACGGTCGACGAAGTCGTCGCCACGCTGTATGTCGCGCCACACTCGTTCACGGGTGAGGACGTGCTGGAACTCAGTACGCACGGGGGTCTTCTCATTCCGTCGGCAGTACTGGCTGCGACGCTGCGCGCGGGGGCGCGAGTGGCGGAACCGGGCGAGTTCACCCGGCGCGCCGTGCTCAACGGCAAGCTCGACCTGCTCCAGGCGGAGGCCGTCGGGGATCTGATCGACGCGCGAAGCTCGGTGGCGCACCGGACGGCGCTCCGACAACTCGACGGCGGACTATCGAGCAGGATCGAGGCGCTTCGCCAAGGCATTCTCGGTCTGGAGGCGCTGCTCGCATACGACATTGATTTTCCCGAGGAGGACGACGGGCCGATTCCGCATGCACGCATTGCGGACGCCGCTGCGGCGCTCATTGCGTCACTCGAGGCACTCCTCGCGACGGCCGAAACGGGTACACTCGTCCACGATGGTGCACTCGTCGTGCTCGCGGGCGCGCCAAACGTCGGCAAGTCGTCGCTCTTCAACGCTCTCCTGGGAGAGGCGCGTGCGATCGTCACGGATGTCCCCGGAACGACGCGTGATGCGATCGAGGCGGTGCTCGACCTGCCGGAGTGGCCCTTGCGCCTTGTAGACACGGCCGGGATTCGAGACACGACCGACGTCATCGAACGTCTGGGAATCGAGGCGTCCAGCCGATATCTCGGTCAGGCGGCCGTTGTACTGGCGTGCGGAGACGACGGTCCGTCCATCGCGCGAGTCGGCGGCGTCGTGCGCGCACACACGGAGGCCGCGGTGATCAGGGTCCGCACGAAGTGGGATTTAGTAACAAATAAAGACAAAACAGACGCCGATGTGGGTGTGAGTGCGCATACCGGCGAAGGTTTGCGTGCTCTACTGACGCTCGTCGAGAAGCGCCTCACGGAGCGCCATGGCGTGCCGATGACCGATGCGCCAGGGCTGACCCGTGTGCGGCACCACACTGCCGTGACCGCCGCAGTGCTGGAGCTGCAGGCATTCAGCGTGGCGTGGCGCGACGACGCGTTGCCGGCAAGCGTGGCGGCAATTCACGTCCGCGCGGCAGCGGACGCGCTGGCCGATCTGATCGGCATCGTTCGAGTGGACGACGTGCTTGACGCCGTATTCCGTCGCTTCTGCGTTGGAAAGTAGGGCGACGGGCGATCCGTCAGGCCGTCGCCTGTGCTGCCCGTGCGAGCTGTGAGAGTTCCGCCGCGCTCGCGCGAATGGCCCACGCCATTCCGCGCTCGTTGATACCGGCATCGGCCATGCGTGCGCCGAGAAAGTACCCACTCCGTTCCGGCAGCACGTATCGATCGACCGTGCGCGCCTCATCGCTCATCCCGCCAGACAAATAGCGCAGGCGAAGGCCCAAACCTGCGCGATCGAGGTCCTCCAGTACGGCGCGACCGATGACAGCTTCGAGCTCGCGCACCCGTGCGTACTGCCGTCGCCCAAACCCGAAGTATTCCCAAGACGCGTGCCCTGGGCTGATGATCTGTGACGCATGCACCGCCAACCCCTCGTTCACCAGCAACTCGCGAAGCGATGCGCGCCGTCCCGTTTCCCAGTACGAGTACTGTCCACCCGCCTCGTCGATCAGCTGACGCAGCTCGCTGCGGCTCGTGGGAGAGGTATAGCGGATGGCATGAGCGATCTCGTGAGCGAGCCAGAGCGGAAGAAGCTCAGGGTCGAGCCCGAGTCCCTGCGTGTCCGGGTTTGCGACGGAGGTGAAGTGCTCGAGGCACGCGAAGGCGATACCGCGACCATCGACGACGAGCTCACCGGCGTTTGCGGCGCCGACGCCAACCATGAGCACCACATCGACGTCGACATCCTGCTCGAGCAGCCGGGCGCATTGCTGCTCCGCGCTCCGTGCGAGGGCCACGACATCCGTGTGCTCGAGCATGTCCTTCAGGTCGGATCGGTTGGCGAGTGCGGTCGCACGCACGACATCCGCAAAGTGGGGCCCGTCCGGATCGACGACGTAATTGTGCCAGTATGGCTCGAGCAGACGACGGTGGGCGTTGTAATAGCGCTGGTAGGCGGCGACGCGGTCGGTGCTTTCGAGAACAGCGAAGAAATCAGGCAGCAGGTTGATCAGCATTCGACCGGGAAGCGACCTGCAGGAGGGCGTCGGGGCGACCGTCGTGCGATGGAAGCACCGACAGCGGGGGGTTGGACGCGGAATGATAGCCGCGGCCGGTGACGTGAACAAGAGAGTCGGCGCACAGAGCGAGCAGAGGACGCGCGCACGGGCGAAACCGGCGCGAATCGAAGGAGCTGCGAGGACGTGGCACGCTTCTTTCCTTTGACGTCGTCAGCGACGGGAGCCACGGAGCAGGAGACACGGCAATGACCACGCTGCAACTCATCGAGCTGCGCTGTCCGATCTGCGACACGCGCTTCAAGTCCCAGCAGGTGATCTCGACGAACTCGTTCGGCGGGAAGCGCACGGACTTTCACGAGCGTGCGGCCGGCACGCAGCCGTTGCCGTTCCTCATCCACATGTGCAATCGCTGCGGGTATTCCGGTGCGGAGCGCGACTTCACCGACGCCGCCGAGGTGAGTGCCGGCCTTCGCGAACACGTCTGGAACGAACTCGCGCCGCAATTGTCGACGGCCGCAGTGTCGGGTTCGGAGAAGTACGAAGCGGCGGCAAAGGTGGCGGAATGGCAGGGACTCGACGTGCGTCATGTCGCCGATCTACTCCTGCGTGCCGCCTGGTGCTGTGTGGACGAGGCGGACAGCGAAGCCGAACGATTTTTCCGGCGCAAGGCCGCATGGAAGTTCGAGGAAGCGCTGGCCAGTTTCGATGGGGTCGCGCGCGAGGAGCGCGCGGTGTTGACGTATCTCGTCGGCGAACTCTGGCGGCGCATCGGGGATGTACGGGAGGCGTCGGACTGGTTCTCCCGGGTGGCCGGTGAGCTGAACGATCCGGCCACGCAACAGTGGGTTCTCGATGCCGCGCGGCAGCAGCGGGAATGTCCGCGAGAGTGGTTCGGCTGAACTGACGGCCGGACCGGTGTCGCGAGAGCCGGGGCGGAATGCTGTCAGCCGCTATCGAGTGCCGAACAAGCGATCGCCGGCGTCACCGAGGCCCGGCAGGATGTAGCCCTGATCGTTGAGCTCGCGATCGAGGGCTGCGCAGTACACGAGGACATCCGGGTGCGCGCTGGCAAGACGCCGCACACCTTCGGGGGCGGCGACGAGGCAGAGAAAGCGAATGCGTGTCGCGCCCGCTCGCTTGAGCGAGCCCACCGCCGCAGCGGCACTGCCACCAGTGGCGAGCATGGGGTCCAGCAGGAAAAAATCGCGCTCCGCAGCGTCGCCCGGCACCTTGAAGTAGTAGTCCACGGGCTCGAGCGTGTCGTGATCGCGGTACAGTCCGATGTGGCCGACCCGTGCCGCCGGCACGAGTCGCGCGACACCCTCCACCATGCCGAGTCCGGCGCGCAGGATGGGCACGAGCGTCAGCTTCTTGCCGCTCACACGCTTGCCCATCGTGGGCTCGAGCGGAGTCTCGACGGGCGTGGATTCCAGCGAAAGTTCGCTCGTGGCTTCGTACGCGATGAGCGTGGCCAGCTCGTCGACGAGTTCCTTGAAGATCTTCGTCGGCGTGGCGCGATCGCGCAGCAGTGACAGCTTGTGCTGCACGAGCGGGTGCGACACGAGGCGAAGCGTCGGCAGCGCGGGGGTGGTGTCCATGGGGCGGAAGCTACTAACTTCGCGCGCATGAAAGAATACCAGGCGGTCATGCTTCGGCTGTCGCGGCATGCGCGTGACGACGAGGATGCGTTGACGGACTTGTTGAACGAGCGCAGCCGCGGGGGATGGCGGCCGGCGATGATTTCACAGGACGAGCATCGCCTCACGCTGGTGTTCGAACGTCCGGGCGACGGCGATGGTTGACGCGCGCGGTGCGATGGCGGCGATCCGACGCTGGTATCGCGGAAACGCTAGAAGGCCGTCATGCGGGTCACCTTGAACGCGAGCACGCGCTCGTTGCGAATACCGGTGCGGGTGTCCTGACGCTCGGTGTACACCAGGTACAGATCGCTCAGGGGACGATACCGGAAGTTCACCCTGGCATTCATCACGAACGCGCGAGTCTGGGCGTTGTATTGCGTGTAGGCGCTGCCGAACAGGCGAGTGGACCACGCATACCGTGCCCGCAGGCTCGCCAGATCGGCGACGAAGTTCCCCGAGTCTCTCCGCACATCGTTCCGCTGCATGGATCCTTCGAGGCTGAAATTGTAGCGCGCGCGCCAGACCAGGTTGGCTGTCGCGGCCCGTCGACGGCCGTCGTAGAACCCTCCGGTGGTGGCACTCACGATCGCGGACAGGGTGCGCCCATCTCCGCTTTGGTACCGCATGGTGACGTCGTTCCACGCATACCGGCCGGCGGGGATCACCTGTCCGGGGAATATCGTGAAAGGCGCGTCGAGCCGGTCGAACTCGTCGGCAACCTCGATGCCGATTTCACCTTCTGGACGAAGGAGCAGGTTGAGGCCTGCCTCGGCAGAGCGCGTGACGAGCTGATTGGCGAGATCCGTGATGTAGTCCAGCTGGACGTAGGGGTTGACCTCCTGGGTTCCCGGCAGCGCTGGCCTGGCATGGACGCCCGTCGTGGCGAACAGCTGCTGCATGCCGCGTCGCCGGATGAAGCCAAGCCCAGGATCGAACCGATCCGAAACTCGCTTCCACATCGCTGAACTGTTCCACAGTCGACCGCGGTAAGCAAGTGAGGTGCGAGCCGCCGACCCATCGGAGCTGTCACCCGCCGCATCGCTCGCTGCGAAGTAGGCGTTGAGGACGAGGTTCGCGGTGGGCCGAAGGTTGGCATCGACACCGTAGCTGGTGTTGTCGGATCCACTTCCCGACCGGCTCGACACCAGCACACCGGCGTCGGAATTCCCGAAGGATCGCCGAGCCCGCCCAACGGCGAATTGTTCACCGGCGACGGTATCGACGCGCCGTGTCTGCATATCGAGCACGCCAACCTCCCATCCGGCGATCCGCCCCGAGAGTCGCCCACCGGCAATGATCGGGACGGGGCGGCCTTCCGCCGTGATGCCGATGCGTCGCGAGTTGAACAGGGTGAAATCGCGGAGACCGGCCCCCATGCGATAGCCGCGTTCCTCCACATCACCGAACGTGAAAACACCGGCGTTCTCAATGAAAAATTCGCGGCGCTCGGGAAAGAACCGCGAAAAACGCGTGAGATTCACCTGCTCCTGATCGACCTCCACCTGCGAGAAATCCGTGTTGTACGTGAGGTCGAGCGTTAACGCGGGCGTGACGCCGTATTTCAGATCCATCCCGGCATCGGCCTCCGAACCCCGCGCGGACGGAAGCACCTGAGCGCCAGTGGCGCTCGAAGCGACAGCATAGGGCTTCAGTTGCAGATTGCGCCCCTGACGCAACCCCTCGAGCCCCACGAGGGTACCTGCCTTCGACATCCGATGCAGTCGGTATTGCCGCTCGAGCGGAGACCAGTACGAGGACTCGTTCACTCGGCGGACGCGCCGAAGAAAGTTGATCCCCCAATCCTGTACCGGCCGCGTGCCGTCGAAGCGCAGCGTGCGCAGTGGAATCGCCATCTCGACGGTCCAGGCCGAGTCGCCGGACGCGGTCCGGATGACAGCCGTCGTCACGTCGATCACGCCTTCCCAGGCCTCGACGATGGTGCGCGAATTGTTGAACGTCTGCTCATCCCGCACGGCTCCCTTCGGATTGACGATGAAGAGAAAGGAGTTGCTGCGATCATGATAGGTGTCGAGGACGACGGCGAAGACGTCGCTGTTCGACGAGACGAAGTCGCGCTGCAATCCGGCGGTGATCGCCAGGCCGGGCCGGGGATCGTAGTTGACGGCGCCGACATAGAGATGATCGGAATCGTACAGAACCCGAACGACCGTTCTGTACAGTGCACGAGCGCCAGTGACGGGCAACTGCTGTACGAACTCGGTCGCAGAATCGGCACGCGCCCACTCCGCGTCCTCGAGGTTTCCATCGATGACGGGCGCACGTACCGCGCGCACGGCGGTCATCGTCGGGCGTGGGGCGCGCTCCGGGTCGATCGGATACAAGCGAACCGCCGGCACCGAGTCGAGTTGCCGTGCGACATGCTGGGCCGATGGCGACGCGCCCGGTTGTGCGGCGGCCCAGGCAGGAACGAAAATCACTACGAGACGTGCGGCAACAGCCGCGCGCCGATACACCACGCGGTGGAAAGACGGTGTCGCCATTCGAAGGAATACAATCACTGGTGGAATGCACGGGTGGAGGGCGCACCTGCCGGATGGCCCGCCGACTAGCTCAACGCACACCAGCCGCACATCGCTGGGCGCGTGCTTCCCAACCGAGTGTCGCGGCGACCGGCGGTGCGCGCCGCGAGCGCACGCCACCGGGTAGCGATCACCCCTCGCGAGCGGCAAGTTGCAGCAGCATCTCCGCGGTGGGGCGCATGGGAGCGGCCGCCCGAAGACGCTCGACATATCCCGAACGCCGGCGAGGTAGCCCGTGCAGATCGAGTTCGCTGGTGCCGCACGTGAGGTGACCGGCTCCTGTCACATCCTTCGGGTCGGGGGACAGACCGTGCTCCTCGATTGCGGAATGTTTCAGGGCCGACGCAGTGAAACGCGCGAGAAGAATGCCCGGCTGCCGTGCCCGATCGCCGAGATCGACGCGGTCGTGCTCTCGCACGCGCACATCGATCATTCGGGCCGGCTCCCGTTCCTCGCTCGGCACGGATATCGTGGCCCCATCCACTGCACCTCCGCCACGCGAGATCTGTCCGCCGTGATGCTCGCCGATTCCGCGCACATTCAGGAAAAGGACGCCGAGTTCCTGGCGCGGCGAAAGCAGGTGGTCGTCGAGCCCCTTTATGGAATGCGGGACGCCGTGACGGCCGTCGAGTGCATGATCGGACTGCCCTACGACAGCTGGTTCGATGTGGCACCCGGCGTGCGCGCCCGCTTTTCCGACGCGGGACACATACTCGGTTCGGCGTCCGTCGTGCTCGAGTGCATGGAACGAGGGGAGACGAAGCGAATCGTCTTTTCGGGCGACGTCGGGCGGAACGGACTTCCCATCATCCGCGACCCACACCCGCCGGCGGGTGGTGCGGACGTCGTCCTCCTGGAGTCCACGTACGGCAATCGCGATCATGCGTCGGTGGAAGGGGCCCGCGCGCAGCTCGCGCGCGTGGTCACGGAGACGGCGGCGCGTGGCGGAAAGATCCTGGTGCCTGCCTTCTCGGTTGGGCGCACACAGGAGCTGGTGTACGACCTCCACCTGCTCGCAAGGGAAGGGGCAATCCCGCAGATCCCGATCTACGTGGACAGTCCGCTCGCGATCGACGCGACGACGGTTTTCGCCATGCACCCCGAAATTTTCGACCAGACGGAGGATCTCGTGCGCAAGGTAAGGGACCTGTTCGCCTTCACCCAGGTCCGCTACACGCGCGATGCCAGTGAATCCAAGGCGCTCAACGCGCAACACGGACCGATGATCATCATTGCCGCGTCGGGCATGGCGGAAGCCGGGCGAATCCTTCATCATCTCGCGCATGGGGCATCGGATCCGCGCACGACGATCCTCATCGTTGGCTTCCAGGCGGAGCATACGCTCGGCAGGAGGATCGTGGAGCGCGCGCCGATGCTCCGGGTCTTCGGAGAAGAGATTCCGTTGCGCGCACGCGTTGAAGTGCTGAATGGGTACAGCGCGCATGGTGACCGAACGGAGCTTCAGCGGTGGCTGGATACCGTGCGAGCCGGCAACGCCAACGGCGCACCGCCCGTCGTGCACCTGGTGCATGGCGAACCGGACGCGCAGGACGCGTTCGCCAACCAGTTGCGCGGCGCCGGATACACCTCGGTGAGCACGCCGATGCCGCGAACCACCGCCATCCTGTGACGGATCCCGCGGCTCCCACCGTCGCATCGGGCGCGGGATCACTGGCCCGAACGCGCATCGCCGACGCGGCGGTACGATGCCTCGTGCGCGACGGAGTCACGGCGACAAGCATGGCATCGATCGCGATGGAGGGTGGTGTGAGCAAGGCATTGCTGCACTATCACTACGCCAGCCGCGCCAGTCTGCTGGCCGACGTGCTCACAGTGCTCGGCCGGAAGATTGTCGCGCGCGAGAGGGCAGCGATGGACACGGCGCGAGGCAGCGGTGCCGTGGATGCGCTCTGGGAGTGGCTCGACGGCGAGCTCTCGCGAGGCGAGCTGCGTGCGCTGCTCGAGCTCGCCATGCAACACGAGGAGGAGATACGCGCCGCCGCCGCCGCCGCCGGAGCAGCACGCCTGCATGCGGCGTCGCGGACGGTAGAGCGACTATTTGCCGGTCTCGGGCTCACTCCACGAATGCCTGCGCCGTTGCTCGGACGGGCGAGCATCGCGTTCATGGATGGACTGGCAATCGCGGACGCATCAGCCGGCCAGCGCCGCGCGAGCTTCGATCTCTTCTGGCTCGCGCTGCTCAGCATCGCGGAATGACGGCCGCTACCGTACCTCCCCGAACGAACGCAGGCTAGCTTCTCTCCGATGCGCTCATCCCGTCCACCGCTCGTGCGTCTGGTGCTCATCGGGCTCGGGCTCCTGCTCCTCGTGTGGGCAACTTCACTTGGCGCAGTACTCGTCTGGGAGCGCAACGATCAGGCACGTCCGGTGTCCGCCATCGTGGTCCTGGGTGCTGCACAGTACGTGGGACGTCCGTCACCCGTGCTGCGCGCGAGACTCGATCACGCGATCACCCTGTTCAATCGCAAACTTGCCCCACTGATGATCGTCACCGGCGGTACGGGTACCGGCGACACAACGAGCGAGGCAGCGGTCAGCCAGCGCTATGCGATTCGTCGCGGGGTGCCAGCCGCCGCCATCCTGATGGAGAACGAGGGGCGCACGACCAGTGAATCGATGGGTGGTGTCGCGGCTCTCCTGCGGTCCCGATCGCGCCGGGACGTGCTGCTCGTGAGCGATCCCTTCCACATGCTTCGGCTCACGATCCTGGCGCGGCGTCATGGGCTGGAGCCGTACGCATCACCGACGCCGACGAGTCCGATCGCGGCGAGCCCGAGTGAGCGGTGGAAGTATGCCCTGAGCGAATCCGTCAAAGCTCCCCTCGCCTACATCTTCGAGAGAACCAGCCGATGAACCGACGCTATTTAGTAACTCTTTGCGCATTACTAGCCGTTGTGGTGGGATCTGCCGACGGCGCGGGGGCGCAGGGTGTACCGAAGCTCCAGTATGAAAAGATCACCCTCCCGAACGGACTCGAAGTGATCCTGCACGAGGATCACTCGACGCCGATCGTCGTCGTCAATACGTGGTACAAGGTCGGATCGGGTGACGAAAAGCCCGGCCGCACAGGATTCGCGCACCTGTTCGAGCATGTGATGT
>JBDSSY010000323.1:0-2629 GCA_039928585.1 Gemmatimonadaceae bacterium | reverse complement strand
GCCACGCGCGGCGGACCTTCACCAGTGACGCTCCCTTCGCTGGAATGACCCAGATCAGGTTCGACGGGTGTGATCTCAGCCCGCGCATGTGCGTGTGCGCAGGCACCCCGTGCCACTGTCCATCGATCATAAGGCATTGTACGATCGAAGCGCAACAGCCCGCGACGCGAGTGGCGCTCCGGTCGTCGCGTCGACATATCTCAACCTGTCATCACCACGAGGTGTCCGGTGGGCCGTGCAGTTGGTGGAGTCGTTCTCCTGCTCGTGTCGGCGTTCATGCTGCTCGGATTCATCCGATCGGGCGCGAGCTTCGCGGCGTTGAACACAGTGCTGGCGCTGGCGATCAGCGTTGCGCTGCCGGCGGTGGGCGGCCTCGCATTGCTGCGCAGTGCGAACCGGACGGAGCGACGTGGAGGCACGCGCATCCAGCAGCTGCGACAGGCGACGATCGAGTCGGAAATCCTTCGACTGGCCATGCTCCAGGCTGGCCGACTCACCGCCGTGGAGGTCGCCAGCACGCTGGCGCTGACCGCCGAAGAGGCGAAAGCGACCCTCGACGCACTCGTGACGCGGGAAGTTGCCGACCTGGACATCACTGACGCAGGGGTGCTCGTCTACACCTTCCACGATGCGAAGCACGCGGCGGACAAGCACACCGCGCGCGGTCTCCTCGATGCCTGAGCTGGATTCCACCGCGAATGCCCGTCCGGTGATGGAGACCCGGTGGCCGTGCCCAGTGTGTCTCGGTGTCGCGATGCAGAAGGCTGTGGTGCAGGGCGCGGGCGCCGACGTCACGATCGATGCGTGCCCTCGCTGCGGCGGGATCTGGTTCGAGCGCGGCGAGGCGCGCGAGGTAGCGCGTCACGCGCCCGATGCCCTCTGGCGAGCGATTCCCCGGCGGAGGGACCCGGTGCGGCCACCTTGCCACGGATGCGGCGCCCCAAACGATCGCGATGCCGAGCGTTGCGCGGCCTGTGGACATCGCAGTGCGCTGCGGTGTCCGAGCTGCGATCTCGAGATGGAGCGACGCACGCACGGGGCGCTCGTGCTCGACCTGTGCCGCCGCTGTGAGGGAGTGTGGTTCGATCACGCCGAGCTCGCGTCGATCTGGCACCTGAACCTCACGGCGGCCACCGACCGCGCCGCTCGGCAGCCCGGCCGGGGCGGAGAAGCGATGGCGGTTGGCGGGGACGTGCTGCTGAGCGCCCTGATCTGGACGCCGGACCTCGTCATTCACGGGGCGTTCGCCGCCACGCATGCCGCGAGCGCGATGGCGCAGTCCGTCGGTGCGGTGGCCTCGAGTAGCGCGGCCGCCGAGGCGGCTACCAGCGCCGTGGGCGTAGTGGGCGACGCCGCCTCGGGCGTGTTCTCCATGATCGCCGACATCATCGCCGGTTTATTCGACGGGTAGGTCAGCGTGGCGCGGGCGTTACGCCGCGCGCCCGTTGCCCGTCATGCAACGAGGAGTACAACGTCCTCGATGCGACTGTGCGGCGCGTCACATCCCGCCTGTGCTTTTTTTGACGGCGCGACCAGTCGCGACATGCGATCATCAATTCGTTCCTACCGATGCGGGTACGAGAGCCGTCGTGCAGGTCCACGCGCCGTCCTCCCCGCTGTCCACGACGCCGTCTGGAGGCGCTGCACATGAACATCCGTCGTTACTCACTCGTCATGCTGGCCGCCGGCGTCCTTGCCGGGTGCGGCGACTCCAAGGAGCACAAGCTGGCCGACAGCCTCGCCACCGCGAAGGCGGCCGATCAGCAGCGGCTGACGATCCAGCTCGCCGCGCAGAAGGACTCGCTGACGCGCGTCGTCCTGCAGGCTGACGACTTCATCCAGCACATCGACAGCAGTGTGGCACGCGTGGTCGGCAAGCCGAAGAAGGGCGCGCGCAAGGCGACGCTGGATCCGCTGGCTCAGCAGATCGAGAACCGCAGGGCGGTCATGCAGCGCGTGGACGCACTCGTCGCGCGCGCGCGCGCCACGGCGGCGGAGCTGAAGAAGTCGCAGCAGGACAACAAGGTGTTGAGCGCGCAGCTCGCGAACGACGAGGCGATGATCAACGACCTGAACGCGACGATCCAGCATCAGACCGCGACGATCGCCGCGCTCTCGACCCGTGTTGACAGCCTGAACGGCGTGACGCGCGAGATGGGAGCGACGATCGCGACGCTCGAGGCGCAGAACAACAAGGCGTTCTACGTGATCGGCAAGGAGGACGAGCTGATCAAGCGTGGCATCATCGTGCACGAAGGCGGAGCCAACCTGCTATTCGCGCATCCGGGCCGGACGCTCCAGATGTCGCGCACGGCGGATGCAGCGGCGTTCACCGCGGTAGATCAGCGGGGCATGAAGCTGATCGAGATGCCCGAGCCGAACCGCCGGTGGAAGGTGGTGTCCCGCCAGAGCCTGGACTATGCCGCCGTGGACGAGCGTGACAATGACACCTTCCGGGGCAACCTGAAGATCACCGAGCCGGGCAAGTTCTGGGGCCCCTCACGATTCCTCATCGTCGTCGAGCAATAGAGGGTCGCGCGCGATACTCTTCAGTCATGCCGCTTCTGAGATCGGGGACCGACCGCGCCGTCCTGCGGGTGGGTAGCAACACCCTCGGGGGGCGCGGCGC